>DAIQQA010000180.1:0-9497 GCA_036787045.1 Burkholderiales bacterium | reverse complement strand
TGCCCTCGGTGATGTTGAGACGCGCAGCGATCTGCTTGTTGGACAGCCCGTCGGCCGCGAGCGACAGGACCTCCACCTGCTTGGGCGTGAGCTGACGGCTGCGGCCGGCCGCTTCGGGTTCCGCGCTGTCCGCACTGGCAGCCGGCTCGGCGCCAGCCTCCTCCTCATGGGCAAAGGCGCGCTGGCCGGGGAAGTGCGGCCGGTGTCCGGCACCCTCCAGGGCCAGGCGCAGCACCGACAGCATCTGGCTCTCGGTGTACAGGCGGGGGATGTAGGCCACGGCGCCGGCTCTGAGCACCTCGTCGATGCTGTCCGCATCGGTGGCGCTGCCCAGCACCACCACCGGAGAGTCTGGCACCTGGGTCGCAAAGCTGCGCACTGTGGCCAGGCGGTCGATACGCGGCGCGTCCAGGTCGATCAGGACCAGGCTGGGCGCGCTGTCCTGGCCCGACCTGAGCCGGGTGGCGCCGGGCAGGGCGTAGGCGACCTCGCAATGCTCGTCCAGCCGGCGGATGCAGGCGGTGAGCCAGTCGCGGGACAGACCCGCCGGCGTCACGAGCAGGAACGCGCGCGTCATCCCGGGGACAATCGACTGGGACAGGGCGCGTGTTTCACGCGGGCCTGCGGAGTGCAACGTAGCGGATAGCATAGTCTCTCCTCAGTGCAAAGGGACATGCCCATCTTTTCGATCCGCGGGCGATGACCCCCAGCGTAGGAGAAGGCTGGCTGCCCCGGTATACACCGAAGGTTATAGGGGAGGTTATAGGGGCCGGGCGGCCCGGGCGCGGCCGGGGTGCTCACTTGAGGGCGAGGTCTGCATGGCCGCCCTTCACCTGAGCGTCCGGCTTGTCGGCCGCGAGCTCAGGGGCGACCAGGAACACACGCTCCACGGCCACCTCGCCGCTGCGGGTAAGCGCCTCCTTGACCGCCTGGCCGCGCCGGTTGGCCAGTTGCACCAAGTCGTCGTCGCTCACCGTGGTGTTGGTCAGCATCAGCTTCTCCATCTCCTCGACCGGCAGATCCTTCTGCATGCCGATGAAGTTGCGCGGCTTGGGGAACTTGGCCTCCCGGTACGCACGGCGCAGGTACTTCTCGTACTCCTGCGGTTCGATCTTCACGTCGTCGACCGATTTCACCGCCTCGCCCTGCTTGACCAGGTCCTGGACCTTCTGCGCCTTGACCTGTTGCTCGAGGCGATAGCGCCGCAGGCCCTCGCGATCCGTCGGCGGATCCACGCGCGGGGTGATGTCGAGCTTCAGCCCCGGCCGGTCGACCAGGCCCCTCTCGAGCGTGGCGAGTTTCTCCTGCGCCCGTGCGGTGAGCACGGCCCGTCCGGGGTCGAACTGCACGTAGGATAGCTCCGTGCCGTCTCCACCGCCAGCCAGATTGGCGAGCAGCGCGAACGGGGCCGTGACCGCTTTGGTGATGAGATTGACGATGACACGGATGATCAATCCGCCGATGCTGAACTTCGGATCGTCCAGCGAGCCGCTGATCGGCAGGTTGACGTCGATGACACCGTTGCGGTCCTTCAGCAGCGCCACGGCCAGCAGGACGGGCAGCTTGGTGGCCTGCGGGCTTTCCACCTTGCCGCCGAAGGTGAGCTGGTCGAGCACTATCTGGTTGCTGGCAGTGAGCTTGCGGTTCTCGATCCTGTAGGCCACGTTGAAGGTGAGCTTGCCCTTCTCGATGGCATAGCCCACGTATTTCCTGGAGTAGGGCGTGAAGGGGCCCAGCTCGATGTCGCGCACGCTGGCTTTGAGGTCCAGGAACAGGTTGCGCACCAGCGGGTTGATCTTGCCGTGGATCTGCACCGGCGCGCTGCCGGCGAAGCGCCCGCGCAGATCGACGTCGGCGGCGGTGTCGAGCTGCGAAGACAGCCCGGTGACCGCTCCGCCGATCTCGGTGAGGTTGGCCGAGTAGTTGGGCTTGATGAACAGGTCGGTGAAGTTCACGTCGCCGCCCTGCAGCGTCACCTTGCCGATGCGGATCGGCGGTGGCGCAGCAGCGGCCGTCGACGGCGCCGTCGGTGCGGTGTCGGGCGCGGGTGCGGCTTTCTCGGCCACAACGGGTGCCGGGGCGCCTCGTCCGGACGGTGTGGTGGGGCTCTGGTTCTGCGGCTGCGGGGCTGGGCTCGGCGTGGCCTCCTGCTGCGGCCTGGCGAGGATGTTCTGCAGATTCAGCCGGCCCTCGGGATAGATGATGATGCGCGAGTAGAAGTCCGACATAGCCACCTGCTCGATTGCGAGCTGCATGGGATTGTGCTGGTACGCGACGCCGCCTGCGAACAGGGTGGTCCACTTCAGGAAGTCCTCGGACTTCGCCTTGTCCACCGACGCGAAATTGGTCAGCGTGACCTCGCCATCGAAGCTTACGGCCGGCTTGCCCTCAGCCGGTACGGCGAAGCTGGTGGCCCCGGTGACGGAAAGATCCGCACTGGTGATCAGGACGCTGACCTGGTCGGCGAAGTAGGGCTGCAGCGGGACCAGGCCGAAATCCTTCAAGTCGATCTTCAGATCGGCGCTCACCGGGTTGATCGCGAGCGGGCCCTTCACCGCCAGCGTGCCGGCCCGGTTCAGCCTGGCGAAGAGGTCGATGCGGCCTTTGCGGCCCTTCCGGTTGGACACTTCGGCTGCCCTGAGCGTCACGTCCTCGGCCACGATGCGCACCGGCTCCGGCGGAGTCAGGTCGGTGAACGCGATCTTCCATTTCTGTGCGTCGGTGCGGTTGAGCGTGATCAGCCAGGGCGTTCCCTGCCGGCCGTCGGTGGCAGCCTCCTTGGGTGCCGGGAGGATGCGCGTGACATTGATCGCACCGTCCGGGTCGCGGATGATGTTGAGGAAGCCCTCGCGCGTGCTGAACTGGCCGACGTTGAGCACCAGGGCGCGCAAGTCCACGCTGCCGTCGCGGATCTGCGCCGCCTTGGCGCGCAGGAAGCCCTCGTTTTCTCCGGGCTTGCGCAGGCGCAGCGACGCCAGCGACAAGTTGAAGGCAGTGAGCTTGAGGTCCGGCCCCTGGTCCGTTTGTGTGAAGGCGTAGCGTGTGGCGAGGTGGGCGACGCCCTCTTCGACCTTGTAGAGGATGTAGTCCTGGTAGTAGGGCTGATAGTCGGTGAGGCGGATGTGGTTTGCCTCGATGGCGCCCTCCGAGGCCAGCGGCGATAGCGTCAGCGAGCCAGCGTACTTCACCTGCTCGCCCAAGGCGGTGCTGAACGCAACCTCGGCCTGCGCCGGCCCGCTCTGCGGCATGGCGAACCCGCGCACGGTCGCCTCGATGCCTGACAGGTCGGTCTTGAAGCCCCTGTCCGGCACCAGGTCCTGCACGTGCACCTGTCCGTCGCTGATCCTGACCTCCGGCACCGACAGCTCGATCGGCTTGCCGGGCTGGCTCGCGGCGGGACCGGCTGGTCCCTCGCGCTGGGGCACCACCGCCAGCCAGTTCACGCCGCCGTCGCGGTCGCGCCGGACGAACACCTCGGGTGACTGCAGCGCGATGGTGCCGAACTCGTACTTGCGGCCGAACACGTCTATCGCGGTCACCGGCACGTCGATGCGCCGCAAGTTCAGCAGGGGCTGGCCGTCCAGCTCGGCGAGGCTGAACTGGTGCAAGTCCACGCTGCCTTTGACCAGGAGCACGGGCGGGCGGCTCTCGGAGCGCACGAAGGACACCGTCAGCTTGCTGTCCAGCAGCCCGGAGGGCACGCGGAACGCGAGGTCCAGCGGCACGTATTCCATGTAGCGCGGGATGTTGAGCCTCTCGATGTGGATGTCCACCGACGTCTCGAGGGTGTCCTTGAACGGCTTGGTGCGGCCCTGCAGGGAGAAGGGCGTCTCGTTCACGCGCGCCGAGAGCGCCGGCTGCACGTACTCCTCGACCCGGTAGGGCAGGCTGGACAGGAAGGGAATGGCGATGTTGATGTCGTGCACGCTGTGGCGCGCATGCTCGCGGCGGTCGTCGATCTCGATGCGGCCGTTGACGATCTGCACGTTGTTCAGCGAGAAGCGCGGCTCCTCGCCGGGCTCCTCGCTGGAAGAGGCCTTGGGCCTGGAGAACTTCTCGATCAGGTCGGAGAAGTTGTAGCTGCGCCCATCTGGATTGCGTACGACGTGCACGTACGGATTGGTGAGCTTCACCTCGCGCAGGATCGGCGCGCGCCGAAACAGCGACTCGGCCTGGAGGTTCAACCTCAATTCACTGAAGCTCGCGAACACTTCGGAGGCGCCGGGCTCCTTGACGCTGAATCCGTTCACCACGGCGACCATGCTGAAGGGATTCACGTCGATGTCCTCGATAGCGACTTGGCGCTCGAGCAGCTCGCTCAGTCCCTTGACCAGATAGTGCTTCGCCACCGGTGGCACGACGAAAAGCCCGACCGCTGTGAACAGGACGAGGACGATCGCGATTCCGAGGACGGTTCGCCAGAACAACAGACTACGGTGCGCTGGTGGCCGCGGCGTCGACGCGCCTGAAGACCTCCGCCGTGCGAGGGTGTGTTTCAGCTTTTCTAGCATGGCCCCACTTTCCGGCGCACGCGGCCAAAGAAGCCCCCGCCAGAGCTGCTTTCCTGCCTCGGCGTGCGGCGGGCGTGCTGATACGGAATTTATCAGGAAGCGCGGGTTGATGCCCGGGGTTTGTCGCAGGGTTGTTACGCGACGCGGCGCGTTGCGCACATCCGCCGCATCGAGCGGAAGGCACTGCGCTCCCTGCCCCGACGGCCGACCGGCTGCCTACCGCTCGCGCGACGGTCGTGCGACGTGGTGACGACAGGATGATGGCATGCCCGCCCAGCATGCTTGGTCGACGGTCAAGCGCCAGGCTTTACCAGCGGGGAATCCGGGCTCTCACCGACGGAGGCGAGAGCTGGGTGAGGTGGCAGCGTACCTGCCGCACATCCTATTCGGTGAGTGCCGTGCAGGAGCACTGATGCGCAGCGCCTCGGTTCGAGCCAGAACCGGAATCCAGCCGAAGCGGCCCCCAGGCGCCAGGGAACCCGGGGGCCCGATATGCCGGGGCACCGGGTCGATTGCTTTGGGAATTGCAGGGCGGGAGCTCGCGCGCCCGCCCTGGGTCATTGCCCTTGGTACGGCGATGCCGTTACATCTGGCCGAATTTCTTCTTGGCCGCGTCGACGCACTTCTGCTGTTCGGCCTGGGGCAGCGACTCGCATTTCTTCAGCGCAGCCTGATACTCCTGCTCGCGCTGCTGCGGTTCGCCCGACTGTTCCGCCGCGAAGGCGAAGCCGCCCAGCGACAGAGCCAGTATGCCAGCGCCAAGGGTGGTGAAGAGCTTTTTCATGAGGTGTCTCCTTCGTTTCGGGTTACGAGAGCTGAATCATCCACCGCTCTGGCCGGCACGGCGCCCGGACGGATCCGATCGCAGCGACGAGCCGCATGGAAACCCCGCTGCCCGGCGCGGCTGACTCCGGCGGTGGCTGGCGCGTGGGTCGGTATGGAAGCAGCGGCAACCGGCAGCGCCGACTCCTGCCCGGTCGGGCCGGCGGGCAGGTGGCCTGGTGTGGCCTCCTGCCCGGTCTCCGGCGACGGCCATCCGGTGTCCGGCGGCATGACGCGTAGCGACTGCAGCTGCGTCTTGCCCCGTTCCGGAAAGTTGTGCCCCTTCGCATGACAGGACTCGCCGCAACGCCCGTGCCTGTGCGCGACACTCATCGGCTCAACGAGTTAGGCGTGCTGCGAGGCAGTGTATGTGTACGCTTTACCGAGTGGGCGTGTAAAGGCGCGCACTGCCCGGAAGTTCCCCGAACGGGTCAGTGGGAGCTCAGAGTGATTTCGCCGTAATAGGCAGTCGCTACCTCCCCGGTATTGTGGCTGCGGTCGCTTCGCGAAGCGCGCTTAACTTGGCTGCTCGTGCAGCCAAGTTAGCCTCCGCCGCAACACGCAGGAGTCTGGTTGCGGTCAATGTGATGCGGGGGATAACGTTATCGCCCCATAGTAGGCCACCGCGGACTCCTGCGTGTTGTCAGCGTCGGTCATGATGGCGATACCGGAGATCATGGGTGGTTCTTCGCCGAAGGCCTGCTTGTAGTCCTCAAGGACGTTGCGCTCGTGCTCGACCCACTGGCCGACGCGCGCAGGGCCGCTGTCCACCACGATCATGCGCACGCGGTCGGTGAAGGGATTGGGCACGATGGTGCCCAAAGGCGCCTTGCTCTCCCAGATGTAGTTCAGCCCAGAGTGCGGCGGGTATTCGCCATAGATCAGGTGCGCCGCCTCGTACTTGATGCGTTGTGACAGGCTGGCACGCCCGGGGTCGTAGGCAAAAGCCACGTAGATGCGGGCGGGGTAATCGTCGCCCTGCTTGCGCGTTACGTCGGCCTTGCTGAGCAGGTTCTCCACCTTCCAGCGCCAGCGCAGAAGCGCAGTCCGGCGCGGGTCGGCGTCGACCGGATGGATCAGGCCCGAGGCTGAACCGTTCGCCTCGGCTTTCATGACAAAGGTCTCACCGTCGCGTACGGTGGCGTAGCGTGTGTGCTGGCGAATGTCCTTGAAGGTGAGCGGACGCCAGCCGGCGGGCAGACCGTCCGTCCCGGGTGCCGACCAGTCGAAGCGAAGGACGCCATCCTGCTGCGCTAGGGCCACCTCGAGCGCCAGTGCTGCTGCAGCTATCCTCAGGAGAAAACGTCTACCGCCTGCTCGCCGGCTGAGCTTCATAACGCATCGGGTCCGCCAATAAGGGTGAATACCAGCCAGGTAGAATGAGTACGGGCTAACTCGCCCGTTTCCTGCAAGCTACGCTCCGTTGCGCTGGGAAACAACTCGCGGTACCGGTTTGCAGGCTAGAAACGGCCCCGATCTGCTTCGCACTCTCCGAGCTCAACCGCTCTACTGTAGGTTCATGGACACCCTCACCCACGCTCTCAGCGGCGCGCTCATCGCGCGTGCCGTCGCGCCGGCGCAGACGCGACCCGGCGCACCCACCACCCGTCAGCTCGTGATGGCCGGGACGGTCGCTGCCCTGTTTCCGGACACCGACATCCTCACGACGCTGGTCTCGCCGCTTACCTATCTCACCCTGCATCGCGGCGTGACGCATTCGTTTCCGCTGCTGCCCGTCTGGGCGGTGCTGCTGGCGTTGCTGATGGCGTTGACCACCCGCAAGCTCCCGGCCTGGCGCGGCTACGTGCTGGTGTGCGGACTGGGGGTCGGCATCCACATTCTCGGAGATTGGATCACATCGTTCGGCACGATGTTCCTGGCGCCGTTCTCCGACGCCCGCTTCGCGCTGGGCACGACCTTCATCATCGACCTCGTCTTCACCGGCATCATCCTCGCAGGGCTGTTCGCCTCGCTCCTGTGGCGCAAGTCCCGCATCCCGGCCACGGCAGCGCTGGTAGTGCTGTGCGCCTATGTCGGGATGCAGGGGTGGCTGCGCCAGCAGGCCATCGAGTTCGGCGAACGCTATGCCGTGGCGAACGGCCTGATCGGCGCGCAGGTCGACGCGCTGCCGCGCCCGCCGCTGCCGGGCAACTGGACTGTAGTCGTGTCGTCCGAGGAGGAGTACCGCTTTGCCCACATCAACCTGTGGCGCGACCGCGTGCCGAACGCCGTGCCCGATGCCGGCCTGATCGCGCGGATCCATGCGTCCTTCGCTCCGCCCGCCAACGCCGCATGGGAGGCGACCGCCCGCTTCGGTCTGAGCGAAGCCGACCGGGCGCTCGCGCTGGAGGCATGGGGCCAGAGACAGTTCGGCTTCTACCGCTGGTTCGCCGAGCTGCCGGCGCTGTACCGCATCGACCGCGGCAACCCCTCGACCTGCGTGTGGTTCCAGGACCTGCGCTTCCTCACGCCCGGGCGGGTGGCCGCACCGTTCCGCTACGGCCTGTGCCGGGAGACCGGGGGACCGTGGGGACTGTTCAAGCTGACCGGCGCGGGTTCGCCCGCGCCCTTGTGGTGATCGCGCCCGCCCCTCGCAGACAGGCGCGAGGCAAGGACACTCCCCTCCTGCCAGAGGAGGGGTGCCTGCGCAGCAGGCGGGGTGGTGGGAGCTGGCACTATCCCTGCGGCCACTGCTTGAGCAGTGCGCTGCCTTCGTCGAGCATGAACTTCTTGAAGGCTGCAGCCGCCGGCGACAGGCGCTTGGCTTCCAGGTGCACCACGTACCAGCGGCGCAGCACCGGCAGCCCTTCCACCTTCAGAAGGCAAAGCTGGCCGGCGGCCAGCTCCAGGCCGATGGTGTGCTCCGAGATGAACGCCACACCCATGCCTGCCATCACCGCCTGCTTGATCGTCTCGTTGCTGCTCATCTCCATGCCCACGCGCACGCGCACGCCCTGGTCCTGGAAGTAGTGCTCCATGGCCGAGCGCGTGCCCGAGCCCGGCTCGCGTACCAGGAAGGTCTCGCTCTCCAGTAAGCGCAGGGCAATGCGCTTGCGGGGCGAGAGCGGATGGTCGGGCGCTGCGATGATGGATAGCGGGTGGCGCGCGAACGCCACAGCGACGGTGTCCAGATGCCGTGGCGGCTGGCCCATGACGGCGATGTCGATCTCGTTCAGATCGAGCTGACGCACCACCGCCTCGCGGTTGTTTACCGCCAGCTTGAGCTCCACTTCCGGGTGGCTCCGCGCGAACTGTGCCAGAAGCTTCGGCGCGAAGTACTTGGCCGTACTCACCACGCCGATGCGCAGCAGGCCACCACGCAAGCCCCTTAATGCGGCGAATGCGTCGTCCGCCTCCTTCAGCGCGCGCAGCGCCTGGCGTGCGTAGCCCAGCAGCTCCTCGCCCGCCTGGGTCAAGTGCAGGCGCTTGCCCAGACGCTCGAACAGTGGCAATCCCGCACTGTGCTCGAGCTGGCGGATCTGCATCGAGATCGCCGGCTGGGTGAGATGCAACTGCGTCGAGGCACGCGAGAAACTCAGGCTGTCCGCGGCCGCGACGAATATCTGCAGCTGGCGCAGGGTAACGTTGCGCATGCCGGGCATCTATAAGCCCTCCTTATGCTGAGCGCTAGAAGAAGTGATTTTTCCTGATGACCGCTGCCTTGTACAGTGGGTCATGTCAGATCGGCAAACGAACCGGAGGAGTACAGGATGAACGAGATCGCCGCACCTGTTGCACTGCGACAAGCGAGCGAGCGCTATCGCTCGGGTGTGATGCCGTACAAGCAGATGGGTTACTGGGTTCCTGACTACGAGCCCAGGGACACCGACGTGCTGGCCCTGTTCCGCATCACCCCGCAGGAGGGTGTCGACCCCGAGGAGGCGGCGGCTGCCGTGGCGGGCGAGTCCTCGACGGCGACCTGGACAGTGGTCTGGACCGATCGGCTCACCGCGTGCGACTCGTACCGAGCGAAGGCCTACCGCGTCGACCCGGTGCCAGGCACCGGGCCGGGCACCAACGCGCCGCAGCAGTACTTCGCCTATATCGCCTACGACCTCGATCTGTTCGAGGAAGGCTCGATCGCCAACCTCACCGCCTCCATCATCGGTAACGTGTTCGGCTTCAAGCCGCTGAAGGCGCTGCGCCTGGAGGACATGCGCATCC
>DAIQQA010000179.1:5820-9541 GCA_036787045.1 Burkholderiales bacterium | reverse complement strand
GCGTGTACAGGAAGCTCTCGCGATGATGCGCCAGGCACCACTTGGCCAGGATCGAGCCGCCGCGCGACACGATCCCGGTCATGCGCTTGGCCGTGAGCGGGATGAAGGGCAGCCGCACGCCGGCGTGGATGGTGAAGTAGTCCACCCCCTGCTCGGCTTGCTCGATCAGGGTGTCGCGGAAGATCTCCCAGGTCAGCTCCTCCGCCTTGCCGTCGACCTTCTCCAGCGCCTGATAGATCGGCACCGTGCCGATGGGCACCGGGCTGTTGCGCACGATCCACTCGCGGGTCTCGTGGATGTGCCTGCCGGTGGAGAGGTCCATGACCGTGTCGGCGCCCCAGCGGATGGCCCAGGTCATCTTCTCCACTTCCTCGGCGATCCCCGAGGTCACCGCCGAGTTGCCGATGTTGGCGTTGATCTTCACCAGGAAGTTGCGGCCGATGATCATCGGCTCGGCCTCCGGGTGGTTGATGTTGGCGGGGATGATGGCGCGCCCCCGCGCCACTTCGTCACGCACGAACTCGGGCGTGATCGACTGCGGGAGCCGGGCGCCGAACGACTGCCCCGGATGCTGCGCCAGCAGCCGCTGCGCGGCTTCCGGCCCACTGGCGTTCGCCCACGCCGCGGCCAGCTCCTCGCGGCGGCAGTTTTCGCGCAGGGCGATGAACTCCATCTCCGGTGTGACGATCCCGCGGCGCGCGTAGTGCATCTGGGTGACGTTGGCGCCGGGGCGCGCGCGCCGGGGCCTGCGCTTGAGGTTGAACCGCATCTCCGCGAGCTTCGGATCGTGCAGTCGCTCGATTCCATAGTGCGACGTCGGGCCCGGCAGCTCCTCGCTGTCTGCGCGCTCCTCGATCCAGCGAGCACGCAACGCCGGCAGGCCGTTGCGGATGTCGATCCGCACGGCCGGGTCGGTGTAGGGGCCGGAAGTGTCGTAGACGAAAACGGGCGGGTTTCGCTCGGCGCCGAACGAGGCAGGGGTGTCGGCCTGTGTGATCTCGCGCATGGGCACGCGCAGGTCGGGGCGCGAGCCTTCGATGTAGACCTTGCGCGAGTTGGGCAGCGGCTGTACTGCGGCCTCGTCGACGTGCGCCGTGGCGGCGAGGAACTTGGGATTGGCAACCATGGGATCGCTCCTGGGAGATGGGGACCGCAGGCAGGAGCGCGCGCAGCGCAGGACTCGCGACGCTTCCCTACGGCGGCATGACCCGCATCAGGTTCGAAGGGTATCTCTCACCGGCGGCGGGGCTTCAGGGGTGAGGATGAAACGCGCTACGCCGACGGCGTGCCGCTGTCTGACCCCTGTTCCCCTGACTTCTGATTCCCGACGCAGGACCCCTGCGTGAGTGGTTCAAGCATAACGAAATATGGAATAATTGCAACTCCCGTCAAGAGCTTGGACAACGCATGGACGTCGAGCAGGCGCGCTACAACATGATCGAAAGTCAGATCCGCACCTGGGAGGTGCTGGATCAGACGGTGCTGGATGCGCTGTTCGGCATCAAGCGGGAGGAGTTCGTTCCCGAGAAGTACCGGCCGCTGGCCTTTGTGGACATGGAGATCCCTATCGGTCACGGCGAGGTGATGCTTGCGCCCAAGCTCGAGGCCCGACTGCTGCAGGAGCTCACACTCAAGAAGACCGACCGGGTGCTCGAGGTGGGAACAGGCAGCGGCCACATGACGGCGCTGCTGGCGGCGCTGGCCGGGCATGTTTACAGCGTCGAGATCCACCCGGACCTGTCCGCCAGCGCGGCGGCAAAGCTTGCCGCGCACGGCATCGCAAACGTAACACTGGAGGTCGGGGATGCTGCGCTGGGGTGGACGCGGCATGCGCCCTATGACGCCATCCTGCTCACGGGGTCGGTGCCGCTGCTGCCGGTGCCGTTGCGGGGCCAGCTTGCGCCCGGCGGCCGCTTGCTAGCGGTGGTGGGCGATCCGCCGGCGATGACTGCGCGCCTGACGACCTGCGTGACCGAAGGCGCTTACAATGAGACCGGGCTGTTCGAGACCTGCATTGCACCGCTGCGCAACGTGCCACAGCCGGAGCGGTTCGTATTCTGAGGTCGCGCCGTCCGGGCCACCGGCTCGGCAGGCACGGCTCCTGCTAACCAGCGAAAAACCTCAAAGGATCCACGTGAACACCATGCGTGTGAAGCTGATCGCCTGCCTCATCCCCCTGCTGGCAGCCGGCCCCGCCGCAGCGGAGGACCTGCAGAGCGTCTACCGGGACGGGCTGGCCCAGGACGCGGTCTACGGCTCGGCGCGTGCCTCCTACCAGGCGGCCAAGGAGAAGATCGTGCAAGGGCGGGCCCTGCTGCTGCCCAACCTCAACCTCACGGCCAACGCGAACTACAACAGCACGGACACGCAGTACGACGATCCGCTACCGAACCTCAGCGGAGGGACGGTCAACTACGACAGCTACGGCGCGGGGGTCAACATCACACAGCCGATCTACCGGCGCCAGAACAACGTCACCTACGAGCAGGCCAAGATCCAGGTCGGCCAGGCGGAGACCCAGCTCAGCCAGGCGGGGCAGGACCTGATGCTGCGGGTGTCGCAAGCCTACTTCGACGTGCTGCTCGCCGAATACGAGTTGCTGACGGTGGAGGCCCAGAAGGCGGCTACCGCCGAGCAACTGGCCCAGGCCAAGCGCAACTTCGAGGTCGGCACTGCCACCATCACCGACACGTATGACGCCCAGGCCCGGTTCGATCTGATCGTGGCGCGCGAGATCGCCAGCCGCAACGACATCGAGGTCAAGAAGCGGGCGCTGCAGCAGATCATCGGACGCCTGCCCGGCACGCTCAACAAGATGGCCGCCGGGGTCACCCTGAACCCCCCTGAGCCCAACGACATGGACCAGTGGGTCGAAGCGGCATACGCCAGCAGCCAGCAGGTGCGCATCGCCCAGGCCAATCTGGAGCTGGCGGCCAGGGAGGTGGACAAGGCACGTTACGGGCACCATCCGACCCTGGATGCCGTGGCGTCTGCGAACTACAACAAGCAGGGCGATTCCCCGACCTTCAACACGGGTATCGGGACGACCCAGGGCGTGATCGGATTGCAGTTCGCGGTCCCGCTCTACAGCGGAGGCGCGCTGTCGTCGCGCGTGCGCGAGGCCATCTCCAATCGCACCAAGGCCGACCAGGACCTGGAGAATGCCCGCCGTACGGTGGCCCAGGCGGTGCGCCAGGCCTTCATTGCGGTGAATACCGGGCTGTCCGAGATCAAGGCCCTGGAGCAGGCGGTCGTGTCCAACAAGCTGTCGGTGGAGGCGAGCAAGCTCGGTCAGGAAGTGGGTGTGCGAACGCAGGTGGACGTGCTCAATGCCCAGAGCCTGCTGTTCGATGCGCAGCGCAACCTGGCGCGCGCCTATTACGTGACCATCGTCGGCCAGCTGCGACTGAAAGCCAGTGTCGGCAAGCTTACCGAGAAGGACCTGGAGAACGTCAACCGTCTGCTGACGACGGCATCGAACTGACGCTGTCGCGGGACGCATGCGAGGGCTCGCCGCGACCCCTTGAAGCGCAGGACCTCAATCTGGAACCACGGAGGACACGGTGGACACGGAGGAAAAGACAACAAACTGACGACGAGTGGACAAGCGTTCGCCGTGGTCCCACACCGAATTTCCCTATCGCGACCTGCGCCCGGTTGATCGCGTCGTTACCAGGTCTCCGCGACGAGCACTTGTAGTTTGGGCTTTCCCTCCGCGTCC
>DAIQQA010000179.1:0-5720 GCA_036787045.1 Burkholderiales bacterium | reverse complement strand
CGGCGCCACCCCTCCTTGGGAAGGAGGGGAGGATTCGGGTGGCCGCTGCGCGGCCCGGGTGGGAGCCTGCCCGACCCACCCCGTCGCCTGCGGTGTCACCCCTCCTTCGGAAGGAGGCGAGGGTTCGGGTGGCCGCACAGCGGCCGGGGTGGTGGGCGCTGTTTCTCCCCTCCTCTCCGAGGAGGGGTGGCGCGAAGCGACGGGGTGGTGTGACAGCACCGAATGCTCGACTACCGTGGTCTGCGCTCCCTCGGCAACAGGCGAGGGCGCTCCACCAAACAGCGCGCGCAGGCGCGCGCCCAGCTCCAGATCTCGCGGCTGCGGCCCGCGGTCGAACTTCAGATTCCCCGTGACGACCACCTTGCTTGCCCCAAGCGCCCGCAGGCGCTGCGCGTCGGCCTCGGTCTGCGCACCGATCGCGGTCAGCGCAGAAAGGGCGCCTTCCGTGAGGCTCGCCAACCGTGCGTAGCCGCGCGCGGACCGCTCCGACATCCGCGCATTCACCAGGTACAGCGGGACGCCGGCGGCGCGGCTGGCGTGGATCAAATTGGGCCACAGCTCCGTTTCCATCAGGACGCCGAGTCGCGGGCGGAAGTGGCGTAGGAAACGCGTCGTACACCAAGGCATATCGTAGGGCACGTAGCAGCGCAGGACACGGCTGCCGAAGAGCTGCTCGCCAGTCTCGCGACCGGTCGGGGTCATGTGGGTAAGCAGGATCTCGTGGTCCGGGTGCGCTGCCTCCAGGGCTTTCACCAACGGCTCGGCTGCCCGCGTCTCGCCGACCGACACGGCATGCAGCCAGATCAGGGGGTGAGTCGGCCTCCGAGTGTAGAAGCCGAAGCGCTCGCCCACATTGCGCAGGTAGGCGGGCTGCTTGCGGGCCCGCCAGATCAACCGCAGAAGGATCAGCGGGGTGGCAAGCGTCAGCAGCAGCGTGTACAGCAGCCTCATGAACCCAGCACCTCTCGCTCGGCAGCGATTACCTCGCCCACCGACGGCGGCTTGCCCACTGTCCCCACGTTGCGCGCGAGAGGTGCGCCGTAGAGCCCGGTGGCCGCTGGATCTGTAGCGCAGTAGATGCCGATGGTCGGGGTGCCGAGGGCGGCAGCGAGGTGCGACAGCCCCGTGTCTACGCCGAACACGATTTGCGCGTTGCCCAGCAACCAGGCCGCCTCGGTGAGGTTGAGCCTCGGCGGGACGAAGCCGGCCTTCGCCAGCGAGGCGATGTGCTTGCTGCGCTCATGCTCGGCGTCGCTACCCCACGGCAGCACGCATTTCAGCCCGCGGTGGTGCAGGTGATCGTCCAGCTTCACCCACTGGAGCTCTGGCCAGAGCTTCTCCGCAGCGCTGGTGGCATGCAGCATCACGGCATAGCCGCGGGCCGGCAATGCTGCGGCCCAGTCCGGCACGGGAGTCAGAGTCGGAGCGCCGACTCCGTAGTCGGCCGGTCGTATCGGCGCATAACCCAAGGCCAGCCCCGCCAGCTGGCGGTTGCGCTCCACCGCGTGCTGACCCCAGGGCACGCGGCAGGTGCGGTGGTAGAAGGGCCGGAGCGGCTCGCGCGAGCTGACCCAGTCCAGGCCGACACGCTGTCCCGGTGCCAGCCACGCAATCAACGCGCTCTTGATCAGACCCTGGGTATCGATGACGAAATCATAGCCGCCCGCGGCCAACCGGGCGCGCAGCCGGGCGATTTCCGCGCGAGTTGTGCGGTCGAGCAGCGACTTGCGCCAGCGGCGCGGTGCGACGGGGATGACGTTCGCCACCGCCGGATGCAGGCGTGGGATCTCGGCGAAGCTCTCCTCCACTGCCCAGTCGATGCGCGCGTCGGGGAAGTGGTGATGGATGTCGCTTGCGACCGGGAGATTGTGGACCACGTCGCCCAGCGACGAGGTTTTGACCAGCAGGATGCGCATGTGGCGGCATTCTACTGGCCCGCGGCCTGCAAGCTCTCGCAGCATGCGACCCGGGGATCGGGTCAGTAGCTACAGAACCACTCACGAACTCCGCACCAATCGCACACGCACAGAACGCCAATAGTAACTCGTTGTTTCATAGATAATCCTCGGCTGCGTGCGCGAGGTGCGCACGGCCCCGCAGCCCAGTCTGTTGCCGGCAATCTGCCCGCGAGCCGGATGTGCAGTCTGAACAGGGCACGGAAGCTCCGGAATCGTTAAAAATCCGCCACACTGCTTCCGGAAAGCCCTGCGTTCTGAGAAACTCCGCCATCCGAAGGATTGGGAGCCGAAGGTCTTGAAGATTCTGGTCACGGGTTGCGCCGGCTTCATAGGCATGCACGTCGCGCACAGGCTGCTGGAAGCGGGGCACGAAGTTGTCGGAATCGACAACCTGAACGACTACTACGATCCCGCCCTGAAGCACGCGCGCCTCGAACGACTGCGGCCTTACGCCGGTTTCGCGTTCCGCAAGATGGACATCGCGGACGCAGCTGGAGTGCAGGCGCTGTTTCGCGAGCATGCCTTTCCCCGCGTCGTGCATCTGGCGGCGCAGGCAGGCGTGCGCTACTCGCTCGAGAACCCGCACGCCTATGTCGACAGCAACGTGACCGGCTTTCTCAACGTTCTGGAAGGCTGTCGACACCACGGCTGCGAGCACCTCGTATTCGCCAGCAGTTCCAGCGTCTACGGCGCCAACCGAAAGCTCCCGTTCAGCGAGCACGACCACACCGACCACCCCGTCAGCCTCTACGCCGCCACCAAGAAGGCGAACGAGATGATGGCGCACACCTACAGTCACCTGTTCGGTTTGCCGACCACGGGGTTGCGCTTCTTCACGGTCTACGGCCCCTGGGGCCGGCCGGACATGTCCGCGTTCCTGTTCACCCGCGCGATTCTCGAGGGGCGCCCTATCGACGTGTTCAACCACGGCGACATGGAGCGCGACTTCACCTACGTGGACGATATCGTGGAAGGTGTCGTGCGGGTGCTGGAGGCGATACCGGTCGGCGACCCTCAAGCGGACATGACGCGCCCCGATCCCGCACGCAGCACGGCGCCGTATCGGCTGTACAACATCGGCAACCACCAACCGGTGCCCCTGCTGCAGTTCATCGAGATCCTGGAACAGACCCTGGGCCGCAAGGCGGTCAGAAAC
This sequence comes from Burkholderiales bacterium, assembly GCA_036787045.1. Lineage (GTDB taxonomy): Bacteria > Pseudomonadota > Gammaproteobacteria > Burkholderiales > SHXO01 > SHXO01. Next base: position 2,606 of record DAIQQA010000179.1, on the reverse strand, counting down.
CTGCTCCCGATGCAACCCGGCGACGTGCGCGCCACGTTCGCAGATGTGGACGACCTGCGCAGCGCTGTCGGCTTCTCCCCGGGGACGCCGCTGAAGGAAGGGATCCGACGGTTCTGCGAATGGTATCGGAGCTATTACCGCATCGAGCAATGAGTTCCTTAAGGTAGACGGATGAGCGACAAGAGTTGGAACGTAGCAGTCGTCGGTCTGGGCTATGTGGGCCTGCCGCTGGCGATCGAGTTCGGAAAGCGCTTCCCCACAATCGGGTACGACGTATCCCAGGCCAAGGTAGCTGGCTATCGCGAAGGGCTTGATCCGACGGGCGAGGTTTCGCGCGAGGAGTTCGCCGCCAGCCGGCATATCGAATTCACCGCGGACAGCAGCGCGCTCGCGCGAGCCGACCTCATCGTGGTTGCCGTGCCCACTCCCATCGATGAGGCGAGAAGGCCCGATTTCCGCCCGCTCGTAGCTGCCAGCCAGGCCATCGCACCGAACCTCAAGCCCGGCGCCATCGTCTGCTACGAATCGACCGTGTACCCGGGCGCGACGGAGGAGGTCTGCGTGCCGGTGCTGGAACGTCATTCGGGCAAGCGCTGGAAGCAGGACTTCTTCGTGGGGTACTCCCCGGAGCGCATCAACCCGGGGGACAAACAGCACACGCTTCCCAGGATAACGAAGGTCGTGGCCGGAGACACGCCCAAGACCCTGGAGGCCCTGTCGGAGGTCTATGGCGCGATCGTGCCCGCAGGGGTGCATCGCGCCAGTTCGATTCGTGTGGCCGAAGCGGCGAAGGTCATCGAGAACACCCAGCGCGACCTCAACATCGCACTGATCAACGAGCTGGCGATCATCTTCGACAAGCTCGGACTGGATACCCTGGAGGTACTGGAGGCGGCTGGGACCAAGTGGAACTTCCTGCCGTTCCGCCCGGGGCTGGTCGGTGGGCACTGCATTGGCGTGGATCCCTACTACCTCACGTACAAGGCCGAGATGATCGGCTATCACCCGCAAGTGATCCTCGCCGGCCGGCGCATCAACGACGGCATGGGCAAGTTCATCGCCGAGCAGACGGTCAAGCAGATGATCGCTGGCGGCAGCCCCATCAAGGGCGCGAAGATCAACGTGCTGGGGCTGACCTTCAAGGAGGACGTGCCCGACCTGCGCAACTCCCGCGTCGTCGACGTGATTCACGAGCTGCAGACCTATGGCGTCGATGTGGCCGTGCACGACCCGGTTGCGGATGCCGCTGACGCCCACGAGGAGTATGGTTTTACGCTGACGGATTGGGACGCACTTCCAGTTGCGGATGCCGTCGTGCTGGCGGTGACGCACCAGGACTACCTGCGACGGCCGGTGCGCGATTACGTCGCGATGCTGCGGAGGGGCGGCTGCTTCGTCGACGTCAAGTCGCGCTTCAACAGGCAGGAGCTGGAGGCCGCCGGGGTCAGGGTCTGGCGGCTGTGAGGTCTGGCCAGGGAACGTCAGAATGAATCGTCACGCCCGCGCAGGCGGGGATCCAGAAGTGCTCGAGTAGCCTGGGTTCCCACTTCCGCGGGAACGACGATGCAGGAACTACACGGATACGTCAGTTGCGAAACGTCGTACGGCAGGGGTGGGGAGCGCCAGAAGCCCGCATAGCCTCTCGCTCCGATTTTCTTCGTGTCTTCGTGCCTTCGTGGTGAGAGGTGGAATTGATGTGTCGCAGCACTAGCCGCGGCCGTACCGATCCTCGAAGCGAACGATGTCGTCTTCGCCCAGGTAGCTGCCGCTCTGCACCTCGATCATCACCAGATCAACGGTGCCGGGGTTTTCCAAGCGATGCTTGTGGCCGGCGGGGATGTAGGTCGACTCGTTGGTGCGCACCAGCAGCTCCTGCTCGCCGTTGACTACCTTGGCGGTGCCGGACACCACGACCCAGTGCTCACTGCGGTGGTAATGCATCTGCAAGCTCAGTGATGCGCTGGGCTTGACGACGATGCGCTTGATCTTGAATCCAGCGCCTTCCTCCAGCACCGTGTAGGTTCCCCAAGGGCGGACCACCGTCCGGTGCAACAGGTGGGTTGGATGCTGAGCGAGCTTGAGCTGCTGCGCCACCTTCTTCACGTCCTGTACGTGGTCCTGGCTCGCGACCAGCAGCGCATCGGGCGTATCGATGATCATCAGCCCGTTTACGCCAACCGCCGCCACCATCCGGGAATCGCTCTGCACATAGCAGTCGCGGCTGTTCACGAACAAGGCCTCGCCCTGGGTCCGGTTGCCCGATCTATCCGGTGGTGTCAGCTCGCTGACCGCCTTCCAGGAACCTACATCACTCCAGGCGAAAGTGGCAGGCACTACCGCCACGTGAGCGGACTTCTCCATCACCGCGTAGTCCACGGAAATATCGGGGATCTTCGAGAAGATCTCCTGGCTCAGGTGCACGTGGTCGTCTTTCGCGGCAATGGCCTCCCAGCACTGCGCCGCACCGGCGTGAACATCGGGCGCGAGGTGCGCTAACTCGTCCAGGAATACCCCGGCGCGGAAGCAGAACATGCCCGAGTTCCAGTAGTAGCGGCCCGAGGCGATCATTTGCTGGGCGGCAACCAGAGACGGCTTCTCAGTAAAGC
>DAIQQA010000051.1:11605-27519 GCA_036787045.1 Burkholderiales bacterium | reverse complement strand
GGCGGCTGCGACAAGAACATGCCGGGCGGCATGATGGCCATGGCGCGCATGAACGTGCCGGGGATTTACGTCTACGCCGGCACCATCAAGCCCGGTTACTGGAAGGGGCAGGCGCTGACCATCGTCAGCCCGTTCGAGGCGGTGGGTGCGTTCAGCGCCGGCAAAATGTCCAAGGAGGACTTCGACGGCATCGAGAAGAACGCCTGTCCCAGCGTAGGCGCATGCGGGGGCATGTACACGGCCAATACGATGTCCTCGTCCTTCGAGGCGCTGGGCATGAGCCTGCTGGGGTCCTCTCAGATGGCCTCGCCCGACCCTGAGAAGGCCGACTCCGCCTCTGAGTCCGCGCGGACGCTGGTGAACGCGATCAAGAAGGGCATCCGCCCGCGCGACATCATCACGCGGAAGTCGATCGAGAACGCGATCTCGCTGGTCATGGCCACCGGCGGTTCCACTAACGCGGTGCTGCACTATCTGGCCATTGCCTCTGCAGCCGAGGTGGAGTGGACCATCGACGACTTCGAGCGCCTCCGCCAGAAGGTCCCCGTGCTGTGCGACCTGAAGCCGTCGGGCAAGTATGTCGCAGTGGACTTCCACCGCGCCGGCGGCGTGCCGCAGGTGCTCAAGATGCTGCTCAACCATGGGTTGCTGCACGGCGATTGCATGACAATCACCGGCCGGACCATGGCCGAGGAGCTCAAGGACGTGCCCGACGCGCCGCGCAAGGACCAGGATGTCATCCGGCAGTGGGACAACCCCATGTACCAGCAGGGGCACCTGGCCATCCTCCGGGGCAACCTCTCCCCGGAAGGCTGCGTGGCGAAGATCACCGGGCTGAAGAACCCATCGATCACCGGTCCGGCGCGCGTGTTCGACTCCGAGGGCGACACCATGGAAGCGATCATGGCCGGCAAGATCAAGGCGGGCGACGTGGTGGTGATCCGCTATGAAGGGCCCAAAGGCGGCCCCGGCATGCAGGAGATGCTCGCCCCCACCTCCGCGCTGATCGGCCAGGGCCTCGGCGAGTCGGTGGGGCTCATCACGGACGGGCGGTTCTCCGGCGGCACCTGGGGCATGGTGGTCGGGCACGTGGCCCCGGAAGCGTTTTCCGGCGGGCCGATCGCGCTGGTGCAGGAGGGCGATTCCATCACCATCGACGCGCACAAGCGCCTGATCCAGCTTAACGTCTCGGAGGAGGAGCTGGCAAAGCGGCGGGCGGGATGGAAGCAGCCGGCGCCGCGCTATAAGCGCGGGCTGCTGGGCAAGTATACGAAGATCGTGTCGACCGCCAGCAAGGGGGCGGTCACTGACCGCTTCGACTAGCGCGCTATCCCGACTACCGCTGAACCGCAGAGGCAGTGGGGGGTCAGTTGAAGGCAGGGCCCTTACCCCAGTTCTGATAGCGCAGTCGTTGATACTCCACGAACTGGGCCAGGTACTTCGCCTGCAGCGCGTCCAGCGCCGGATCAGGGACGCCCTCCTGGTGCAGCGCGGCCAGCTGGGAGCCCGACAGGCCCACTGAGGACTTGGTGCCGAAGGTGAAACCACCCTGGGCGATTACGCCATCGAGGCGCGCGGTTTCTATCTGGCGGACCAGGTCTTCGGCTGGCACGCCCTCCTTGGCGCGCTGGGCGACCTCGTCGACGGTGATGCCGCTTGCCTCGTAGGCCGTGCCGGGCGAAGCCGGGACCCAGTCCGGCACCCCGGGCGGGCGCCCGCCGCCGGTGTAGCTTCCGGTCGGCAGGTTGGGCGCCATGCCGTTGCCGCCCGAGGCGAGGTTCGACAGCTCCAACGGCTGGGGGAAGCAGTAGCTGCAGCCGCCGAGAGATTCCCCCAGAGCGTAGTAACGGGTGAGCAGCTCCACATCACCGACGAAGCGGGACTGGATGGAGTCAAGCACCTCGGGCTTCACGCCCAGGTCGGCCAGTCTGCCGAAGTCGGAGCCGCGCGGGGCATACACAGTCCTGGTGGAGCGCAGCTGGGAGATTACCTGATCTGTCGGGCTGCCGGCCTTGCTCAGCGAAACCACCTCGGAGATCGGCAGCGGCGGCTGCGGGCCGACCCCGGCACAAGCGGCCTGCAGGCCAACCACTGCAGCGAGCATCGCAGCTTTCGGGATGGCGTGGCCGAGGCGGGTGAAGGGAAGGGTGTTGATGTGCTTCATTTCGAGTCTGCTCCTCGGTACGGGAGATGATCGGTTCAGCTGCCCTGACGGCCGCGCGGGCTCGCCGGCCGCCTGGCCTTTCTGGCACCGGATCAGACCAGGCACGCCGGCCGAGGTTCACGATAGCCGGATTGTTGCCAGGGCAGTGGTCTGCCCCCTTTGACGTGGATCAACCGACGCGGCAGGATGCGCGGCTAGCCTCGATTCCAGCTAGATCAACCAGGAGGACCGAAATGCGTTTGCTGTACTCACTACTGGCGCTCGCTGCCTGCACCGCGGCGCCGGCCGCCACCGCCGCCGACCTCGAGCGCGGCCGCATGCTGCACGAAAACCACTGCCACATGTGCCACGACTCGATCGCCTACAAGCGCGGCGAGAGGATCGCCAACGACTACGCCCAGATCAAGGCGCAGGTGACGCGCTGGCAGACCAACACGGGGCTGCGGTGGAGCGAGGAGGATATCGATAACGTCACGGCCTTCGTGGCGAAGACCTACTACAAGCTGCCGGTCCCCACTCAGCAGTGAGAGCCGGCAGCCAGGGAATTCAAGCGGGGATGTCCGGGGTCAGCTGACGCTCGAGCAGCGCGATCTGGTCTTTGAGCAGGAGCTTGCGGCGCTTGAGGCGTCGCATCTGCAGCTCGTCGTGCCGCGGGTCGTCGAGGAGGCGGCATATCACATCGTCCAGGTCACGGTGCTCCACTTTGAGCTGGGCGATGCGCTCCTTGACCGCTTCGATTTCCTCCTCCGTGAGTTCCATCACTGCGTCCTCCATCGCTTGCTCCTCCTTTCAGGTTGAGTCGAAGCATCCGCTGCGTCAGGGTGTGCGCGAGAGGACAGTCTCGCCCAGCACGATGTCGAAGCGGCCCACCAGCTCGGAGCCCTCCACCGCGGAGCGCTCCAGGTTCACGATGAGGCTGTTGCGTGCCCTGGCGTCCCGCACACGGCTGAGCAGGAAGTCCCCCTCGTTCTCCGGGGCGCCGGCCAAGTACATCTGAGTATAGAACGTTGAAAAGCGTCTGTCGCTGAGTGCGAAGTGGATGTGCGGCGCCCGGCCCGGATAGGCGACCGGCCGGACGGTGCGGAAGCGGTAGGCGCCTGCGGCATCGGTGGTGGTGCGCCCAAAGCCCTGGAAGTCAGGGTCCCAGGGCTTGTCCTGATCGTCGTACTGGTGATGGTAGCGGCCGTAGGCGTTGACCTGCCAGATCTCGATCTGGACGCCGGCGAGCGGCCGGCCAGTCTCGTCGAGCAAGCGCCCGCTGACGTCGACGATGCTGCCCTTTGCCCGGCCGCTGCGGCCCGCCACCCGGGTCAGGTCGTTGTCCTGGTCCAGCGGCAGCTCGAGGGGATAGAACGGGCCCTTGCCCTGATACGGGGTGGCCAGGAGCTGGGCGGCGCGGGCCAGGGGGCTGGTCAACGCCAGGGCGGCCGTCGCGCCTAGCGCGCGGAGAAGGTGGCGTCGCTCTGCCATGCTGCCTCCTTAGTGAAGCTTACCCCCCGCTCTAGAGGTGGAGGAGGTTGAGCTAGTAGCGGTTGTAGAGCTCGAGCGCCCTCAGCATCGACTTCTCGCGCTCGATGATCGGGATCATCTTGCTCTCTTTGTCGTCGTACCGGCTGATGAGTTCCACGACCTGCGCAGCCGCTTCCTGGGGCACCACCACCACGCCGTCCGAGTCGCCGACGATGTAGTCCCCGGGCTTGACCGGGACCCCGGCGCACACGACCGGGACCTGCTTGGCCACGCTGACATACCGCCCGACCGAGGTGGCCGGGCTAATTGCCCGGCTGTAGATCGGAAACCCGATGCGGGTGACCTCCTCCACGTCCCGGGCCGCGCCGTCGATCACCGCCCCCTCCAGCCCGCGCACCTTGGCCGTCGTCGCCATGAGGTTGCCCATGCCGGCGATCTCCAGCCCGTTGTCGAGAACGTACACCAGCACGCTGCCGGGCTCGGCCTCGTCCAGGATCTGCAGGGCGTAGTTGGGATACTTGCGCTGGTCGTGCTTGAGCACCGGGCGCAGCAGCGCCGTGGCGGCGCGTCCGACGATCTTGGCCTTGAAAATGGGCTTCATGTCGTGATACATGAAGCCGCGTGCGCCGGTCGCTTCCTCGACCGCGTCGGCGATGTTGCCGGTGCTGGAGCTGGGTTTGCGCAGCGCCGCGATGATCTCCTCCGGCGTCAGGGCAGCGTCCGCGCCCAGCGCGACGCCGCCTGCCATGAGGCAAGCGAGGCCGGCCGCGACCCGCATCAGTTTAAGGAAGCTAGCCACATGCATTCCGATGTCCTCGATCGTCTTGTCGATTGCCCTCCGGCGCCCCCCGATGTTACCCGAAGTGACAGCCGCCGGAGCTGTCCGAGCAGGGAGGGCCGATGAGCGCACAGTGGCGGGCTTTTTCCGGCATCTACCCCATGCAGTATGCGTTCTTCGCGCGCGACGGTAGCCTAGATCGCGCCGCCATGCGGCGCCAGGTCGAGGGCTGCATCGGCGGCGGCGCACATGGGATAGCCGTGCTCGGCCTGGGTACCGAGGTCAACAAGCTCTCCGGCAGCGAGCGCCGCACCCTGGTCGATTGGGTGACCGAGGATGTGGCGAAGCGGGTTCCGGTTGCCGTCACGGTTGCCGGTGCCAGCATCGACGAGCAGGTGGTGCTTGCCGAGCACGCCCGTGCATCCGGTGCGGGCTGGGTCATCCTGCAACCCCCACCCGAGCGCGGGCTGCCCGAATCCCACTACGCAGAGTTCTTCGCGCGTGTGATGGAGCGGGTGCAACTGCCGGTCGCGATCCAGAACGCTCCGGAGTACATCGGCGTCGGGCTGTCGGACGACTCCCTGCTGCGGCTGGCGCGTGCCCGCCCGAACTTCGTGCTGCTCAAGGGCGAGGGCCCGGCGCTCACGATTCGCCGCAGCATCGAGGCACTGGCCGGTGCGCTGGGGGTGTTCAACGGGCGCGGCGGACTCGAGCTCCCAGACAATCTGCGCGCGGGTTGCGCGGGGATGATTCCGGCCACCGATACCTTCGACTTCCAAGTCCGGATATTCGAGCGCATGCGGGCCGGCGACGAAGACGCCGCCGAGCGCATCTACCGCGAAGTGCTGCCGGTGATGGTGTTCGTCATGCAGTCCCTCGACACGCTGGTCTGCTACGGCAAGCGCATCGCCGCCTGGCGGCTGGGGTTGAACGATGTGCACGATCGCGCGCCCGGTCTCGCCCCCGATGCGTTCGGGCTCGCCTGTGCGCGGCGCTATGCTGATTGGCTCGGGCCACTACCTTAGAACAACTCTCAACGCCAAGGACGCCAAGGACGCCAAGGACGGCGACGGCAGACCGGACGAACCGAACAGCGATCTGCAGGCCACCATCGGCGGGTCCATCGCGCCGCACTACGACGCGTTCTATTGCATGTGCCTTCGAGCTTGCTCTGTGTCTTCCTTGGCGTCCTTTGCGTCCTTGGCGGTGAGCGCTTTGCCTTGGGGGGTTCGTGAAATCTGCATCAACGGCGCGTGTGAGACATCTGTCAACGTAACATCTGCTGGCTTCGCTCTTGCTTTTGCGGCATGCAGCACGCGCACAGAGCGCGAAACGCAGAGTGGAAGGATGATGGGCGGGCAGTATCAGGCGATGGAAACGGAAGCCAGGACGGTCAGTGGGTGGATCGCGCTGCTGTGCGTTCTCGCGCTGCTCGCCTTCGGTGCGTATTTCGTCTGGGCCAGCTTCACCCCGCCCGCGCCGGCTGCCATGGGTGTGGGCATCGGCCTGCTCGCGACCGGCTCGTTTTGCCTGCGCGGTTTTTTCACGCTCCAGCCCAACGAGGCTGCCGTGATGGTGTTCCTCGGCAGTTACGCCGGGACGGCACGCCATAGCGGATTCCACTGGGGCAACCCGATGTACGCGCGGCTGCGCATGTCGCTGCGTGCCCATAACCTGACTACCCCGACCCTGAAGGTCAACGACGGCAGAGGCAGCCCGATCGAGATTGCCGCCATAGTGGTCTGGCGCGTGCAGGACACTGCACGCGCCGCCTTCGAGGTCGAGGATTTCGCCGAGTACGTGCGCCTGCAGTGCGAATCCGCGCTGCGTGAGGTGGCAAGCCGGCATGCCTACGATCACGCCGACGACACTCTCCTAGGCGGGCGTGTGCGCACGCTGCGCAGCGACGCCGAGCGGATCTCGGAAACCCTGCGCCAGGCGATCCAGGGCCACGTGGAGGTGGCCGGGATCGCAATCGACGAGGCGCGCATTGCGCATCTGGCTTACGCCCCTGAGATCGCCCAGGTCATGCTGCGCCGGCAGCAGGCCGAAGCTGTGATTTCGGCGCGCCGCAAGCTGGTGGAAGGCGCAGTCGGCATGGTCGAGATGGCGCTGATCGACATCAACGAGAAGAGCCTCGCCACCTTCACCCCGGCGCAGAAAGTGGCGCTGGTGACCAATCTGATGACGGTGCTGGTGGGCGAAGGCGCTCCGCAGCCGGTGGTGCAGATGGGGCAGGAACGGGGCTAGTACTTCAACCCATTAATTCCACCGCTCGCCAAGCCTATTCTCCTCCGTGTCCAGCGTGGTTCCGGCTTTCTTGCTCCTTGCCTGAACCACGCCGGAGCGGCTACATCATCGTCTTGTACTTCTTGTAGTACGACAGCACCTTCGGCACGTACTGCTTGGTTTCCTGATACGGGGGAATCCGGTTCCCGTACTCCATGACGGTGCCCTCGCCGGCGTTGTAGGCGGCCAGCGCAAGGTTGAGATCGTTGCCGAACAGCTTGAGGAGGTAGCTCAGGTAGGCGGCGCCGCCGTGGATGTTCTGCTCGGGGTCAAGCGGGTTGTCCACACCGTAGCGCTTGGCGGTGCCGGGCATGAGCTGCATCAGGCCTTTCGCACCCTTGGCCGATCGAGCTAGCGGGTTGTAGCCGGATTCTGCCGAGATGACGGCATGGATCAGCGCGGGCTCCAGCGAGAACGCGCGGGCGGCCGCCATGATGTGCGCGTGGTACTTCTTGCGGTCCGTCCTGGGATACGGTCGGTAGCGGTTGTGGAAGCTCGAGGTGACCGCGTCCGGCTCCTTGTTCGTCGCAATGAAAAGCCGGTAGCGGCTATCCTGGGGCACGTTGGTGAAATGCACCTTGCCGTTCTCGTCCACGTAGCGGTAAATATCGGCGTGAACAGGACCGGCCGCGGCCACCAGCAAGGCGGCGGCAAGTGTGCCGAGCATGAACTTCGGTCGCAGCATGGGTGCGTGACTCCCTGTTTTTGTTCGTGCAGGACCTGCGTAACAGGCTGTTACCTGTTGATTGCGGCGAGTTTTCGCCGGACCTTAGGCCTGCAGCGGGAGTATCAGCAAGGGATGTGCCGGGGCGTGGCCCCGGTGGGGCCAGGCAGGACGAAGTGCGAAGCATGACGGGCGAAGGGCGAAGGGCGGACGACGGAGGACGTAGAAAGGACTTCCGGCTTTGCCCTCTGAGTCCTCAGTCCTTCGTCCTCGCTTTCCGCGTTGGCATCACCACCGTCGCGATGGCAGCAATCACCAGAACCAGGGCGGCATACTCCTGCCAGGAGGGACGCTCGCCCAGCAGGAGCATGCTGCTGAACACGCCGACCACCGGGATCATCAGAGAGCCGAGCGCGGACACGCCAGCGGAGGTGCGGCTGACGATCTTGTACCAGGCCCAGTAGCAGAACACGAAGGCCACGACGATGTTGTACACAATCGCAAACGCGGCCGGCCAGGGTATCGGCTGCCAGCGCGCCTGCTCCAGCACCAGCGCGCCGATTGCGATGGGCGCCCCGCCGATCAGCAGTTGCCAGGCGGTGAATGACGTAGTGGGCAGATCCGTCGGAAAGCGCTTGATGAGCACGGTGCCGACCGCCCAGGACAGTGCGGCCGCCACCACCAGTGCAGCGCCGACCGGTGTTGCGCGCAGCACGGCCATCTCGCTGCCGATCAGCAGGCCCATCGCAATCAGCCCCAGCGCGACCCCGGTCAGTCGGCGGCGCGTGAGCGGCTCGCTCAGAAGCAGGCGCGACAGCAGCACCACCCACAGCGGCATGGTGTAGGCCAGGATCACGCTGCGTCCGGCAGGCAAATACGTCAGCCCGTAGGCGATGCACAGGTTCCACAGTGCGACGTTGAACACGGAGGTGCCAGCAAGCCGGCCCCAGTGAGCGGGTGGCGGGACGAGGTTGCGCCGGCCGGCCCAGGCGATGAGAAACATGCCTGCTGCGCCTCCGATCACGCACACGCTGCGGAAGCTCCACACCGGCATGTGCGCCAGCGCGATTTTCATGATCGGCCAGTTCAGGCCCCAGCCGAACGTGAGGCCAACCAGCAGCAGCCAGGTCGAGCGCGGCAGCGTATGCTGGCCGCTGCTCATCGCGCGATGAGGCCCCGGTCCCGCAGCTCCGGCAGAACGCCGGCGACGGCGCGCTTGCCTTCCTCGATCGCTTCTCGCCCGCGGTGGAAGTCGAGCAGGGAGAGGTGGGCGAGGCGCGGCGCGATCAGCACCTCGGGCGGGTCGCCAGCCATGCGGCTGCGCGTGATGCGCACCTGCATGAGGCGCGCACTGCGTCCACCGTGGACCCGTCTCTCAGCCACGCTTCGGCGCCCGTTGCTAGCACGGTGGCGACCGCTGCGAAAGGCCGGAACAGCTCCTCGATGGGGCGATGCGTGATGCTGCGGCGGAGGAACTCGACCAGGCGCTCGCCCTTCACCAATCCGCCTGAAAGCGTGAAGTCGAGAAAGCCGACCACCTCGGCCACACCCATGCCGAGCACCCATTGTTCGAAGCGCTCGAGCTCGCCAGCAGCGTACGCGGCGCCTACCAGCGCACCGATGGAGGTGCCGCATAACAGGTCGATGTGCAGGCCGGCTTCTTCCAGCGCGCGCAGAACGCCCACGTGCGCCCAGCCGCGCGCCGCGCCGCCGCCCAGTGCGAGGCCGACGCGAGGCTTGCGCCGGGGTGAAGCGGAGTGATTGCTCATGCCATGCCTGGGTCGTGTCAATCGGGAATGCTAACAGGGTACTGAGATATGCAATTGGGCACTCAAATCTGGCCGTTGAACCAATGGCTGGTTACGCTCAATCAAAGCGTCGCTGCGCGTGTGTGCCCCGCGAAAGGCCCGTGGGCGCTCGCGAGGCCACTTCTTCAACAGGCTGCTAAACTCACAGTCCATGGGCGTACAACTGTTGCGTTTCTTTGTGCTCTGGGGCCTGAACGTGCTGCTGCTGTGGGTCGCGAGCTCGCTGTTCAGCAACAGTGTGCGGTTCGACTCCATTGGCACGCTGGTCCTCTCTGCGCTGCTGTTCGGCATAGCACATGCCGTGCTCAAGCCGATCCTGATCATCCTGACGCTTCCGGTGACCGTCCTGACCCTGGGGCTGTTCCTGCTCGTGATCAACGCGCTGATCCTCCTGCTGGTCGCCTGGGTTGTGCCCGGCTTTCACGTGGCCGGCTTCTGGCCGGCTGTCGGGGTCGGCCTGTTCATCTCGGTGTTCAGCTTCCTTCTGAGCCTCGCCCTCAGCCAGAACCGCACTGCGCGATGACAGCAGCGGCCCAGCCGCTAGTCCGACGGGTGCTGCTGCCCTTCGCGTTCGCGTATGTCCTGTCGTACCTGTACCGCACGGTCAACGCGGTCATCGCCCCGGACCTGGTCGCCCGCTTCGCGCTATCGCCCGCGCAACTCGGGCTGCTCACCAGCGCCTACTTCCTGACCTTCGCCGCGTTCCAGCTGCCGCTCGGGCTGCTGCTCGACCGCTTCGGACCGCGCCGTACCGATGCCGCGTTGCTCTTGGTGGCGGCCGCCGGCGCCTTCCTGTTCGCCGCAGCCGGCGATGCTTCCACCCTGGCGCTCGGTCGCGCGCTCATCGGGCTTGGGGTCTCCGGCTGTCTGATGTCCGGGATCAAGGCCAACGTTCTCTGGTTCCCGGCGCAGCGCCTGCCGGCCATGAACGGCTGGATGTTTTTCGCGGGCGGGATCGGCATGGTCACCGCAACGGTTCCAGTGGAGCTCGCCCTCAAGATCACGGACTGGCGCATCGTGTTCCTGCTGCTCGGAATGCTCACGCTCGCCGCTGCAGTGGTGATCGCACGGGTCGTGCCCGAGCACGCACCCGCCACTGACGTCGAGCCATTCAGCGACCAGCTGCGCGGCCTCGGCGAAGTATTCCGCAAACGTGCGTTCTGGGATATCGCCATCGCCTCGACAACCGTGCAGGCGACCAATATGGCGATCCAGGGGCTGTGGGCCGGCCCGTGGCTGCGCGACGTCGCGGGGCTGTCGCGGGATGCTGCCGCGGCGCACCTGCTCGCGATGGCGCTGGCGACAATGGCGGGCTTCCTGCTCTGGGGAAATCTGGCGGCTCGGCTCGCGCGCCACGGCGTGTCGAGCTCCCGTGTGATGGCTGCCGGGATGGGCGCGTTCCTTGGCGTGCAGCTGCTGCTGGCGCTGGGCTGGAGCGGTGCGCCTGCACTGCTGTGGACCGCGTTCGGGGTGTTCGGCACCGCCAGCAGTCTGGTCTATGCGATCCTCTCCCGCCGCTTCCCTGCCGCTCAGGCCGGTCGGGTGATCACAGCGCTCAACGCATTGGTCTTCACCTGGGCCTTTCTGGCGCAATGGGGCTTCGGCGCGATCATCGAGCGTTGGCCGGCCTCCGTCGGTCACTATCACCCTGACGGCTTTCGCGCGGCGTTCGCAGCTTTTCTGGCCGTACAGGTCTTCGGGTACACATGGATGCTGCACGGCTGGCGGGACGCCTCCCGGAGCCCTTGACCGAGATCAATCGGCACGGGCTGGCTGCTATTTAGTTCCCGAGCGGCGGCGTGCGGTTGGTGGCGATCGGTGCGCTGACGTCGCTGCGCCCCGAGTGGCTCATCTTCAGCTGAGCCCGCTCGCCTCCGGGGCGCTACACTACTGGCGCATTGCCGATCACCAACCAGCCTTACGGGAGGAACCATGAGAACCATTGCAACCATCGCCGCCTTTGCCCTGGCGGCTGTCGCTACGCCGCTGGCAGCGCAAAGCTGGCAGCCGCCGACGCCCGAGCAGCGCTGCCCGTCCAAATGGGGTGCCGGCGACGAGCGTGGCGCGGCGAACCACATGAATCCGCAGCGTGTTGCGCGCGCTGCGCAGTTGATCCGCACCGGCGAGGTGTTCGAGCTCGGTCAGGTGCTGTCGATGGACATGCCGTTCTTCGGGACGCGCCGCTTCGACATCCACACCAAGCGCACCGGCGGCCCCATGGGCAGCAACAAGCGCATCACCAACGAGGAGCTGGTGATCAGCGAGATCGGGCAGGTCGGCACGCAGTTCGACATGTTCTCGCACCAGGGCATCGACGGGCTGCACTACAACTGCTTCAAAACCGACGAAATCGCCACGCGCAACGGATTCACCAAGCTCGGGGTGGACAAGATCGGCATGCTGTTCACCCGCGGTGTTCTGATCGACGTAGCGGCACTGAAAGGCGTAGACATCCTGCCATCGGGCTACGAGATCACCGCCTCGGATCTGCAGGCGGCTCTCGCGCGGCAGGGAGTGTCGCTGCAGCCGGGCGATGCCGTGCTGATCCACAGCGGCTACGGCAAGCTGTGGGGCGTGGACAACGCACGCTACAACCGCGACACGCCGGGCATCGGCGCGCCCGCCGCGGAGTGGCTCGCCAAGCAGGATGTCATGCTGATCGGGGCCGACACCTTCGGCGTGGAAGTCGCGCCGAACCCCGACAAGAGCATCAGCCTGCCGGTGCACCAGATCGCGCTGGTGGTGAACGGCATTTTCCTGCTCGAGAACCTGAACCTGCAGGAGCTGGCGGCTAGCCGCGCCTACGAGTTCGCCTTCATCGTGCAGCCGCTGAAGATCAAAGGCGCGACCGGGTCGACGGTGGTGCCGGTGGCAGTGCGGTGATGGGGGCGTGACAGGTAAAGCGTGACAGACAGGCCGGACAGATACGGCGTGACAGTAAGGGCGCGACGGCGCGGTCGTCGTCGCGCTTCTTCTGTCACGCTTCACCTGTCACGCCTCATTCGTCACGCATCCTCACCCTGATCGCGACCGGACAGTGGTCCGAAAGCCGCCCGCGGCGGGAGTCCTCGCGATCGAACGTAAGCTGCTGGAAAGATCCCGGGACGATGCGTGCGGCCAGGCTGCGGCTCAGCACGATGTGGTCGATGAAATCGTCGAAGCGCTCCCCCAGCGAGCAGGGGCTGTAGGGCTGGCCGCGCGTGACATTGGTGAGGTCGGCCTCCGGGGGATCGCCGTCGTCCAGCTCCGGCCACATGGCGATCAGTCTACCGTGGCGGTCGCGCGCGTTGTTACGCTCGCGCGTCAGGCGCCGGTTGAAGTCTCCCAGCACAGCGAAGGGTGCGCTCTGGGACGCGCGCGCATCGATCCAGCGCTCGAGCGCAGGAACCTGCGCAGCCAGTCTCCGGCAGTCGTCTCTCCGGCTGGTGAGAACCTGGCGGGGGCATCCCGACTTCAGATGCACGGACAGCAGGCGTATCTGACGCGCGCTCCCGGGGTAGAGCGTGAGGTCTGCGCCCCAACGCAGACCGTCCGCATCAAGGCCAAGCGCCGCGTAATCGGCGCAGCGGAAGGGTATCCCGGAGCGGATGGCGAACCCGACGTTCTGCACGTGCTCGCGACGGGTGAAGCAGAACGCGTAGTCGGGAAACACGAGGCGCGCAGCCGCCGGACCGTCCACCTCCTGTAACGCGATGACGTCGGCGTCCAGCCTGCGCGCATACTCCAGCAGCCGGGCGAAGTCGGCGGGTGTGCGCCGCATCGAGCGCTCGCGCGGTTCGACGAGGTCGCAGGGAATCTCGCGCTCCTCGCCGCCGGGATAGTCGTGCCGGCAGGCGCGTGCGAGGCGATCGAAGGTTGCGGTTGTCATGAGCCACTCGAGGTTCCAGGTGGCGAGCTTGATCGTCTCGCCGCAGTAGCCGGCAGACGCTGCGCAGAGCAGAGCGCAGAAACCGAGAAGAGCGCGTGCGCAGGCCCGAGCAATCCGGCCGAATACCGAGAGCCGCATCCTGACTGCGGCTGCGCGCTCGGTCCCCGGCAATCGGCCCCCGCCGCGCCTTCAGCCGGTGATGGTGATGCCACCGTCGGCGACGATGGTCTGCCCCGTGATGAACGCACCGGCGCGCGAGGCCAGGAACACGGCGATGCCACCGATGTCGGCGGGATCGCCGATGCGTCCCAGCGGCGTGACTGCCTCGGTGCGCGCGAGCAGCTCGGGATTCTCCCACAGGGCGCGGGCGAAATCGGTCTTCACGAGCCCCGGTGCGATGCAGTTGATGCGGATGTTGTGCTTGCCCCACTCGACGGCGAGATTGCGCGCGAGCTGCATGTCGGCGGCCTTGGAGACGCAGTAGGCGCCCAGCGTGGCGCTGCCCTTCAGCCCGCCGATGCTGGACACGATGATCACCACGCCGTCCCGGCGCTGCGCCATCTCGGGCAGCACCAGGTTGGCCAGCCAGTGGTTGGCCACGATATTGTTCTGCAGGATCTTCTGAAACGCTTCGTCCGGCAGCCCGGACATCGGGCCGTAGTAGGGGTTGGAGGCGGCGTTGCACACCAGGATATCGATTTGCCCGAACTGGTCGCGTGTCTGCGCGACCAGATGCTCGAGCTGGGCTTTCTCCGCGATGCTGGCGGGCACGGCAATCGCTTCACCGCCGCTGGCTCGGATCGCCTGCGCCACTTCCTCGCAGGGTCCTTGCTTGCGGCTGGAGATCACCACCTTGGCCCCGTAGGCGGCAAGGTGCTCGGCGATGGAGCGGCCGATTCCCCGGCTGGAGCCGGTGACGATGGCGACCTTGCCGTCCACCCGGAACGCATTCATGGGATGCTCTCCTCCCGTTGTTTCACAGTTTTTGACTGGTTGTCAGGCATTTTATGGTATTTATGCAGCCGCAAGGCCTGGATGCCAGCCCGAGGACAGGGGGACAACATGGATCTGGACAAGACCTTCGAGTTCGCCACCAATCTCGATCGTACCGCCATTGAAGCGCGGCTCGAGGAGGTGCGTGCTGCCGCCGACTCCCTGCTGCTCGCCGATGTGGCGCAGCAGCTCAACGGGATCGCCGGCGCCAGCGGCGAAGAGATGGGCAAGCGCATCGCGGCTGCGCTGGAGGCGCTGCAGGGCTCCGGCCAGAAGCGCCTGATCGCGCTGCTGGAGCTGGCCGAGCTGAATCTGCGCAACTTGTAACACGCGAAAACCTAGCGGAGGAGGAGCCGTGCGCAAACACCAGATGTACGTGGGCGGCGAGTGGATCGCGCCGTCTTCCGGCGAGTGGTTCGAAAGCTACAACCCGTTCACCGGCGAGCCCTGGGCGCTGATCCCGCGCGGCAATGCGCAGGATGCCGACCACGCCGTGCGCACCGCGCATTCGGCGTTCACCGACGGTCCCTGGCCGCAGATGACCCCCAGCCAGCGCGGGGCCCTGCTGCGCAAGCTCGGCGACCTGATCGCGGCCAATGCGCAGGGCCTCGCCGAGCTCGAAGTGCTGGACAACGGCAAGCTGATCGCCGAGATGCGCGCGCAACTCAACTACGCGCCGCAGTGGTATTACTACTTCGGCGGACTGGCCGACAAGATCGAAGGTGCGGTCATCCCGCTGGACAAGAAGGGCTACTTCAACTTCACCCGCTACGAGCCGCTCGGTGTGGTGGCGGCGATCACGCCCTGGAACTCGCCGCTGCTGCTCACCGCGTGGAAGCTCGCGCCCGCACTGGCGGCTGGCAACACCGTGGTGCTGAAGCCCTCCGAGTTCACCTCGGTGTCCACGCTGGAGTTCGCCAAGCTGGTGGAGGAGGCGGGCTTCCCAGCAGGCGTGGTCAATGTCGTCACCGGCTATGGCAAGGACGTGGGCATGCCGCTGGTGGAGCATCCGCTCACCCGCAAGATCGCCTTCACCGGCTCGGATGCAACTGGCCGGCTCATCAACGAGGCAGCCGCGCGCGGCTTCAAGAAGGTTGGGCTCGAGCTGGGCGGAAAATCGCCCAACATCGTATTCGAGGATGCCAACCTGGAGGACGCAGTCAACGGCGCGGTGTCTGGCATCTTCGCAGCGACCGGGCAGACCTGCATCGCCGGCTCGCGCCTCCTGCTGCAGGAGTCGGTGCACGATGCCTTCGTCGAGAAGCTGCTGGCGCTGGCGAAGACCGCGAAGATGGGCAATCCCCTCAGCATGGACACCCAGGTCGGTCCCGTGACCACCCGGCCGCAGTATGAGAAAGTGCTGTCCTACATCGACGTTGCGCGCAGCGAGGGCGCGCAGCTGCGTCTGGGCGGCGGCCCCGCCACACGTCCCGAGTGCGGCAAGGGCTGGTTCGTCGAGCCGACCATCTTCACCGGCGTGGACAACAGCATGCGAATTGCCCAGGAGGAGGTGTTTGGGCCGGTGCTGTCGGTGATTCCTTTCCGCGACGAAGAAGAGGCGGTGCGTATCGCCAACGACGTGCGCTTCGGCTTGGGCGCGGGCGTCTGGACGCGCGACATCGGCCGCGCGCTCCGCATGTCCGAGCGGATCCAGGCCGGAACGGTGTGGGTCAACACCTACCGTGCGGTGAGCTACATGTCGCCCTTCGGCGGCTACAAGGACTCCGGGGTCGGCCGCGAGAACGGCCAGGACGCGATCTACGAGTACCTTCAGCTCAAGAGCGTGTGGATCAATAGCGGCGCAGCGACGGGGAATCCGTTCGTCATGCGTTGAATCTCCGCGCCACTGCGCGCCTGAGGCGAGAACTCAGCCGCCTGTG
>DAIQQA010000051.1:0-11505 GCA_036787045.1 Burkholderiales bacterium | reverse complement strand
TGAGTGCAGCGCGCCCGGAAGCACCAAAAAAATGCCCCGGGGTGCCCCCGGGGCCCAACAACGGGCTCGAACCTGCATCAAGCCGGCACAGGTTCTTGCCCGCCACGCGCTCCACGCTAACTCACGTGCTCCATCCCGGCCGGGTCTGGCGCGCTGGCGATCCAGCTCACCCGATACCCTGCCGAGGCAGATTCAGACAAAGTATATTTGCCCAAACGCAGAGGATCAAGCGCGCCGACCATAGAGTGCTGCCCCCAGTCGCCTCTGGATTCCACGCGGCTCGGCGCACCGATGCTCTGGCGGTTCGCCCACTAGTCGGATAAAGTTGCGGGCTCCGGCGCGTGCTGCCCGCGAGGGGCGCGGTGCTGGGGTCAGGGAGAGAAAAACAATTCGATTGCCATGAAGAAGAAGTCATCCACCGTGAAGGGCGTGCGCGCGGGCGCACGCAAGCGCAGGGCAAGCAGCGCCCGGCCGCAGCAGCGGGCCGCCGCGCTGGAAGTGCTGAAGAAGTTCCGTCAGATTTTCCGGGCCGCGAAGGTCCACTTCCGAGAGGTCGAGCGCGATTCAGGCGTGAGCGGCGCGCAGTTGTGGTTGCTCGCCGAGCTGGCCGAGCAGCCGGGTGCGCGGGTGAAGGACCTGGCCGCCGCCATGGCCTTGCACCAATCCACCGTGAGCAACCTGCTGGAGGTGCTGACACGCCGCAAGCTGCTGGTGCGCAAGCGCGACGAAGACGACCAGCGCGTGGTGCGCGTGTACCTGACGGCGGCAGGCGAGCGGCTCGTGCGCAAGGCGCCCGGCCCGGCGCGCGGCGTGCTGCCCGATGCGCTGGAGTCGCTGCCGCCGGCTGCGCTACGGCGCCTGGACCAGTGTGTGGCCGCGCTGCTCAAGGGGATGAAGGTCGAAGTCCCAACCGCCGCAGCGCTGACCCATCTGCAGGACATTTGAACTTAGATCCGTCACGCAGATCACAGGAGGCTCAGAGGAAGAAGAACGACTCTCTGGCCGCGCCCCGTCACGTGGCGGGCGTGCTCCTTCACCCGGGTAACCCGTTGAAGTTGATCTCTGTGACCAGCTCCTCTTCTGATTGAAGGACTCGAAGCGACCAACGCATGGAACAGCTGAAGGCTTTGCTCGCGCTGCTCCAGTCGTCCGGCTGGAGCGGGCCCCTGCTCATCGCTGTGCGCATCCTGATCATCGTGGTCGTCGCACTCGTCGCGATGCGTGTGCTGCAGCGTCTGATCCGCTTGTTCCGCGAGCGCATCACCCGGGGCATGGACGATCCGGAGCAGATCAAGCGGGCGCAGACGCTCGGACGCGTCTTCCGGTATCTGGCGGCAGTGATCGTCACAGTGATCGCGGGTGCCGAGATCCTGCACGAGCTGGGCGTGTCGCTGGCCCCGATCCTCGGGGCGGCGGGGGTGGTCGGGCTGGCGGTTGGCTTCGGGGCGCAGAGCCTGGTCAAGGACTACTTCACCGGGTTCTTCATCCTGCTGGAGAACCAGCTGCGCCAGGGCGACGTGGCGGAGGTCGGCGGCAAGACCGGTCTGGTGGAGGAGGTGACGCTGCGCTACGTGCGGCTGCGTGACTACGATGGCCACGTCCATTTCGTGCCCAACAACCTCATCACCACGGTCACGAACATGGGCCAGGGGTACGCGCGCTCGGTGGTGGACGCAGGTGTGGCCTATCGCGAGGACGTCGATCAGGCTCTGGCGGTGATGCGCGACGTCGCGGCTGAGTTGCGCGAGGACCCTGCCTTCGGCCCCAAGATCCTGGAGGACGTGGAGATGGTCGGGGTGGACCGTTGGGACGACAGCGCGGTGATCCTGCGCTGCCGATTCATGGTGCGTCCGCTCGAGCAGTGGAGCGTGCGGCGCGAGTACCTGCGCCGGTTGAAGAATCGCTTCGACGCCGAGGGTATAGAAATTCCCTTCCCGCACCTCACCGTCTATGCAGGTGCGGCCAAGGATGGGACCGCGCCTGCGTTCCGCGTGCTGCAAGCCCAGTCACGCGAATCGGCGGTCGAGCCGCCGACCGCGCCCTGAGCTGCCCTTCATCCGTCTGCCTACCTGGCCCAGCCCGCGAACACCCTGTGCTCCAAGCACGCGCAAGCCAGAAGGAAAGCAGCGGCGTTCCACGACTGTCCCGGCATGCCGCCCGGCGCGCACGTGGCGCCGTGCAGCCACTCGTTGAACGCCCAGCCGCCGAGCTGGTTGGCACGCGCCACCTTGGCCAGCTCGCGACGTGCCTGCGCCTGGGTGCCTTGCTCCGCGATCGCCGCGACCCAGAAGCCGCCGACGAAAGGCCAGATGCCCCCATTGTGATACTGCCAGGCCAGGTTCTGCCGGTGGCGTCCCATGTAGGGCCGCCACAGCCGGTCCGATTCCAGGATCGGATCGCAGACCACGCGTACCGGATAGGGTTCGTGGATACCGGCTCGCTGCAGCGCGCGCAGGATGCGCCTGGTCATGGCGCCGTCGGCCAGACCGAACAGCACGGCGAGCAGGTTGCCGAACACGTCGCCTTCCTCTCCCCAGAACGAGAAGTTGACGAAGCTCAGGTACAGCTCGCGGTTGTGCGCCCGGTTGCGCACGTAGTGCATGAGCAGGCGCGCGCGACGGTAGTCGGCGATCTCGCGCGAGAAGGGATAGAACAGATGATTGAAGTTGTCGAGCGTCCGTGCCGCATCCGGTAGGCCGTACAGCCGCTTGACCTGATACCACAGGGCGTTGCTGTATAGGACGAAGCCCGAGCGTGGCATGAGGTCGGCCCAATCGCTCGCCTCGTTCTGCTGCAGCAGCCCGAAGCGTTGGTGCTCCTGGCACAGGAGCCAAGAGATCGCCCGCTGCACGTTGTCCTCGACCTGCGCCCGCAGGCCCCGGTGCGGCCGACGCCGGGCCAGAAAGTCCAGCGCGAGCAGCCACCACAATGTGGCGTCGATGCATCCGAGGTACCAGAAGTCGGCCTCACGGCTGTGGACGTCGACGAACTTCGCGATCTGGCCGTTGCGCGCCTGATGCGACGCGAGCATCAGCAGTCCCGTCGCCGCTTCCTGCTCGAGGCGGGCACTACCGCTGACTGCCATTCCCAGCGCGCACACGGCAGCGTCCCGGGCGAACACCGCGCCGTAGCCACGCGCGTTCGCCCGAGCGCCTGGGGTGGCGGCCAGGATACCGTGGGCAGAGAGGTTGCGTTCCAGCAGCGCGACGGCCCGCTCACGGCAGACCGCGATCAGCTCCGCGTCGTCGGAGGCGGAGGAAGCACGATAGGGGTGCTGCACCACTTGGCTATCTGGAACGGAGAGATGTGCTTGCATAGCCCATCGGTTTACTCCGCGTCCTCTGCGTCCTCCGCGGTTAATGTTCCGTTCCTGCGCTCATCGGAGTACTCCAGCAGCGCGACCGGAAAGGCCGTGAGCAGCTCGCCCACCTGCACGCGCACGCCCTGCGCGTCGCTCTCGACGGTGACCTGGCGTCCACTGATCGCGTCGCGCAGCTCGATGTCCGGCGTCAGCCAGGGCAGTGGCAGTCCGGTGTCGCCCCACGCCTGAGGGCCGAATGGCAGGATACCGGGCCGCTCGCACAAGGCGGCGAAGAACCGCGGTGCGACCGCAATCACACCGCCTGACCCGTTGCGGCGTGCGAAGGCGACGACGTGGCGCGCACGCAATCCCTGCGCCAGGACAGGCGCATAGTCGCCTGCTTCGAACAGCCCGGCGCGGCGTCTGTGCAGGTCCAGGCCTATGCTGATCAGATACAGCTTGCAGCGGCCGTCCTCGGGCGCCTGCAGCATGGCCTGCAACTGCGCAACACGGGCGGCGGCCGGCGCCCCAACCAGCGGGCGGATCTCCGCGAGCAGGCTGCGGCGCTGCTGCCAGTCTACCGGCCTGCGGTTGTCCGGGTCCACCAGCGAGAGGTCCCACAGCTCAGTGCCCTGGAAGATATCGGGCACGCCGGGAGAAGCGAGCTTGATCAGCGTCTGCGACAGGCTGTTGAGCATACCCAACCATGCTACGTAGCGCTGCAGCCCGGCGAAGTCGTCGAGAAACAGGTTGCTCTGCAACCGCCCCAGCAGCGCTCCGACGAAGCCCGTGACGGCAGCCTCATAACTCTCGTTGACGTTGATCCAGCTCGAACGCACCTTCGCCTCGCGCACCGCCTTGATCATGTAGCTTTCGATGCGGTGGCGGTAGGCTGCCAGGCCGGCCTCGTCCAGGGTACCGGACGGCCAGCTCCCCAGCAGGGTCTGGTACAGCAGGTACTCGTCGTTGGCCGATGGGGCTGGCGCGCCGTCGATCTCGGCTTTCTTGCTCCGATTGATCCGGCTCCAGCGTCGCAGGCTCAGGCGCCACGCGGCGGGCATCTCCGAGAGCACGTCGATGCGTGCGCGCACGTCCTCCGAGCGCTTGCTGTCGTGCGTGGAGGTCGCGAGCATGGTGCTGGGCCAGCGTGTCGCGCGGTCCTGGCTGGCACCGTGGAATGCAGCCAGGGTGAAGCCGAAGCGGTCCGGGTCGCCGCCGACCTCGTTCAGCGACACCAGCCGGTTGTACCGGTAGAAAGTAGTGTCCTCAACCCCCTTGGCGGTCACCGGCGCGGTAATCTGCTGGAACTTCATCGCGAATGCCCGCACCTGCGCGCGCTGCACCTGCGAGGCGCCTTCGCCGGGCCGGCTCAACAGCGTGGACAGCACGAAGTCGAAGATGCTGATGTCGCTCGCCTGGCTGCGCTGCTTGGCGCGGGCAACGGCCCATTCGATGTAGCGGCGGTCCTGGTCAGACACCTTGTCGGCCACGTAGGTCCGGTACACCGGGAAGCACGCGATGACCTCGGTCAGCGCCTGGCGCAGGTTGTTGAGCGTGAAATCGCGCGTTCGACGGTCTGCCTGTGCGATGTGCGCCAGCCGGTTGGCCAGCACGTTGAGCTCGCTCGCCAGGGCGTTGCGCAGGATGATGCGCTTGGATGCATACACCACGTCCTCGAAGGAGGCATCCTCTCCGGTGAAGGCGCGATAGATGCGATCGAGCCGCGTGCGCGATGCGGTATCCACGAACACGCCGTTGACCACGTTGGCGAACCGATAACCCGTGGTGCCGTGCACCGGCCAACTCTCCGGCACACGCTCGTGGCCGGCGGCGATCTTCTCGGCGACGAGATACACCGGCAACCCGCGCCTGCGCTGACGGCGGCGCTCGCTCGGTACCCCGGTGAGCGCGGCGATGCGGTCCTGCAGCCGCTGGAAGTACTGAGCCGGGTCGTACAGCCCGTCGGGATGATCGATGCGCAGGCCCGTGACCTTGCCGCTGGCGACCAGCTCCAGAATGAGGCGGTGGGTGGCTTCGAACACCGCCTCGTTCTCCATGCGCAGTGCCGCCAGGTCGTTGATGTCGAAAAAGCGCCGGTAGTTGATCTCGTCGGAGGCCACGCGCCAGTACGCGAGCCGGTAGGCCTGGGCTTCGAGCAGATCGTGCAGCGCGTCGAAGCTGCGCTCGTCTCCGGGGGTGCCGTTGATCGCCCGCAGGGCCGCCTCTACGGCCTCGACCACAGCCGGGTGCACGCGGCACAGCGCGGCCAGCCGGCGCTTGTGCACCTCTTTGTCGCGGTTGCGCTCGGTGATGAGCTCGGCCTGAGTGGCTTCGCGCGGCGGCAGATGGGAAAACGCGCTGACCAGGCTCTCGAACTCGGCGCGCGAGGTTTCGTCGATGACCTGCGCTGGCAGCGCGCGCAGCGCGCGCTCCAGGATGCGCGGATACTCCCGCGGCGCCACCGGGAAACGGTGCTCGAAGTAGAAGAAGGCGAAGCTGCCTGCCTCGGGCTCGAACTTCAGCTGGATCTCGCCGCGCTCGAGCGCCAGCCCGTAATGGCTGCCCAGCACCGGCACGAGCACCTTCTGGCGCAGCGACGGATTCACCGGGTCCCAGTCGATGTCGAAGTAGTCGGCGTAGACCGAGGCAGGTCCGTTCTCCAGCACGTCCATCCACCAGACGTTGTCGGACCCCATCACGCCCATGTGGTTGGGCACGACGTCGAGGATCTGCCCCATGCCATGCGCCCGCAATGCATCGACGAAGCGCTCGAAGTCCTCCGCGCCGCCGATCTCCGGGTTGAGTGCGTTGTGGTCGATGATGTCGTAGCCGTGTGTGCTGCCCGGGCGCGCGCGCAGGTAGGACGAGCAGTACACGTCGCTCACGCCCAGCTCGGCAAGGTAGGGGACGAGCTCGGTCGCCGCGCGAAAGCCGAAGCCCGCGTGCAGCTGCAGCCTGTAGGTGGCCCGTGGGATGCGCGCTGCGCGCGGCTCACGGGCGGCCGCCTTTGGGCGCGGTGCCTCCCAGCGCGGCCGCTGCACCTCGAGCGCCTTGCACAGCGCGGCGAAGGGCTCCAGGGTGGGCCACCGCTCCAACTCGAGGCCGAGCTTGCGACACCAGTTGGGATGCTCGCCGGTGGTCCCCGGGAGGTTTACCTGTTCGCCGGCACCCAGCACGTCCTCGAGCTGCACCATCATCACCCGGCTGGGCGTGCGCGCCAGGTAGACGTGCAGCGCTCGCGCCAGCTGTGCGGTCATCTCCGGGGTGGCGGCTGGGTCGACCAGGATGCCCTCCGGCAGCAGGCCCTCGCGCTGCAGGGCGGCGAGCAGCCGCACGCGGTCCTGCGCGCGGTCCAGCACCTGGCGCTGATGCACTTCCTCGGAGGGAAACAGGTTCAGGCTGGCACGCACCCGCAGGTCGCGGCCTTCCCAGAAGCCGGTGAGGGTGGGCAGGTCGTGCGTGCTCGCAGCCACCAGAGCAGCAGGCGGGTACTCCGACGGTGCCTTGAATTCGCCGTCGCCGCGCCGCTCGAAGTACAGCAGTCGATACGACAGCACGCCGATCTCGGCCAGAGCATGGCGCAGCTCGTCGGGCACAGTCCCGAGATCTTCCCCGACTACCAGGCAACGGTTGCGATGGCTCTCCAGCGCAAGGATTCCGAGCATGTCGTGGAGCGGATAGTGCACATAGGCGCCCTGGCTGGCGGGTGCGCCCTCGGGAATCCAGAACAGGCGCATCAGGCCCATCACATGGTCGATGCGCAGCGCTCCCGTGTGGTGCATGTTGGCGCGCAGCGTGGCGATGAACGGCGCATAGCCTGTGGCGCGCAGGCGGTCGGGTATCGGCGGCGGGAGCCCCCAGTTCTGGCCGTTGAGGTTGAAATCGTCGGGTGGCGCGCCGACGCTTACCGCCAGCGCGTAGAGGTCCTGGTTCGCCCATGCTTCGGCGCCGCCGCGGTCGACGGACACCGCCAGATCGCCATACAGGCCCACGCCCAGCTCCACCTCCAGCGAGCGCAGACCAAGGCCTTCGAGCTGGATATCGGCCTGCCACTGCAGCCATTGGTAGAACTCGACACGGTCGGCCTGCGCGTGGGCGAACTGCGTGACCGCTGCGCCGCCCGGGTCGCGAAAGCTGTTCGGCCACACCGGCCAGCCCCAGACCGAGGGGTCGTCGCGATGCAGATGCTCCTGCAGCGCTTCGAACAGGGCGTGCCGGCGCAGCGCCTCGCCGCCGCGCGCCTGGAAGGCGTGAAAGGCATGGGCGCGCTCGCCGTCGGTCGCGAGGTGGCGGGACCGGAAGCTCGCATAGAGCAGCTCGAACATCTGCCCCTTGACCTCGGCAACCCCGGTGTAATCCACCAGCTCCGCGGCGCGCAGCGTCTTGAGCCGCGCCAGGAGCTCGGCCGAGGCGCCCAGCCGCTGCGCCTCCTCGCTCTCGCGGAAATCCTCGATCTGCTCGGGGTCGAGGTAGAGGGGATTGAGAAACAGCCGGCTCGAGGGGCTGTAGGGGCTCGCGCGTGCCGGGTCGTGGGGAAACAGCGCATGCAGTGGATTCAGCCCGATGATTGCGGCACCGCGACGGCCCCACTGCTCGATCAGCAGGCGCAGGTCGCTGAAGTCGCCGATTCCCCAGTTGCGCTCGGAGCGCACGGCGTAGAGCTGAGCGGTGGGACCCCATACGCGCCCCTCGTCCTGAACGGCCAGTGGCGCGTAGCAGGCGTCAGGCGCAACGACCAGCGTGCTTTCACCGAGCACCTCGTCGCCCTGCGCCAGCGTGAGCCCGTGGTAGCCGGGTGCCAGGTCGATGTCGAGGCTGAGCTCACGCGCGACGTGTGCGATGCCGTCGAGCTCGGCGCGCTCGCGCTCGGCAAGCGTCTGAGACTGGACCGAGCGGCTGTGCACCTTGCCGCCTTCCTCGCGAACCGTCAGCTGCAGCGTGTGCGCATCCAGGGCAGCAGGCAAGCGCAGCAGAAGACGCGCCGGCTGCTGTCCCGCGTGCACGACCACCGTGGAAGGCAGACGCGCGCGCCAGGTCAGCAACGCCGCGTCGCGCAGCCTCGCCTGTACCTGGGCATCGTCGTGGGCTGCCACATGCATGGCAGCGAGCAACGTGCGCAGCGTGCGCTCGGGCACCTCGTGGCGGTTGCCCCAGATGTCATACCAGTCGGCCTGGATGCCATGCAGGCCTGCGAGCTTGCGCAGGGCGTCGAGGTCAGCCACGACTGGTTCCCAGGGTCCATACCACGGTCCAGGGCGGCAGCGCGCTGCCCGTGAGGGCGTCGCCCAGCCGGTCGCTGGACGAATAAAGCAGCCGACCTTCCGGCAGCGCGACGCGGTCGCGCGGGTGATCGTCGAGGTTGGCCGTCAGATGCAGCACGGAGCCCTCGCCCAGCGTCCAGCGCACGCTCAGCAGTCCCGGGTCGACGATGCGGAACTGCGCACCGCCAGTGGCGCCGGCCAGGCGTGGCGCGATCTCACGTGCGCGCAGCGCAAGCAGCGAGCGGTAGAGCCGGACCCATTCGGCGTGCTCGGCGTGTTCGCGCGCCGTCCAATTCAAGCGCGCGGAGTCGAAGGTCGCGGCGCTGCCGGGGTCGGGGATGAGCAGCCGGGCGGTCTCGTCGCGGAAGCGATCGAAGCGGGCGAACTCTCCACGCCTGCCCTCCGTCACCTTCTTCGCCAGCTCGGCTTCGAAGTCGCAGAAGAACGGGAACGGCTCGCGCGCGCCCCACTCCTCGCCCATGAACAGCAGCGGCGGCTGCGGGGACAGCAGCAGGATGGCCACCGCGGCCTTGATCCGTTGCGGCGGCGCCAGCCGGCTGATTCGTTCCCCAAAGGCGCGGTTGCCGATCTGGTCGTGGTTCTGCAGGAAAGACACGAATGCGCTCGGGCGCAGGTCCGCGCTGCGCTCGCCGCGCGGATGCCCTTTGCGGTACGGCGAAACCTCACCTTGCCAGGCGAAGCCCTCGGCCAGGCAGCGCCCCAGATGGGTGAGCGGTGCATCGGCGTAATCACGGTAGTAGCCGTCGCGCTCGCCAGTCAGTAACACGTGCAGGGCGTGGTGGATGTCGTCGTTCCACTGCGCGTCGTAGCGGCCAGGCACAGCGGGTTGCGGCCCCAGGTGGCGCGCCTGGTTGCGGTCGTTCTCCAGCACCAGGTGGACGTGGCGGTCGCGTCCGGGCCCGAGCCGGACGGCGCGCGCCAGCTCGCTGAGAATATCCGGCCGGCTATCGTCCAGGATCGCGTGCACCGCGTCCAGCCGCAGGCCGTCGATGTGGTACTCCTCGAGCCAGTACAGCGCGTTGTGGATGAAGAAGTCGCGCACCGTGCGGCTGTCTTTGCCGTCGAAGTCGATGGCTGCGCCCCAGGGTGTGTGGTGGAGCTGGGTGAAGAACTGCGGCGCGTAGGCATGCAGATAGTTGCCCTCCGGTCCGAAGTGGTTGTAGACCACATCGAGGAACACCATCAACCCGTGCGCGTGCGCGCCCTGCACCAGCCGCTTGAGGTCCTCGGGCGTGCCGTAGCGCGAATCGGGCGCGAAGGGCAGCACGCCGTCGTAGCCCCAGTTGTGGCTGCCCGGGAAGTCGGCAACCGGCATCAGCTCGATGGCGGTTACACCGAGCCCGCGCAGATAGTCGAGCTTCGACTCCACCCCGGCGAACGTGCCCTCCGGCGTGAAGGTGCCCACGTGCAACTCGTAGAGCACCGCTTCTTCCCACGGCCGCCCGTGCCACTGCCCGTCAGCCCAGTCGAAGGCGAGCGGGTCCACGATCAGGCTCGCGCCGTGCACATCTTCCGGGTTGGCGCGCGAGGCGGGGTCGGGGACAAACAGTCCGCCATTGATCTGGAAGCGGTAGCGGTTGCCGGGTGCGGCCCGAGCGCAGTCGAGCTGCCACCAGCCACTGCCCGCGCGCTCCATCGGTAGCAGCCCGCCATCGCTGCCATTCTCGAGGCGCAAGCCGACGCTGCCCGCGTCCGGCGCCCATAGACGGAATCGAACGCCGCCGCCGCCGAGCGGCAGGCAGCCGAATGGCATCTCGTGCGCTCGTCTCATGCCGCAGCCTCCACCTCCATGAGCAGCGCCAGGGAGCGGCCCTGCAGCGGGTACTGCGCGGTGCCCGGATAGCGCCCGTCCATCGCGAGCCCCTGCTCGTAGGCGGTGTCCACCAGCACCTGCCAGGCGGTGCCGGGGCGCGGGGCCGGCAGCGTGAACGGGATGGTCTCGTGGTGCGAGCTCAACAGCACCAGGAAGTTGTTGTCGACGAGCCGGTGCCCGCGCCGGTCCCTCTCCTCCAGAGTGGCACCTCCCACGTACGCCCCGAGGCTGCGTGCGAATGCGTGCTCCCACTCATCATCGGTCATCTCCCCGCCGTCCGGGCGCAGCCAGACGATGTCCTTGAGGCCGGCGCCGTGAGTTGCGCGGCCCCGGAAGAAGCGGTGGCGGCGGAACACCGGGTGAGCGCGGCGGATGCCGACCATGCGCCGGACGAACTCCAGCAGCGCGCGACCCTCCTCGTCGAGATCCCAGTCGACCCAGGACAGCTCGCTGTCCTGGCAGTAGGCGTTGTTGTTGCCGCGTTGCGTGCGGCCGATCTCGTCGCCGGCCACCAGCATGGGCACGCCCTGCGACAGCAACAGCGTGGCGATGAAGTTGCGTTTCTGCCGCGCGCGCAACGCGCGCACCTCGAGATCGTCGGTGGGACCCTCCACACCGCAGTTCCACGACAGGTTGTTGTCGTGGCCGTCGCGATTGTCCTCCAGGTTGGCTTCGTTGTGCTTGGCGTTGTAGCTGACCAGATCCTCCAGCGTGAAGCCGTCGTGGCTGGTGATGAAGTTGATGCTGGCGTAGGGCTTGCGCCCGCTGGTCTCGTACAGGTCGCTCGAGCCGGTGAAACGGCGGGCGAACTCGCCGATCACCCCGCCGTCACCCTTCCAGTAGGCGCGCATGGCGTCGCGGTAGCGGTCGTTCCACTCGGTCCACCCGAGCGGAAAATTGCCCACCTGGTAGCCGCCTTCGCCCACGTCCCAGGGCTCGGCGATCAGCTTGACCTGCGACAGCACCGGGTCCTGGCGGATGATGTCGAAAAACGCGCCCAGCCGGTCCACCGCGTGCAGCTCGCGCGCCAGCGCCGAGGCGAGGTCGAAGCGGAAGCCGTCCACGTGCATGTCGAGCACCCAGTAGCGCAGGCTGTCCATCAGCAGCTG
>DAIQQA010000178.1:1257-9563 GCA_036787045.1 Burkholderiales bacterium | reverse complement strand
CACGCGCACCACGTTCATGAACGGCTGGATCAGATGCGCCAGCCTTGCCAGCAGCCGGTCGATCCAGCGCCACTTGACGCGCGGTGCGGGCGAGTCGTTCTGTGCGCTCATCGGTCCCCTCCTCTGAAAGCGCCTGAAGAGCGAGCACCGCAGCGCGCTGCTCGCAGCAGCGGCAAGGCTAACGCGTCAGAACAAGAGCATCAAGCGCGGAAAAGGGGTTGCCAGTGTGGCCACGCCCGCACGCCGCGGGCCTGAGCGCCGAACTGGGTCCCCGCGACGCGGCTGAGGTTGAGCCTCCCTCCCTTGCGTCCGCAGGACGCGGGGGAGGGCTGGGAGGGGGCGAGACGTGAGGTATGGAGCGAGTGGCTGTGTCAGCGGCCGTCGTCGGCCACATCCCATTGCATTACGATCTGCGCGGCCTTCTGCGATGCCCCGACCTGCAACTCGCGCGTCCGAGTCACGCCGCCGTACGTCGCCTCCACACGGTAACGGCCCGGCGTCACGCGGGCGTAGAACCACGGTCCGTTGGGCCCGCCGGAATAGACTTCGCGGTAGGCGCCGTCGCGCTGCTGGTACAGCTTGACGTCCACGCCCGCGACGTAGGGGCCCCTGCGGCTGGACCCTGACGATCGACCGCAGACTCCGCGGCTCTCTCCACAGGAAGGGCAGCGGTGCACCGGGTTCAGCTGCCAAAGCGTTGCGCGGCTGACCCGCATGCGCTGAACCTATCAGGCGTATACGTGCCCGGCCTTGATGCGGATCAAGCTTCCGGGCCGCTGCGCAGTGCGGTCGAGACCACCACCTCCGAATGCAGCGTGCGGTGGACCGGACACTTGTTCGCAATCTCCATGAGCTTGGCGCGCTGGGCCTCGGTGAGCGATCCCTGGATGTCGATCACGCGTTCGATGCGGTCGATCTTTCCCTCTGTCGTCTCGCAGGTCTCGCAGTCGGCGGCGTGGATCTTGGCGTGGCGCAGTTCTACGCCGACTCTGCCCAGCGGCAGCTTCTTGAGGTCCGCATACATGCGCAACGTGATGGCCGTGCACGCGCCCAGCCCGGCGAGCAGCAGATCGTAGGGCGACGGGCCGAGGTCGTTACCGCCGGCCGACTCGGGCTCGTCGGCCACCAGCCGGTGGCGGCCGATCAGCACGTCCTGCACGTACTTTCCTGTCCCCGATTCGGCTACGCGCACCACGCCCGGCGTGCCAGCCGGTTGCGCAGCGGCATCCTGCTCCGGCAGATAGCGGCTGGCCCACGCCGCCAGCACGGTGGCGGTGTACACCGCGTCCTCCTTGCGAGTGAGCAGATGGTCGGCGCGGTCAAGCGACACGAAGCTCTTGGGGTGCTTCGCAGCCATGAAGATCTCCGCCGCATTGGCGATATCCACCACCGTGTCCAGCGGCGAGTGGAACACGAGCAGCGCACGCCGCAAGCCGGCGATGGCCGCGCGCTGCGGCTGGGCGGCGATGTCGTCGAGGAACTGCCTGCGGATGCGGAACGTGCGCCCGGCGAGCTGCACCTGCGCCTCGCCGGCCGACTCGATCTCGCTGCGCGCGGGGGCCAGCAGCTTCCCGACGTGTGCCGGGTCGAACGGCGCAGCGATGGTTGCGACCGCGAGGCACTCGGGGATCTTCGCAGCCGCCGCCAGCATTGCAGCCCCGCCGAGACTGTGGCCGACCAGCAGTTGCGGGGCGCCGTGGTTGTCGCGCAGCCAGTCGGCCGCCGCGACCAGATCGCCGACATTCGAGGAGAAGTTGGTGTTGGCGAAATCGCCCTCGCTCCCGCCAAGCCCGGTGAAGTCGAAGCGCAGCACGGCGATGCCCTCCGCGGTGAGCGCGGCGGCGATGCGCGAGGCGGCAAGTGAGTCCTTGGAGCACGTGAAGCAGTGTGCAAACAGCGCCAGCGCGCGCGGCTTGCCCTCGGGGAGGTCCAGGCGTGCGGCCAGCTGGGCGCCCGTGGCGCCGGGAAAGGTGATGGCAGTGGTCGTCATGATCGAATTAGGGTCAAATCGCGAAGAAGGCGCGCGCCGTCCGGGTCGTCTCGCGGGCGACCTGCTCGGGCGGTCGGCCGGTGCATCCGGCTACCGCTTGCAGCACCAGCGGCAGAAAGGCCGGCTCGTTGCGGCGGTTGGCCGGGGCGGGCTTGAGAGTGCGCGGGAGCAAATAGGGTGCATCAGTCTCGAGCATCAGCCGCTCCGCCGGAATGTCCCGCACCAGCTCGCGCAGATGCAGGCCGCGGCGCTCGTCGCAGATCCAGCCGGTGATGCCGATGTGCAGATCGAGGTCCAGGTAAGCGTGCAGCTCGTGGCGCTCGCCGGTGAAGCAATGGATCACCGCGCCGGCGATGCGGTCCCGGTATTGCTTGAGCAGGGCCAGCATATCGTCGTGGGCCTCGCGGTCGTGCAGGAACACGGGCAGCTTCAGCTCGGCCGCCAGGGCGAGCTGGGCTTCGAACGCGTGCAGCTGAGCCGCGCGCGGCGAAAACTTGCGGTTGTAGTCCAGGCCGCACTCGCCCAGTGCACGCACGGCCGGGTCGGCGGCGAGCGCACGCAGTTGCTCGAGCGTGCGCTCGTCGAATGCCGATGCATCGTGCGGATGCACGCCTGCCGTTGCATAGAGCATCGGTGCGCGGCCGGATGCCAGTGCCGCGGCCGCTCTGCTCGCGGCGATGCTGGTGCCCGTGACCACGATGGTGGTCACGCCGGCGCTGCGAGCCCGTTCGAGGACGTGCTCGAGATCGGCGCGGAACGCCTTGCTCGCGAGATTGGCTCCGATGTCGACAAGCTCGTGCATTGATTCCGGTTGCGGGAAGGAGAGATCGTGCGATCGTATCATCCGCCGCCGTCGCCCCCGCGGCGCGCATTGCGGGACGATCGACCGAACGGTTGGTAAAATATGGCGCTTACACCCCGAAACCGACGCCTTCCGGCGACGCGTAGAGCCGGAAGTGACGTCGCGTCCTCGGCCGGCGCGCCGCCGGAGCAGAAGAATCCCAAGGAGAGAGCATGTCCGTCACGACCCCAACCCGTCCAGCAGAAACCAAGCTGACGACCTACCAGAACCTGATCGCCGGCAAATGGCAGGCCGCCTCCGATGGCCGCACGCTGGACATGGTGAGCCCCAGCGACGGGCAGGTCTTCGCCAAGATCGCGCGCGGCACCGCCACCGACATCGATGCAGCGGTGACTGCCGCGCGCCGCGCCTTCGAGGAGGGAGCGTGGAGCCGGCTGACCGCAGTGGAACGCGGCCGGTTGATGATCAAGCTGGGCGAGAAGATCCTGGAGCACTTCGAGGAGCTGGCCGAGCTGGAGGCGCGCGACACGGGCAAGCCGATGAAGCAGGCGCGCGCCGATATCACGGCCGCCGCCCGCTACTTCGAGTTCTACGGTAGCGCTGCAGACAAGTTCCACGGTGATGTGATCCCCTTCCTGGACGGTTACATGGTCACCGTGCTGCGCGAGCCCAAGGGTGTGACCGGCCACATCATTCCTTGGAACTACCCTACGCAGATGTTCGGCCGCACGCTGGGCCCGGCGCTGGCGATGGGCAATGCCACCGTCGTCAAGCCCGCAGAGGAGGCGTGCCTCACGCCGCTGCGCATCGCGAAGCTGGCTGGCGAGGTCGGCTTCCCCGATGGAGCAATCAACATCGTCACCGGGCTCGGCGAGGAAGCGGGCGCGGCGCTTTCCGGTCACCCGGGAATCGATTTTCTGTCCTTCACCGGCTCGCCCGAGGTGGGGACGCTGGTGCAGACGGCAGCCGCCCGCAACCACATCGGCTGCACGCTGGAACTGGGCGGCAAGTCCCCGCAGATCGTGTTCGAAGACGCCGACTGCGACGCTGCCGTGCCCGTGGCGGTCAACGCCATCGTGCAGAACGGCGGTCAGACCTGCTCGGCGGGAAGCCGCGTGCTGGTGCAGAAGTCGATCTACGACCGCTTCGTCGGGCGTGTGGCGGAGCGCTTCGCGCAGCTGCGGGTCGGTTCTCACAGCATGGACCTCGATTGCGGGGCGCTGATCTCGGCGACGCAGAAGAAGCGCGTGCTGGGCTTCACCGAGCAGGCACGCAAGGATGGCATCGCGGTGCTGGCGGAGGCGAGCATTGCCGAGGGCGTGCCGGCGGGCGGATACTACATCGCGCCGGTGCTGTTCGGCCCGGTGCCGCGCGACAATCAGCTGGCCTGTGAGGAAGTGTTCGGCCCGGTGCTGTCGGTGATTGCGTTCGAGGACGAGGCCGACGCCGTGAAGCTCGCCAACAGCACGCAGTATGGCCTGGTGGCGGGTATCTGGACCCGCGACGGCGGGCGGCAGATGCGCGTGGCCAAGAAGATGCGCTGCGGCCAGGTGTACGTGAACGGCTACGGCGCCGGCGGCGGCATCGAGCTGCCTTTCGGCGGCGTGAAGAAGAGCGGCCACGGGCGTGAGAAGGGCCTGGAGGCGCTGCACGAGTTCTCGCATGCGAAGACCGTGGTGTTCAAGCACGGTTGAGCGGAGGACACCGGACGACGTGCGAAGGACGAAGTGCGAAGCGCAAAGTGCGAAGGACGGAGAGAAAGGCGGTCGGCAGAATACGCACAGTGGAGTGAACCGAAAGAGCTCAGTGAAGTCGGGGCGGCTGGGTTGAGGGGCACTACGCCCCTCGTCCTCCGTCCTTCGTCCTGCTTTCTCTGTGGAGGAGACCATGCACCAAAGCCGTAAGGCGCTGTACCTGGCAGTTCTCGCTGTCGCCATGCTCGGAGGCTGCTACACCATGAAGGTCGGGCGCGACTTCAACTACTCGACCTTTGCGAACAACGTGAAGCCGGGCACCACCGACGTGAAGGAGGTGGCCGAGTGGCTCGGCCCGCCGGCCGGGAAGGGAGTGGAGGTCGCCGCCGACGGCGCGCAACTCGATGTGTGGACCTGGTACTACGGGCAGGGCAAGATGGGCAGCGACCCGGCCCGCCAGTTCAAGATGCTGCAGGTGAAGCTCGACTCGCAGGGCAAGGTAGCGAGCTACATCTGGTCGGGCGATCTGGCCGGCGGCGCACCGGTCGAAGACAAGAGCACCGCCAAGTAGTACGGCGCGCACCGCGCGGGCGCCCAAGCGGCACTTTCCACCTCGCGCGGGGGAAATCGAGCGAGGCTTTGGCTCGCCAGCATTGCTGAGTCTGCCGGCGCGCACCTGCGGGTAACGCCGGCGGTGTCGCACCGCGCCTGTTCAGGCACGCCTGGGCAACATCTGGCAGGAGTTCTCCGCGACGCAACCGGATGCGGGCTGGCCGTGCTGACTGGGCGGGCTCAGGTGTCGCGCAGGTCTGCGGAAAGCACGATCTGCACTCCCCTGGCCTCCAGGCTCGCTCGCACCGTTCGGTCGGCGGAGGGATCCACGGCGCGGCTCAGGTCCCAGATCAGGAAAGTCCGGAAGCCGGCGTCGGCGGCGTCCTCGGCCGTCCATTTCACGCACACGTCGCGGGCCAATCCGCAGATGTAGACCTCCTCTATGCCGCGCTCCATCAGGTAGCCCGCGAGCCCGGTGGGCGGGCGCTGTCCCTGGGCATTCCAGTTGTTGCGGAAGCCGCTGTAGGAGTCTGTACCCGGGTCGGTTCCCTTGCGGATGATGGCATCGGCCCTGTCGAACGGCAGTGCTGCGTGCAGGAGCGCACCGGGAGTGCCTTGCACGCAGTGGTCCGGCCACAAAGTCTGCGGGTGCCCGTAGAGCTGAATGCTTTCCATCGGTTTGCGCGCATGCCCGCTGGCGAACGAGATGTGTCCAAGCGGATGCCAGTCCTGCGTGGCCACGCACAGGCCGAACCGGTCCGAGCGCATCAGCTCGGCGACAGGCGCCAGGATCTCGTCGCCGCCTGCGACCGGTAACGCGCCGCCGGGCAGGAAATCGGGTTGCATGTCCACTACCAGCAGCGCAGCTTGTTGTCGGTCTGGATTCATCGCATCGTCCTCACCCGCATCGCCCTTACGACTCGTAGCAGATCAGCACCATATCCGCCGCCTGCTCGCGCAGCGGGATCAGCGCCTGATAGGCGGTCGACGAGTACCAGCCGGTGATCGCGTTCACATCGGGAAACCGAATGACGACCGCATCCTCGTGCGCATGCTCGCCTGCGAGCACGGCGACCCGCCGGCCGCGCAGAACCAGCTCGCCGCCCCATGCGGCCAAAGTGGCGGGCACCATGCCGCGGTACTCCTGCCACCTCTGCGGATCCTTGACGGTGATGTGCCCGACCACGTAGGCCGTCATTCGGCCAGCTCCATTCTCATGACTTTCCCCAAGCCGTTGACGACCTGAACTGCGGCCGCGACTTCGACGTGAAGGGCACGCACAGCCCCTCGCGCAGCGTCACAAGCCTTCGAGCAGCACGGCCTTGGTCGTGGCGGTGCGCTGCCGCAGCGCCTTCAGGTCGCGATACTCGGCCGAGGCGTACCAGGCCTTGGCCTGGGCCATGCTGGGAAACTCGAGAATCACCATGCGCTTGGGCGTCCAGCCTCCCTCCAGCGGCTCGAGTGTGCCGCCGCGCGCCAGATAGCGCCCGCCGTATGCAGCAATCGCGGCCGGGACGCCTTTCCTGTACTCCTCGAATTCCGCAGGATCGGTGACCTCCACTTCGGCAATGACGTACGCGGGCATGACAGGCTCCTGGCTCGGATTGCGGAGACAGCCACCCTATCACTCCTTCGGTATCTGCTCCAGCACCGCCCGCGTGATCTCCTTCGTGCCCGCGCTTCCACCCAGCTCGCAGGGCATGAGCGAACCGCTTGCGAACACGCTGCGCACCGCGTTTTCGAGAATCGCGGCCGCTGCGGTGAGCTTGTCGCAGCCGTGCCGCTCGCCGAGCCAATCGAGCATCATCGCGGCCGAGAGAAACATCGCAGTCGGGTTGGCCTGGCCGGTGCCGGCGATGTCCGGCGCCGTGCCGTGGCAGGGCTGGAACATGCCGTGACACTCGCCGATGTCGCCTGACGGCGCAAACCCCATGCCGCCGATCAGGCCGGCGGCCAAGTCCGAGAGAATGTCGCCGAACATGTTCTCGGTGACGATCACGTCGTATGCCCAGGGCTGGCGCACCAGGTTGAGCGCCATGGCGTCGATGTTGCAGAAGTCGGCGCGAAACTGCGGGTAGCGCTGGGCCCGTTCCGCGAACATCCGACGGAAGAAAGCCTGCGACAGCAGCACGCCCGCCTTGTCCACGCAGGTCACTTTCCCCGGCCGTCCCGACTCGGAGCGCCGCTGCGCCAGCCGGAATGCATAGTCGACTATGCGTTGCGAGCCGTGCCGCGTGATGCGCATGATGTCGAGCGCCGTGTCCGCGTCTTGCATCGTGCCGCGCCCGCGCGACCAGTACAGCCCTTCGGTCTGCTCGCGCAGAATCACAAGGTCGATGGCTTCCGCGCGCGGATCGCGCAGCGGTCCCGGCAGCCCGGGGATGGTGCGGATGGGGCGCACACCGGCGTAAAGCTCGAGCTGGACGCGGATGTCGAGCTGCGGCGCAATCTCGGTGCCGTCCGGGTAACGGATGTCCGGCATGCCCATCGCGCCGAACAGGATGGCGTCGGCATTCTCGCACTCGCGCATGGCGGCATCGGTCAGCGCGGTGCCGGTATCACGGTAATGCAGCGCGCCGCCCGGCAGGCGGTTCCAGCGAAGCGCCAGGCCGGCTCTTGCGGCGACGCGGTCCAGCACCTCCAGGGCCGCGTCGGTGACCTCGATGCCGATGCCGTCTCCCGGGAGGACAGCGATGTTGAGGTCAGACGATGCCATGGTGACCGGCCGTCGCGATCGATGCAGGCAGCGTGGTGGCGGCGCATGATGAGTCATCCCCGCGCAAGCGGGGATCCAGGAACGGTAGCAAGGCGGTGCAGCACGCGCTCAGAACCTTCCCGGCTTGGTTTTGCAGCACCGTTCGCCCACCGCCCCGATACATTCCACCTCGACCCTGGCGCCGAGGGCGAGCCCGCTCGCGCCGAACGCGCTGCGCGCTGGGAAGTTGCCCGAGAAATAGGTCTTGTAGACCTCGTTGAATGCCGGCCAGTCCGCCATGTCGGCCAGCATCACGGTGCACTTCACCAGATTTGCCAGCGAGTAGCCGTGCGCCTCCAGCGAGGTCTTGATGTTCTCCATGGTCTGCTTTGCTTCCTGCGGCATGCCGCCGGGCACGATCTTCATCGTGCCAGGCTCGATGCCGATCTGCCCGGAAAGGTACAGCGTGTTGCCGTGGCGCACGAGCTCGGAGAAGGGAAGGTTCCTCGGCAGAACCTTGCCGGAATTGAGGAACTCGACCGAAGCAGGCTGCTCCGCCGGGAGCGGTTGCGC
>DAIQQA010000178.1:0-1157 GCA_036787045.1 Burkholderiales bacterium | reverse complement strand
CATGCAGCCGTCGGACGGATCGAGCCGGACCGGCTCGGCCAGGTACCACTGGAAGATGTCGCTGCTGAATCCAGGGAGGTCGTGGAACACTTCCACGAACGGGCAGTTGGGGATCGCGGCGCACAGGTGCAGGTGTGCAACGAAACCGAGCCCGCCGGCGCCATGGTGCGGCGCGCAGAGCTTGTGATGCATCTCCGCAAGCGCGCAGGCCTTGCGGATCTGCGACATCGTTTCGCCGACCATCGCCTCGGGCTGCAGGACGTCGTAGCAGTTGCGCTCGATCAGCCAGCGGTACTCGTGCAGCCCGCAGTTGTTCTCTCCGCCGGCGATGAGAATATCCACCGCCTCGGCCAGCCGCGTCAGGTTGTCGAAGTCGTAGCGGTCGAGGGGCTCCTCGAGCCAGTACACACCCAGCCGCTCCAGCTCGCGCGCCGTATGCAGCGCACGCTCGTAGCTCCACACTGGTCCGGGTTCGGGCTGCAGCGTCCCCGGCAGCTGCGCCTGGTTGGCATCGACCAGAAGCGTGAAGTCGTCGCCGACGGCACGCCGCACCGCCTCGATCTGCGCGACGTCGGCCTTGAGCGTCCAGTCGTGGATGCGCAGCTTGGCCGCCCGCCAACCGTCCGCCTTGACGCGGACGATATCCTCGGCGCGTTGCTGCGGCGTGCGCACTTCGATGCACGAGGCGTAGGCCGGTACGCGGTCCCGGTAGCCGCCCCATAGCTTGTAGACCGGCTGGCCGCACGCCTTGCCGATGATGTCCCACAGCGCGATCTCGATCCCCCAGCCCGCGCCGGCGTTGCGGAAGATCCGCGCATGGCGCTCCAGGGCGAACGGATCCTGGCCGATCAACTGCGGTTTGATCCACGACTCGATGGTGGGCGAAATTGCGTAGCCGGGCGACCCCAGCCCGACGATCCCCTCATCGGTGAAGACCTTGACGATCGTCCCGCCCCAGCGCCGCCACTCGCTGCCCGGTGCCCATGCCGGTTTCATCGTCTTGGGCAGCTCCGGTCCGGCCAGCTGCAGGACCTGTACATCGGTTATCTTCATTGCCGTCCCTTCTTGGTTCCCTGCCCCTGAAGGGGGGGAGGGTCAGGGTGGGGTTGGAATTCCGAACAGGAGCAACTGTAGCGTCACCGGAAGGTTTCTGTCAT
>DAIQQA010000310.1:0-2637 GCA_036787045.1 Burkholderiales bacterium | reverse complement strand
GCGCACCCGCGCAGCAACTGCTTGATTGAGCGTGACCAGACATTGGTTAGGCGGCTGGGTCGGAGTTGATAGTGGCTTTTTCAACACCCTGCTAGGTGTCAGGAGAGGTGCCCGGATGTATGCGCAAACCCTGAAGCTCGTGGCGGATCTGCCCAAGCGCCGACCGACGATAGCGCTGCCGTCGAAGCTCGAGGAGCTGTTCCAGCGCCTCGGCGCGGCCCACTGCAACGCTGAAGCCCTCGAGGACCAGATCTGGCATCTGTGGATGCACTATCCACATGGCAGTGCCGCCCGCATCCTGGACAAGGCCTGCAGCGACATCGCTGCGCATCGCTACGATATCGCCGAGACGCGGCTCGACCGGCTGTTGCGCGCATGCCCGGACTACGCCGAGGCGTGGAACAAGCGCGCGACGCTGTACTATCTGCAGCAGCGGGATGCCGAGAGCGTGCGCGACATCCACCGCACCCTCGAGCTCGAGCCGCGCCACTTCGGGGCGTTGTGTGGCCTGGGAGAGATCCTGCTGTCGGAGGGTGAGTTCGAGGACGCGCTGTTCGTGTTCCATGCTGCGCTGCGGCTGAACCCTCACCTCGAGGGTGCGCGCACCGCGGTTGGGCATATTCTCGCCGGCGACGCCGATCCGCTCCCTGAGCCGGGCCCGGAACAGGGCTAGCCACAGAGCTCACGGAGCGCGCACAGGAGGAACCGGTCCTCACGCGCGGCCCATACCTCACTGGGTGGC
This sequence comes from Burkholderiales bacterium, assembly GCA_036787045.1. Classification (GTDB taxonomy): domain Bacteria; phylum Pseudomonadota; class Gammaproteobacteria; order Burkholderiales; family SHXO01; genus SHXO01. Next base: position 1,895 of record DAIQQA010000310.1, on the reverse strand, counting down.
CGACTCAGCCCCCGCGGGCAGCGGATCCAGTTTCCCTGTGATCTCTGTGCCCTCTGTAGCTGCTTCAAGGTCTGCACCATGAACACTCCCCGCATCGCGGTCGTCACGGGCGCTAGCAAGGGTATCGGGTTCGAGATCTGCCGCCAGCTTGCGCGCAAGGGCGTGAACGTGGTGCTCACGGCGCGCGACGAGGGCAGAGGGTTGGAGGCCACGCAGCGGCTCCAGTCGCAGGGGCTCAACGTCATCTTTCACCCCTTAGATGTTACCGCCCCGGCTGCAGTGCGGCGGCTGGCGCGCTACCTGGAGACGGCCCACGGCCGCTGCGACATTCTGGTAAACAATGCCGGGATTCTGGTCGATAAGCGGGGCAGCCGGGTGCTCGACGCCGAGGTGGCGACCTTCCGCAGGACCATGGAGACGAACGTGTACGGACCGCTGGCGCTCACGCAGGCGCTGGTGCCGCTCATGCGCAGGCATGGCTACGGCCGCGTGGTGAACCTGTCCAGTGGGTTGGGGCAGCTCGAAGATATGGGCGACGGCACGCCGGCCTACCGGATGTCGAAAGCGGCGCTGAACACGCTCACTCGCATGTTCGCCACAGCGACCTCGGGATCTGGCATTCTAGTCAACTCACTGTGCCCCGGCTGGGTGCGCACCGACATGGGCGGGCCGCACGCCTCGCGCGGGGTGGAGAAGGGGGCGGAAACGGCGACCTGGCTGGCCACGTTGCCCGACGATGGGCCGACCGGGGCGTTCTTCCGCGACAAGACGGCCATTGCCTGGTAGGGAGGTCGAGATGAGATACCGTCGAGCTGCTGCAGGTGCTCTGGTCACAATCGTCGGTCTGAGCGTCGCGGGCCTGAGCTGGGGCCGGTTCGAGATCGCGTGGGACGGCATGAAATGGCATCGCCACTTCAAGGTCGAAGACCGGCTGGCCCAGTTCGGCGATCGGGCGAAGGCGAGGCTGGCCCCGCACTTCGCCGCAGCGGGTGTGACCTTCCCCCCCGAGGAAGTCGCGCTGCTTGCCTTCAAGGACGCACGCGCGCTGCAGCTCTACGCGCGCAGCGCCGGCCAGAACTGGAGGTTCGTGCGTGACTATCCCGTGCTGGGCGCCAGCGGCGTGCTCGGCCCGAAGCTGCGCGAGGGTGACGAGCAGGTCCCCGAAGGCCTCTACCGCGTCACGCTGCTCAATCCGAACAGCCGCTTCCACGTCTCGCTGCGGCTCGACTACCCCAACGAGTTCGACCGGCGCATGGCGCGCGGAGACCGCCGCACCAACCTGGGCGGCGACATCATGATCCACGGGAAGAACGTATCGGTGGGCTGTCTGGCCATGGGCGACGAGGTGGCCGAAGACCTGTTCACCCTCGCCGCGCGGGTAATGCCAACGCGCATGCGGGTTCTGATCAGCCCCACCGACTTCCGTCAGGGCGCGTGGCTCATGCCGGTCTCCGGCAGTCCGGAGTGGACCGCCGATCTCTACCGCCAGCTGGAAGCGGAGCTGCGCCACTTCCCGCGACGCACGTGCGGACCGACGACAACGACATCGACTCTAGCCTGCTAGGACTGATAGAGCGCTTCGCGCGCGGCGGGGATGCTGTCTCCCGCTGCCAACCGTTACGACGAACCGCAGAGACGCAGAGGATCCGCAGAGCAACCCCATGCGGGGTGGGCTCGTGCACCGATTCCGGACTGCGGTGGATGAGGGCATCGCGGGTGTAGGCCCTTGCCAGTGCGCATCTTTGCGGGTCCAGTGCCCGCGATCCGACGACGAAACACACTTCGGGTCTTCTCCGCGGATCCTCTGCGCCTCCGCGGTTAAGCCTTAGGGGTCCGTAAGTGGCACAGAAGTTGTTTCAATCTGGCCGTTCAACCCCGCAGGCAGGGCTACGATG
>DAIQQA010000050.1:15073-27631 GCA_036787045.1 Burkholderiales bacterium | reverse complement strand
CACCAGAGACCGAGGTCATCGGGCACTACGAGACTGGCATCGGGACATCGGATGCTGCCAGTGAGGGTTCTGTCACCTACAAACGCATCGAGACGCGCCCACTGCTGCGCCCGGGCGAGTTGGTGGAGCTGGTCCCCGGCATGATCGTCACGCAGCACAGCGGCGACGGTAAAGCCAATCAGTACTTCCTGCGCGGCTACAACCTCGATCACGGCACCGACTTCGCCCTTTGGGCAGATGGAATGCCGGTGAACATGCCCACGCATGCGCACGGTCAGGGCTATGCCGACATCAACTTCCTGATTCCGGAGCTGATCCAGGGCATGGACTTCAGCAAAGGGCCGTATTTCGCCAAGGAAGGCGACTTCGCCTCGGCGGGCGCGGCGCACATCCGGTACTTCGACACGCTGCCCCAGAACCTCGCCAGCTTCACTCTTGGAAGCAACGACTATCTGCGCGCAATCGCCGCTGCGTCACCGCTACAGTCTCTCCTTCGGCGGGCACATGGGGCTGGGCACGGGGCAGGGCCGGCTGGATGCGTACGTGATCCGCTATGAGCTCGACCTGTGGTCGAACTTCACCTATTTTCTGGACGACCCGGTCAACGGCGACCAGTTCCAGCAGTCCGACCGGCGCACCGTGTACGGGATCAACCCGAGCTACGCGTGGCCCATGAAGCTGGGTGCCCTGGAAATGACCAACACTATCGGGCTCCAGACGCGCTACGACGACATCGGCCGGGTCGCACTCTACAGCACGCGTGCCCGCGGCATCTTGTCCACCACGCGTGAAGACAGTGTCAGGGAATCGAGCATTGGCGTCTATGCTGAGAACGCCACGCAGTGGACAAAGTGGCTGCGCAGCGTGGTGGGGCTGCGCGGAGACTTCTACAACTTCGACGTCGACAGCAGCATCGCGGCGAACTCCGGCAGCAAGAACGACAGCATCGTCTCGCCCAAGCTGTCGCTCATCTTCGGCCCATGGTCCAAGACCGAGTTCTTCGTGAACGGAGGCTACGGGTTCCACAGCAACGACGCGCGCGGAACGACCATTACCCTCGATCCCAAAACCCTGCTGCCGGCCGAGCCGGTTGATCCGCTGGTGCGCACGAAGGGCGCGGAGGTCGGGGCGCGGACCGAGATCATCAAGGGTCTGCAGAGCTCGCTGGCGCTGTGGATGCTCAAGCAGGACTCCGAGCTGCTCTTCGTCGGCGACGCCGGGACCACCGAGGCGAGCCGTCCCAGCAAGCGGGAGGGCATCGAGTGGATCAACTACTACCGGCCGCTGCCCTGGTTGCTGGTCGACGCCGAGTTCGCCTGGACCAAAGCGCGCTTCGAGGACGACGATCCCGTAGGCGACCGTATCCCCGGCGCGTTGGAGCAGATGGCGCAGGTTGGGGTCACGATCGAGGACCTCAATCGCTGGACGGCCGCCCTTCAGTTGCGCTACTTCGGGCCGCGGCCCCTGATCGAGGACAACAGCGTGCGCTCGGACAGCACGACGGTCGCGAACCTGCGGGTGGGGTATGCGCTCACCAAGAACCTGCGCCTGCAACTGGATGTGCTGAACCTGTTCGACTCCGACGACGACGACATCACCTACGTCTACGAGTCGTTCATCCCCGCGATCGATGCAGCCCCGGTGGAGGACAAGCACTTGCACCCGGTGGAGTCCCGGCAATTCAGGTTCTCGGTAATTGCGTATTTCTGAACCCGCCGGATCGGTTACTTCACATCCGGCGTAGCACGCTGCGCTATCGCGCTCTGCAGGGAGTGCAACCGCGTGCCCGCAGCGTTCTAACTGCCTAACCCCGCGCGCATGCGAGCGAGCGCCTGGTCGAGCAGGCTACGCGGGCAGGCGAAGTTCAAGCGCAGGAAACCGGGGGCGCCGAACAGCGCGCCGTCGTAGAGGCCGACCCCGGCTTCCTCGAAGAACTCCAACGGGTTGTCGATACCCAGGCCGCGGGCATCGATCCAGGCCAGGTAGGTCGCCTCCACGTGCCAGGTGCGCAGTCCGGGCATCCCCCCGACGGCCTGCTGCACCACATCCCGGTTGCTACGCAGGTACTCAAGCAGCGCGAGCTGCCAGTCGCGCGCGTGTGCGTAAGCGGCGAGTGTCGCGGTGTAGCCCAGGCCGCCCACGTGGTGCACGATGCCGGCCATGGTCCGCCGCAGGCGGGCGCGCAGCTCGGGGTTGGACGCAATCGCGAACGCGCAGCCGAGTGTGGGCAGGTTGAACGTCTTGCTTGCCGACATCAGCGTCACGGTCCGCGCCGCGATGTCTTCTCCCAGGCTGGCCAGCGGGATGTGGCGTGCGTTGCGGCTCAGCACGAGACCGCAGTGGATCTCGTCCGAGCACACGATGAGGTCATGACGGCGCGCGAAGTGAGCGAGCTGCTCGAGCTCGGCACGCGTCCATACGCGGCCCGTGGGGTTATGCGGACTGCACAGCAGAAGCAGCCGGGTTCGTGGTCCGACCGCACGCTCCAGTGCCTCGATATCCCATTCCCAGCGAGCCTCGCGCGCCCCCGTGAATGCGGCTGGCGCCTCTGGCGCGGGGACGAGCGGGACGCGCACGGCGTTGCGATTGCCGTTCTGCGGAGCCGAGAGGAAAGGCGGGTAGATCGGTACGCAGGTCAGGATGTCGTCGCCTTCCTCGGCGAACGCGCGGCTGACGACGTTCAGCCCGACGACCAGGCTCGGCAGCCAGACGATCCAGTCCGGTTCGATGGCCCAGCCGTGATCGCGCTGCAGTGCCCGGGCGATGCTCGGGGCTAGCTCGGCCGGCGGCTCGGTGTAGCCGAATACGCCATGATCAACCCGGGCACGCAGCGCCTCGACGATCACGGGCGCGCAGCGGAAGTCCATGTCCGCGACCCACAGGGGGAGCACGTCGCGGCCGCGGTAGCGGTTCCACTTCGTGCTCGAGGTCGCTCGCCGGTCTACCGGCGTGTCGAAGTCGAAGGCGGCGTGCATGCGCTGCTGGCGAGGGTCCGTGCGTGTGGGGGAGGGCGCCACTGGGGCGGGCCGTCATTCTGACATGAGCGGGCGCCGGCCACTATTCACCTAAGGATCTGGCCCTTGTAGCCGTTAACCGAGGGAGCACTACGCCGGCCTTGCGACCGGGCCGGTCGGCTCTTACGTGACCGTCAGCATCCAGATCAGAGTTCGACTCGCCTTCGCCGCCGTGCTGCTCCTAGGCGCGGCGCTGTCGGCCTTCGTGTGCCTGAACGGCCGCGCAGTCCTGGCCGTGTCCCAGCCCCTGCTGCAGCAGCAGCTGCCCTTGCTCGAAACGATCTCCCGCCTGCAGCTCGCAGTGGCCGAGCAGGAGCCGATTCTGTACGAGTACTACGCGACCACCGACCGGGCGGTCTTTCAGCAGCGTTTCGGCGGCAACGACGGCGCGATCCAGCGCGATCTCGACAGCCTGTCCCGCGTGCTGGGCGAGACGGGCCGCGTGGCCGGTGTCAGGACCCGGTATGCGCGCCTGCGCGAGCTGGCGGGAGCGTTGGATAAGACCCTGCGCGTGTACGGAAGCGAGGCGGTCGAGTGGGATCGCGCGCGCGAGGTGCTGGTGGAGGTGTCGGCTGCCGGCCGCGAAGTCAACGCGGAGCTCAGCGCGCTGGCGGCGTCAGTGCGCGATGCGGTCAGCCAGGGTGGGGCGCAGACTGGCGCTCGCGTGGACTCCGTGATCACCGCCGTGCTGGCGTTCAGCATCTTGATCGGCATCGTGGCAGCGTTCGTGGGCTACTACGTCACCGCGTATCTGCGCGAGGCGGGCGAGCGCCACAAGCTGGCGATGTTCGTGGAGAAGAACCCGAACCCCGTATTCAGGCTCACCGCTAACGGAGACGTGCTGTACGCCAACCCCGGTGTTGCCGACCTGCTGCGCGCAGTCGGACACGAAGACAGCGGGCCCCGCAGTCTGCTGCCATCGGACATCGCCCAGCGCGCGCACGCGCTCGCCGACGCAACCAGAGAGGCGGACCGCTTCGAGTATGAGATCTTCGATCGGACCCTGCAGTGCGTGCTGCGCTACCTGCCGGGTCATGACGTGTTCCACTGCTATCTGGCCGATATCACGGAGCGCAAGAAGGCCGAAGCACGGCTGCGCCACCAGGCATTCCACGATGCGCTGACCGGGTTGCCGAACCGTCGGCTGCTGCAGGAGTCGATTGCCGGGCTGGTCTCCACGCAGCGGGCGGCCGTGGTACAGGTGAACGTCGACCGCTTCCGCCAGTTGCTGACCGACGTGGGCCCGGAGGTGGGCGACGAGCTGCTGCAGAACGTGGCTGCGCGGCTGGCCAATTTCTTCCCGGCGGGCGCCTCTCCGCCGAACCTGTATCGCCTCGAAGGCGACACCTTCGCGCTGCTGCTGACCGGACCCAACGCCGAGCGGGAAGCGTCCGATGTCTCCAGAGAGATCCTCGATGCCCTGCGGACGCCTTTCTACATCGAGGGTCGCGAGTTGTTCCTGTCCGCCAGTGCCGGCATCGGCTTGTTTCCCGCGCACGGCAGCGATGCCGCGGAACTGGTTCGAAACGCCGGCGCCGCGCTGCATGCGGTCAAACAGGCAGGCGGTGGCAGCTTCCTGACCTACAACCAGGAGATGACCGCGCGCGCGAGCGAGCGCCTGGCCCTCGAGGGCGACCTGCGGCGCGCGCTGGAGCGTGAGGAACTGTTCCTCAACTACCAGCCGCAGGTGGAGCTGATGGGCGGCCGGATCATCGGTGGGGAAGTCCTGCTGCGCTGGACGCGGCGGGAACTCGGCGGAGTGTCGCCAGCGCGTTTCATCCCGGTGGCCGAGGAGACGGGTCTGATCATGCCGATCGGGGAATGGGTGCTGCGTCGTGCCTGCCGGCGTGCGGTGGAGTGGCGACGCCACGGGTTCGCAAACGCCGGGGTCGCGGTGAACATCTCGGCCCGCCAGTTCCAGCGCCCGGGCCTGGTGGAGCTGGTGTGCGATGTACTGGCCGAGACAGGGCTCGAGCCCAGGGCGCTCGAGCTGGAGATCACCGAAGGCTCGGCCATGCACGACGTCGAGCGCACCGTGCGCATCCTGCAGGAGCTGAAGGGCCTGGGCGTAACGCTCGCCATCGACGACTTCGGCACCGGCTTCTCGTCCCTGAGCTACCTGTCGCGCTTCCCGATCGATCGTCTCAAGATCGACCAGTCGTTCGTGCGCGGGCTCGGGCAGGATGCGAGCTCGACGGCCATCGTCTCCGCCGTCGTCACCCTGGGCCATACCATGGGACTGCGCGTCATTGCCGAGGGGGTCGAGACACCGGAGCAGCTGAGCGTTCTGCGCACCATGGGATGCGACGAGATTCAGGGCTACTTGTTCAGCAAACCGCTCCCGCACGACCAGTTCGTCGCCTGCCTGAGCGAGGGGCGCCGCCTGGTGCCCGAACGCGGCGAGCAGGGGCCCTTCTACGGGCAGCCGGGGCTGTCGCAGGTGGTGTAGTCTCAGTGGAAATCGCGTGAGCGCGCCACCAGGCCCCCGAGCAGGGCACTGTGATCGACCAGCTTGCCGGCGAGCAAATGCACCACCTCCCCCTGGCGCTCGACCGTGCCGTGCACGGCCAGCAGCTGTGAGCCGAGCAGCGCTCGTCTCTGGCTCTCGGCGACATCCCGCCACACCACCACGTTGACCATCCCGGTTTCGTCCTCCAGCGTGACGAAGATCACGCCGCTCGCGGTGTCGGGCCGCTGACGGCCGATGACGATGCCTGCCGCACGCGCGAGCTTGCCATGCGGCAGTTGTCGCAACTGTGCCGCCGTGACCATACGCAGCTTCGCGAGCCGCGGCCGCAGCAGCGCGACCGGATGGCGGCCGAGCGTGAGGCCCAGGCTGGCATAGTCGGCCACGATGTCCTGGCCTTCCGTAGGGGGGCCAAGCTGGGCAGCGGGGTCCGGGATCGGTGCGTCGCGCAGCACTGGCGGGCGCGGCTCGATGCCCGTGACATCCCACATCGCCTGCCGGCGGTGTCCGCTGATGGAGGCGAGCGCGCCGGCGGCGGCCAGCGCGTTCATGTCGTGACGATTCAACCCGGCTGCGTGAGCCAGGTCTTCGATTGTGAGGCGTGAGGAGTGAGGGGTGAGGAGTGAGGAGCAAGCTCCATCCCCACCCCAGCTCGCCCCCTGCACGGGGTAGAGAGCAAAACCTCCCTCTCCCCTCGTGGGAGAGAGCAGGGGAGAGGGGGATAAGCGCAGCCGCTGGCGCGCTTCGACCAATCTCTCTGCAGCGGCCTGCGACAGCCCTTTCACCATGCGCAAGCCGAGCCGCAAGGCGGGTGAAGATTGCTCCTCACCCCTCACTCCTCCCTCCTCACGGCTCGAGCCGCACTGCGGCTCGAGCGTGCAATCCCACTCGCTTACCAGCACGTCCGACGGCAGCACCCGCACGCCGTGGCGCTGCGCATCCTGCACCAGCTGAGACGGTGCGTAGAAGCCCATGGGCTGGCTGTTGAGCAGGGCGCAGGTGAAGGCCGCCGGCTCGTAGCGCTTCAGCCAGCAGGAGACGTAGACCAGCAGCGCGAAGCTCGCGGAGTGTGATTCGGGAAAGCCGTACTCGCCGAAGCCCAGGATCTGGCGGTAGATCTGCTCGGCGAACTGCTCCGGGTAGCCGCGTTCGCGCATGCCGTCCTTGAGGTGCTTCTCGAATGGCTCCAGGCCGCCCTTGCGCCGCCACGCTGCCATCGCCCGCCGCAGCCTGTCCGCCTCGCCGGGCGTGAAGCCGGCGGCGACCACGGCGAGCTGCATCACCTGCTCCTGGAAGATGGGCACACCGAGCGTGCGCTCCAACACTTTCCTGATGTCCTCGGAAGGGTAGGTGACCGGCTCCAGCCCCTGGCGGCGGCGCAGGTAGGGATGCACCATGCCGCCCTGGATCGGGCCGGGGCGCACGATGGCGACCTCGATCACCAGGTCGTAGAAGCGATTGGGTTGCATGCGCGGCAGCATCGCCTGCTGCGCGCGCGACTCGATCTGGAACACGCCGACGGTGTCGGCGTGTCCGATCATCTCGTACACGCCGGGATCCTCGGGCGGCACGTCGGACATGCCGAAGGGCTTGCCGCGCCAGCCGCTCACCAGCGCGAGTGCACGGCGGATGGCCGTGAGCATGCCCAGCGCCAGCACGTCGATCTTGAGCAGGCCGAGCGCATCGAGATCGTCCTTGTCCCACTGGATCACCGTGCGATCGTCCATGGCGGCGTTCTCTATGGGCACCAGGCGCGACAACGGACCGCGCGAGATGACAAAGCCGCCCACGTGCTGCGACAGATGGCGCGGGAAACCGACGATGATGCTCACCAGGGCGATGAGCTTGCGGATGACGGGGCTGCCGGGGTCGAAGCCCATCTCGCGCAAGCGCTCGGGCCGCACCTTGCGGCCGTCCCACCAGGCCAGGCTCTTGGCCAGGCGGTCCACCTGCGCCAGATCCAGCCCGAGCGCCTTGCCCACGTCGCGCAGCGCGCTCTTGGGCCGGTAGGTGATGACAGTGGCGGCAAGCGCCGCGCGGTCGCGGCCGTATTTGCGGTAGATGTACTGGATGACCTCTTCGCGTCGCTCGTGCTCGAAGTCCACGTCGATGTCCGGCGGCTCGTTGCGCTCTCTGGAGATGAAGCGCTCGAACAGCATATCCATGCGCGCGGGATCGACCTCGGTCACGCCCAGGCAGTAGCACACCGCGGAGTTGGCGGCCGAGCCGCGCCCCTGGCAGAGAATGCCCTGGCTGCGCGCGAACTTCACCACGTCGTAGACGGTGAGGAAGTAAGGCTCGTACTGCAGCTCGGCGATGAGCTTGAGCTCGTGCTCCACCAGCGCGCGCGCCTTGGCGATGTCCACACTGCGGCCGGCGGTGAAGTGGCTGCCCCAGCCCGCTGCGCTGTGCGCAGTGGGTGGTGAGGCGTGAGGCGTGAGGCGTGAGGAGAGAGAGGGTGAGGCGAAAGGCGTGAGGCGGGAGGCGTGAGGCGCATGCTGCTGACTCCTTCCCCCTTCCAGGGGGAAGGTTGGGATGGGGGTGAAACGCGCGCTATCAGGAGATGCTTGCGCTGTACCCCCACCCCAGCCCTCCCCCTTCCAGGGGGAGGGAGAAGTTCCATTCTCTCCTCTTGCAGGAAAGAGCCTGCCCGAGACCTGATCCGGGGGCTGGGGTGAGGGGGACTCCTGCCACCTCCCACCTCCCTCCTCACGCAACTGCGCTCCAAACCTCCATCGGAACCCTTCCTCCGTAAGCCCGCGCAGCCAGCTCGCCGGCGTCTCTCCCGCTGGCACGATCTCTTCGGGATACTCGTAGCGCAAGCTGTCGAGAGAAAAGGAGCAGCGCTCCGCCACATCGAGGGTGGCGATCAGCAGCTCGGGCGGATACAGGCGCGCCAGCCGCTCGCGCGAGCGCAGATAGCGTTCGCCGTTGGGGAACAGCGCGTGACCGCAGCGGGCGAGCGGTGTGCCGAGGTGGATGGCGGTGAGAGTGTCCTGCAATGCGCGGCGCGCGCGCACGTGCATGTGCACCCCGCCGGCGGCTACCAGCGGCAGGCCGGCGTCCTGCGCATGGCATTCCAGCTGCTCCAGGCGCGTGCGGTCGTCGGGGCCGAGCAGCAGCTCGGCTGCGATCCAGCAGCGTCCCTCGAAACGGGACCCGAGCCAGCGGGCGTGGCCGATATCCGGCTCCTCTCCCGGGAGCAGCAGCGCGAGGCAGCCGGGCACGCCGTCGTCCAGATCCGCTGTGGTGAGATGGTATTCGCCCTTCTTCGAGCGGCGCCGCGCGCGAGTGATCAGCTCGGAGAGATTGCCGTAGCCGGTGCGGTCGGTGGCGAGGAGGACGAGGCGCAGTGCTGCGCTGCGTGAGGCGTGAGGCGTGAGGCGTGAGGCGCATGCGCTGTGCGCAGGGAGGAGGGAGGAGGGAGGAGGGAGGAGTGAGGAGCAAGCTTCACCCCCACCCTCTCCCCTCGCGGGAGAGGGCTGGGGTGAGGGGGCGCGCGAGGCGTAGCGAAAATCTCCCCCTTCCCTCGTGGGAGAGAGCCTGCCCCGGATTTGATCCGAGGGTCGGGGTGAGGGGGAACCTTGCGCCTCACGCCTCACGCCTCTCGCCTCACCATCGAGCGCCAGCTCCGCCCCGACAATCAGCTTGATGCCGTGCTCCTTCGCCGCCACATGCGCGCGCACCACGCCCGCCAGCGAGCACTCGTCGGTGACGGCAAGCGCCGAGTAGCCGAGCCGCGCGGCGCGCTCGACCAGCTCCTCCGGGTGCGAGGCCCCGCGCAGGAAGGTGAAGTTGGTCAGACAGTGCAGCTCGGCGTAGGAGGGGAACATGGAGCGGCCTTGATATATGTACTAATATACAGCATCAGACAGCCTTGCCAACGCCGCTCGTGGTCTTGCGTTGTTCCTCGTCCTTATCTATAACTATCTCAAGCCCCCGTGCATCTCCGGGTCGGCCGACATCCCCGGCACAAACAGGAGAAACCGATGAGCATGCTGACCAAGGCTGCGGTGACCACCATCCTTCCGGTCAAGGACATGGCGCGGGCCCGCGACTTCTACCAGAACAAGCTCGGGCTCGAACCCAAGGGGTTTGCCGCCGACGGGAACTACCTCTTCGCCTGCGGCGGCGACGCCCATATTGCGCTCATCACCAAGCCCGAAGGCACCAAGGCCGAACACACGGCACTGAGCTTCGAGGTCCAGGGCATCGAGCGCGTGATCGAGGGGCTGAAGGCTAAGGGGGTGGTGTTCGAAGACTACGACTTCCCCAATCTCAAGACCGTCGACCACGTATGCGTCCTCGGCTCGGACAAGGCGGCCTGGTTCAAGGACAGCGAGGGCAACTACCTGTGCGTGCACGAAGGGCCGCACTGATCGCGATCTAGGCTGCTAGGCGAAGACGCCCTGGAGAAACCACGCCGCCTCGCCTCGCTCGCGGTAGATCCAGAAGCGCCGGCCCGCTGCGTCGGTGGCGATAAAGTAATCGCGCGTGACGTCGCCCTCGTCCCACCATCCTCCCTCTATGCGTTCCGGCCCGGCTTCCAGGGTGAGGGGGCCGTCGAGCAGCGGCTCTCCCGCGCTGGAATGCAGCCGGCGCGGCGCTTCCAGCAACCACAGCGGGCGCCGGACGCTGCTGCAGTAGCCTTCCCTTCCAGTCCCCGGTTCGCAGGCGCGCCAGGCCTGTTCCGGCCGATGATCGGGATGGGAGATGATGCCGTGCACGGCATCCGCGCCCAACCTTGCCCGCAGATGATCGATGATGAGCCAGCGCTGCTCTTCCGGCAGGCGGTCCTCGGGAAACAGCGACAGGTTGCGCGAGCCGAGCGGCCGGGTTTCCTCGCTGTCGATGGCGATGGCCTCGACGCGATCCGGCAGCTCGACGTTCGCCAGCCGCTCGCGCAGCAGCCGCACCATGCGATCGGCGTCGCGGCAGGGCACGGCAAAGCCGAGCATCACCACGGTGGGTTTGCGGTCCTCGTGGTGCAGGGTGAGCTTGAGCCGTGTCACACCCTTCTGCTTCATGCGCAGGAAGCCGGCGAGCTCCAGCAGCAGACGCTTGGCGACGAACAGCAGCGGTTCGGCTTCCTGCACCGGTGCGGGCAGTGCGAGCTTCGACGCATAGCGGGCGGGGTGGAGGTACGGCTCGCGGGCATCGGGCAGCCGGCCCAGCGCACGATCCAGCTCGTCCAGCAACTGCTGGCCGAAGCGGCGGGCGAGGCCGTCGCGCGGCAGAGCCAGGCACTCCCCGATGGTATGCACGCCTATGACTGAGAGTGTACGTACGGTCTCCTCGGGTTGATCGAGCAGAACGAGCGGGAGCGGGGCGAGCGCTGCCGGCAGCTGGGCCGGGTCGGTGATGCGGACACCAGTGCCGGCGCGCGCCAGCAAGCATGCGCCGGTAGGGGTAGGTGCGACAGCGAGCGCGGCGGTATAGCCCAGCTCGATCAGGCCGGCATCGATCTGCAGCAGAAGCAGGCGCAGGCCGCCGAACAGCCTCAGGCTGCCGGCGATCTCCAGCAGCACTGCGTCGGGCGGCACCAGGCATACGACGGAAGTGAACTGTCCCGCCCAGGCCGCGATGCTGCGCAAGGCCGGCTCTTCGGCGGCGGGATTGCGCACGTGCTCCACGAGATCCGGCGCCAGCGCGATGGCAGCGGAAGCGGCCATGCCCGGCCAGATACCGTGGCTGCGTGCCTGCGAATTACAGGAGAGGACTTGCGGCCGGTTCCCCGCCGTCGTCACGACGACTGACCCGGACGATTCTGCGCCCCGCAGGCGGAGCTGGAGGGAGAAGTCGGGGAGGCGGAGACAGGCCCAGAGCATGGCGCGGGCGGATCATCGGTGGATGCAGGCTAGGCCAAGCCATGCCGGATTCTTCGGTAGCGCAGAGCAGGACGAAGGACGGAGGACGACTCCAACGCCAGCGGCGGCGCCCAGCCGCCGCCGCGGCGCTTGAGGATCTGCACCTCGAGCTTGCCGCGGGCGGCGGAGAGCTGGATACGCAGCGGAGCGGGCGAAGCATTGGCGGCGTTGCGCGTGGGGCCGAAGATCACACCGAGGCTTTTGCCCTCTTCGGCGGCGAGCTGCAGGCGACGCAGCGACCGTTCCGACCCGGGGCCGGGCCAGGCGATCACGGCCGCGCATGTGCCGGAGCGCAGGCAGCGCTCGGCAGCCCACAGGCTCTCGCCGCTCGAGCGGGTGCGCACGATGACCAGGCGCGAGAGGTTCATGCCCAGCGACTCGAAGCCAGGCGCATAAGGCAGATAGGGCGGAGCCACCAGCACCAGCCACTTTTCCTCGCCCGACAGATGCGCGAGCGCAGGAGCGAGCAGGCGCAGCTCGCCGATGCCTTGCTGGTTGGTGAGCAGCTCGGTCAGCGCTGCCCGCGGCCAACCGCCACCGGGAAGCTGTGCGTCCAGCTCGGCAAAGCCCGTGGGAACGCTCTCGACCGCGACCTTGGCGTACTGGTCGCCGCGCCAGATGGCGGGGTGCTGGAGGACGAGGCTGAGAGAGGTAGACATGGGTACATCGGGACTAAGGACGAAGTGCGAAGGCGAGGATTACTTCCCTCAGCCCAGCCCCCAGATCGAGTCCGGGGCAGGCTCTCTCTCCTGCAGGGCGAGGATGACACCTGATCAAGTGTTTCCTAGCGAGCTAGGTAACTCGCTGACGGTTGCGCAGCAGTATTTTTCTTGAGCGGGAAACGCATTCCTGTGAGCGGCTCCGGGATCTTACCCAGCTTCACCAGTCTGGCCTCGATGGCCCAGCGGCTGCGTCGGTGTTCCGCGGCGAGCTGCTCGATCGGCTTGCCGGCATCGAAGGCCTTGCCCAGATGCGCGTCTTCTTCTTCCGACCAGGGCTTTCCGGCATTGGTCGGCGCGCCTTCGGGTCGCGGTGTGGCCTGCTTTTGCGGGCGGGTGGGGCCGCTCAGCGTCTGCACCGCCCAGAACAGCGCACGGATGGTATCGGGATGCTGATAGGGGCTATCGGCGGAAAACTGCTCGCCGGTGGCCGGATCCACACCATCGGCCAGGGTCTTGAGGATCGCAAGCGCTTTGTCTTGTTCCATGAT
>DAIQQA010000050.1:0-14973 GCA_036787045.1 Burkholderiales bacterium | reverse complement strand
GGACGAAGGACGTAGGTGCCTTCGCTCTGCGTCTTAACTCTTGGGTCTTCAATCCTCTATGTCCCGATTTCCTGCCGGGACGTAGGGCACAGCGTCTTCACCGTTCCGTGCGAACTCTGGCTAATCCTCTGGCTCAACCCGTGAGCCATGCACCTTGCGTCTTACAGTAACTACGTTCCACGTCCTGTCCCACGTCCCGCTTTCTAGAGCGTCTTGCCGTTGCGGATGATCCCCACGCCGATGCCCTCGATCACCAGCGGATCGCGCTTCGTGTCCACCAGGATCGGCTCGAAATCGGGGTTTTCGGGCAGCAGCTGCACCTGGCTGCCCTGGCGCTTGAAGCGCTTGACGGTGACCTCATCCTTCAGCCGTGCGACGACGATCTGGCCCGAGCGCGCCTCGCCGGTGTGATGAACGGCCAGCAGGTCGCCGTCGAGGATGCCGGCATCGCGCATGCTCATGCCGCGCACCTTCAACAAGTAGTCAGCGCGCGGCTTGAACAGCGATGGGTCGATCTGATAGCGGCCCTGCACGTGCTGCTCGGCCAGGATCGGACTGCCGGCGGCGACCCTTCCCACCACCGGCAGGCCCACGTTGTAGGTATTGCGCAGGCGAATGCCGCGGGAGGCGCCGGGCAGCATCTCGATGTAGCCCTTGCGCTCCAGGGCCCGCAGATGCTCCTCCGCCGCGTTGGCGGAGCGGAAGCCGAGCTGCTGAGCGATCTCGGCACGGGTGGGGGGGAAGCCGGTGGCCTGCAGGAAATCGGCGATCAGCTGCAGGACTTCGGCCTGGCGGGCGGTGAGTTCATCCATGCGTTTATCTCCAGTTGCTGTGATTATATACAGATCAGCGCGGAGTGCAAGACGGATGATGCGGCCAGCCTCCAAGGCTTGCCCTGAAGCCGTGCGCCGCTTTGGGGGCAAGCACCACTGCGGTGCACGATTCCCGCCGCGACCAGCGCAGGCCTGCCTGCACTGGTTTCCCCACGATCGCCTAACCTCATGAACCACTGAAGAAAGTGATGACGTGCGCATGGTGCGCACCGGCAAGGCACGGTTGATGCAAAGCACCATCCGCGTGCGGGGAGGATGTCGCCGAGATGCATCAAGACCGTGCATGGGCTGCATCACCGGCGGCTTCACAGCGCACCACTTCATTACTCACCAACAGGGGAAGCTTTCCATGCAAAGACGCGACTTTCTGAAACTCTCGGCCACTCTGGCCGGCGCCGCTACGCTCCCGGCGTCCATCCAAGCGTTCGGAGCGAAGGATCCCATCAAGGTCGGGGTGCTGCACTCGCTGTCGGGCACCATGGCGATCAGCGAGACCGCGCTGAAGAACACGGCCCTGATGACGTTCGAGCAGGTCAATGCAGCGGGCGGCATCATGGGGCGTCCGATCGAGCCGGTGGTGGTCGACCCGGCTTCCAACTGGCCGCTGTTCGCCGAAAAGGCCCGCCAGCTCATCACCCAAGACAAGGTGGCGGCCGTGTTCGGCTGCTGGACGTCGGTGTCACGCAAGTCCGTGCTGCCGGTGTTCGAGGAGCTGAACGGGCTGCTGTTCTACCCGGTGCAATACGAAGGCGAAGAGCTGTCGCAGAACGTGTTCTACACCGGCGCCGCGCCCAACCAGCAGGCCATCCCCGCGGTGGAGTACCTGATGAGCGAGGACGGCGGCAGCGCCAAGCGCTGGTTCCTGCTCGGCACCGACTATGTGTATCCGCGCACGACCAACAAGATCCTGCGCGCGTTCCTCAAGTCCAAGGGGGTGGCCGAGAAGGACATCGAGGAGATCTACACGCCCTTCGGCCACAGCGACTACCAGACCATCGTGGCCAACATCAAGAAGTTCGCCGCCGGGGGCAAGACCGCAGTGGTGTCCACCATCAACGGCGACTCCAACGTGCCCTTCTACAAGGAGCTCGGCAACCAGGGGCTCAAGGCGACCGACGTGCCGGTGGTGGCGTTCTCGGTGGGCGAAGAGGAGCTGCGCGGCATCGACACGAAGCCGCTGGTGGGCCACCTCGCCGCCTGGAACTACTTCATGTCGGTGAAGAACCCCGAGAACGACAAGTTCATCAAGATGTACAAGGACTGGGCCAAGAAGAACAGCGTGCCCAACCTCGACACCGTGGTCACCAATGACCCGATGGAAGCCACCTACGTCGGCATCCACATGTGGAAGCAGGCGGTGGAGAAGGCCAAGTCCATCGAGGTGGACAAGGTGCGTCCAGCCATGTCCGGGCAGACCTTCAAGGCGCCCTGCGGCTTTACGCTGACGATGGACAAGACCAATCATCATCTGCACAAGCCCGTGTTCATCGGCGAGGTGACCGCGACCGGTCAGTTCAACGTGGTATGGAAGACCAAAGGCCCGATCCGGGCGCAGCCGTGGAGCCCGTTCATCGCCGGCAACGAGAAGAAGCAGAACGCCTGAGTCGAGGCAACCGGCCCGGAGCTTTGGCCGGGCCGCAGGCTCCCACCCCGCTGGCGGCACGGCGGGGTGGTGGCCGGACACCCTCGCTTTGTGCGACTTCCAACAACTACACAGCTACCCCGGAGACCTCGGCCTTGTCCCTGACAACAGCACGGCGCGTGCTGCTGGCGCTGGTGCTCGTGCCTGCGCTTGCCCTGAGCACCCCGGCATGGGCCATCGACCCGGCGCTCGTCACCCAGCTCGGTACCGGTGACACCAGCGCCAAGGTCGAAGCCATCGAGGCGCTGACTCGCGCCGGCGATCCGGTTGGGCTGCCTCTGCTCAAGGCCTTGCAGGAAGGAGCGCTCGCCGTCACACCGGCCGGCCAGGTGATCATCGTCGAGGGCTCCGAGGCGAAGGACGCTGCCACGCTGCAGCCCATCGAACCTGCGCCCGGCGAGTACGAGACGGTAACCATCAACAACCGGGTGCGCGGCCGGCTGCAGGGCGCGCTGTCGGCGTTCAGTCTGTTCTCCGAGAGTCGCGACGAGCGTCTGGCCGCTGCGCGTGCTATCGAGACCTCGCCGCAGGAATCCCTCGCGCCGATCCTCGCGCAAGTGCTCGCCAAGGAAACCGATCCGGAGATCAAGTCCGTGCTCGCGCAGATTAAGGCCGGCATCAGTCTCAACAGCCCGGATCCGAAGGTGCGCCTGGCTGCCGTGAACCTGCTGGGCGAGAGCGATGCCCAGCGCATCCAGCAGCTGCTGTATGCCCTGCTGGAGAAGGACTCCACCGGCATGTACGCCGAACCCGATGTCGAGGTGCGCACGGCCGCGGCCGCCGCCATCAAGGCGATCGACCGCCGCCTCGCGGCGTACGACTACGCCGGGCGACTCTTCACCGGCATCAGCCTGGGCAGCATCCTGCTGCTTGCGGCACTGGGTCTGGCCATCACCTACGGGCTGCTCGGTGTCATCAACATGGCGCACGGCGAGATGCTGATGATCGGCGCCTACGCCACCTTCGTGACGCAGCAGGTGGTAAGGAGCTACGCGCCCGGCCTGATCGAGTGGTATCCGGTGTTCGCGGTGCCGGTTGCGTTCCTGGCCTCTGCAGTGGTCGGCATGGCGCTCGAGCGCAGCGTGATCCGTTGGCTGTATGGACGCCCGCTGGAGACGTTGCTGGCCACCTGGGGCATCAGCCTGTTCCTGATCCAGCTGGTGCGGCAAATCTTCGGCGCCCAGAACGTGGAGGTGGCCAATCCGTCCTGGATGTCGGGCGGGATCCAGCTCACCAACCTGACGCTGCCATACAACCGCATTGTGATCATCGTCTTCGCGCTGGCCGTGCTCGCTGCGATGTGGCTGGTGCTGTCGCGCACGCGGCTTGGATTGTTCGTCCGCGGGGTCACGCAGAACCGCACCATGGCCTCCTGCGTCGGGGTCAACACGGGGCGCGTAGATGTGCTCGCGTTCGGCCTCGGCTCTGGAATCGCCGGGCTGGCCGGCTGCGCACTGTCCCAGGTCGGCAACGTTGGCCCGGACCTGGGACAGAGCTACATCATCGATTCCTTCATGGTGGTGGTGCTGGGCGGGGTGGGGCAGCTCGCCGGGACTGTGTATGCGGCCCTGGGGCTGGGCGTGGCCTTGAAGCTGCTGGAGCCGCATGTCGGCCCGGTGCTCACCAAGATCCTCATCCTGGTGCTGATCATCGCCTTCATCCAGAAGCGCCCGCAGGGGCTGTTCGCCCTGAGGGGCAGGGCGGTGGAAGCATGAACGGACCAACCCCCATCCTGACTCTCCCTCTGGAGGGGGGAGGGCAAACGAGGGCGCCGCTGTTCGCTGCGCGCGGCTGGGCCGCATTGCTCGCCTTCGCGCTGACGGTATCGGTGCTGGTACCGGTGCTGTTCGTCGTCGTTCCCGAGGGCAACCCCGTCCACCTGTCGGCGTATTTCGTGACGCTGATCGGCAAGATCATGTGCTATTGCGTGGTGGCGCTGGCGATGAACCTGATCTGGGGCTACACCGGGATCTTGAGCCTCGGGCACGGCGTGTTCTTCGCCCTGGGCGGCTACGCGTTCGGCATGTATCTGATGCGCATGATCGGGGGCGAGGGCCAGTATCAGAGCGATCTGCCGGACTTCATGGTGTTCCTCGACTGGAAGGCGTACCCCTGGTACTGGTCGTTCACGGAACACTTCCTGTACTCAGCGCTGCTGGTGATCCTGGTCCCGGGGATCCTGGCCTTCGTATTCGGCTTCTTCGCATTCCGCTCCCGCATCAAGGGGGTGTACTTCTCGATCATCACGCAGGCGCTGACCTTCGCCTTCATGCTTTTGTTCTTCCGCAACGACACGGGGTTCGGGGGCAACAACGGTTTCACCGATTTCAAGCGCATCCTCGGCTTTCGCATCGCCGAGCCGGAAACCCGCGCGGCCTTGTTCGCGGTGACAGGCCTCTATCTGGCGGGCGTGGTCGTGCTGTCGCGCGCGATCATCCGCTCGAAGCTCGGGCGGGTGCTCACCGCCATTCGCGACTCCGAGACCCGGCTCATGTTCTCGGGCTACAACCCGCTCTGGTACAAGCTGTTCGTCTGGACGCTGTCCGCCGTGCTGTGCGGGATCGCCGGGGCGCTGTATGTGCCCCAGGTAGGCATCATCAATCCCAGCGAGATGTCGCCCGCGAACTCCATCGAGATCGCCATCTGGGTGGCGGTGGGCGGGCGCGGCACGCTGCTGGGGCCGGTGTTCGGAGCAGCGCTGGTCAACGGGGCCAAGAGCTTCTTCACACAGGCCTATCCCGAGTACTGGCTGTTCTTTCTAGGACTGCTGTTCATCCTGGTGACGCTGTTCCTACCCAAAGGCGTAGCGGGCATACCGGCCCTGCTGCGCCGGCGCGCGACCCCCGGTACGGGGATGGCGCTCCAAGAGGAGGGAAACAAGTGAGTCAGCTGCCGGGTGTGAGGGCAATCGAAGGAGGCAGCGGCCTGGCGCGCGTGGCCACTGCGGGGCTGGACATCACCCATCGCGCCATCCTCTATCTGGATGACATCACGGTCAGCTTCGACGGCTTCAAGGCGTTGAACAAGCTCACGCTCACTGTGGACGCCGGCGAGCTGCGCTGCGTGATCGGCCCCAACGGTGCGGGGAAAACCACGATGATGGACGTGATCACGGGCAAGACGCGCCCGGATTCCGGGACGGTCTTCTTCGGGCAGACCATCGATCTGACACGGCTGTCGGAAGCGCAGATCGCCCACGCCGGCATCGGGCGCAAGTTCCAGAAGCCGACGGTATTCGAGAACCACACGGTGTTCGAGAACCTCGAGCTGGCCATGAAGGCCGACAAGCGAGTGCGTGCGACGCTGCGGGCCAGGCTCAGCTCGGAGCAGACGGATCGCATTGCCGACACGCTGGCGATGATCCAGCTCGGGGGCGAGGCCGGCAAGCTGGCCGGCCTGCTGTCGCACGGCCAGAAGCAGTGGCTCGAGATCGGGATGCTGCTCATGCAGGAGCCCAAGCTGCTCTTGCTGGATGAGCCGGTCGCCGGCATGACCGACGAGGAAACCGAGCGCACGGCCGAGCTGTTCAAGTCGCTGGCAGGACAGCACTCGGTGATCGTGGTCGAGCACGATATGGAGTTCATCGCGCGCATTGCGGACATCGTGACGGTGCTGCACGAAGGCAGCGTGCTGGCGGAAGGGCCGCTCAACCAGATCAAGAGCGACGAGAGGGTCATCGAGGTCTACCTCGGCCGCTAGCATGCTGACAGTCGAGAATCTGAACCAATACTATGGCAGCAGCCAGACGCTGCGTGACCTCACCTTCGAGGTGCCCGCAGGCGCGTGCACTGCGCTGCTCGGCCGCAACGGCGTGGGCAAGACCACGCTGCTGCGCTGCCTGATGGGTGTAGTGCCGATCGCCCGCGGCAGCGTCCGGTTCGCAGGGCAGGAGATCGGGGGCCTGCCGCCGTTCCAGCGGGTGAAGCTGGGCATCGGCTATGTGCCGCAGGGGCGCGAGATCTTCCCGCGCCTGACCGTGGAGGAGAACCTGCTGATGGGGCTCGCGAGCAGGCGCGCTGGCGGGGCGGGCGCGATCCCCGGCGAGGTGTTCGAGATGTTCCCCGTGCTCAAGCAGATGCTCGGACGCCGTGGCGGCGATCTTTCCGGGGGGCAGCAGCAGCAGCTCGCCATCGCGCGCGCCCTGGTGATGCGGCCCAAGCTGCTCATCCTCGACGAGCCCACCGAGGGCATTCAGCCCTCCATCATCAAGGAGATCGAGCGCGTCATCCGCGCCTTGTCCGAGCGTGGCGACATGGCGATCCTCCTGGTGGAGCAGTACTTCGACTTCGCGCGCGAGCTGGCCGACCAGTACCTCGTGCTCCGCCGCGGCGAGATCGTGAAGCGCGGCTCCGGCGACGAGATGGATCCGCAGGAGCTGCGCAGCTACCTGGTGGTCTAGCTCGGTCCGGTCCGCGTCGCACGCGCCGCCGCCCCCGGCAGGGTCGAGCCGCCCCCACGCCAGAAGCCTGTGCACGCCTATAGAAACCTGCACAGCGCCGGCGCGATTTTCCCGCCTTGGAGGCACTCCGCAGGGCTGCTGACTGGTCGGCATACGGGCAGAGTCGCGCGCTAACTGCATGTGAACAAAAGAGTTCTGCCAACGCGAGGGGCGTCAGGCACGGCGGTTGCAGAGTATCCGGTCGCAGCAGGGGTGAGATTGCCCCGACGGAATTTCCGGTGTCTGCCAGGGTTAGCCTGCGGTGACTCAAGTCCCGCAGGCTTTTTTTTCGCCCCAGCCCTTCCCGCGGGCGTACGCGGGCCGCAATGGGAAGCCTCTGCAGCAGCCCTGGCCTTGCGGCGCAGAGGACGGCGATCCAGACGACCCATGGCCCGCATGCGAATACTGCCGAGAAGTGCGTAGACGCAACGGCCGGGTGGCCTATACACTCGCCGCATGCCATCGCTACGAATCCCCAGATGGGTGCTGCTGGCCGGCCTGGCGACCTCCATCCCAGCCGTGGGCCAGGTGCACCCCCAAGACGGCATCGACCGCAATCTGCAGGAGCGTGCCGCGCGGGAGCGAGAGTTCCACGTGCGGCTGCAGGATGAAACGCCTACGCCCCCACGCCCGATGGTTCCGGGCGAGACCGGGCTGAAGCTCTACCTGCCCACGCCTGGCAGCGAGATCCTGCGCCGCGACGAGCCTGTGCGACCACCGGCACCGCCGCGGCTCGCCCCCGGGAAGTCCGTCGTGGACAGCGAAACGCAGCTGCGCGACAGCCAGCGGCGACGGCAGATCGAGCTGCAGACCCAGACCCAGAATGTGCCGGAGCCTTCCCGCCAGCAAACCCTCGACAGCCAACAGCTCGGCTTCGACCGGGAAACTAGTGCACAGGATCTGGGGTCCAGAATCCTGCGCGACTCGTCGCGTGCGGTCGGCGCGCCCCGCTGAGTCCGTCGAGCCCCTTGATCCCGGTTCCCATAAACCTGGAGGAGTCGTACATGTTGGTCCCAACCCTGAGATCGCTGGCTGCGGTCAGCGTCGCAGCCGTGTTTCTGTCGGCGCCGCTGCCCGCGGCGGCACAGTCGGACACCAGCGCACAGCTGGACCGCATTCTCGCCAGCGACCACCGCAATCCGAAGAATGCGGCGCGCGACAGGTACCGGCATCCGAAGGAGGTGCTGACCTTCTTCGGCATCCGACCGGGCATGACGGTAGTGGAGGTGTGGCCGAGCGGGGGTTGGTGGACCGAGATCCTGGCGCCGTTCCTGCGCGATCAAGGCCGTTACAACGCGGCCTGGTTCGCCACAGCGTGGGAGAACACTCCAGACTACCTGCACAGAACAGAGAAGGCCTTCGATCAGATGGTCGCGTCGCGTCCGGACCTGTACGGCAAGGTCACCAAGACCTACCTGCTCGCGCCGACCTACGTGGACATCGCGCCCGCCGGCTCGGTGGACATGGTGCTCACGTTTCGCAACGTGCACAACTGGGCGAAGGCCGGTAACGCCGATGCCATGTTCAAGACCTTCCACGACGTCCTCAAACCGGGCGGGATTCTGGGCGTCGTGGACCATCGCGCCGCGCCCGGCACCCCCTTCGAGGACCAAATCAGCAGCGGGTACATGACCGAGCAGTATGTCATCGACACGGCCAGGCGGGCCGGGTTCCGGCTGGCGGGCCGGTCGGAGGCGAACGCCAACTCGAAGGACACGAAGGATCATCCCAAGGGGGTCTGGACGCTGCCGCCGACCCTGGCGCTGGGCGACGAGGACCGCGAGAAGTACCTCGCCATAGGCGAGAGCGACCGCATGACGCTGAAGTTCGTCAAACCCTAGCGACCGCAGACCGAGGAGCGCAAAGACGCGAAGGGGCCGCAACGAGCCACGATACTATCGCGGTGGTCGACGGTTTCCTTGGCGCATGCTTTGCGCCTTCGCGCCTCTGCAGTGAGGTTGCTGATTCCAGAACGGTCGACGCAGGGTCTACGCAGAGAACCACACAACCTGAGGAGAAGACATGAGTCTGTCCCGCAAAATGTGGACGACCGTGGCAGCGGGCGCCGCGCTGCTGCTCGCGACGGGCGCCTACGGTGAGCGCGACGAGATGGGGTTCGTGCGCATCGCGCCCGAGGAGGTGCAGTGGAAGGAGGTCCCCGGCTATAACGGCCTGCAGTATGCCGTCATCGAGGGCGACCCAACCAAGGAGGGGGCCTACGTGGTGAGGGTCAAGTTCCCACCGGGGCTGATGACGCGGCCGCACCATCACCCGGAGGACCGCCACGCCATCGTCATTCAGGGCACGTGGTACACCGGCACCGGCGATACCTTCGACCCCGACAGCACCGTTGGCCTCAAACCCGGCACGTACATGAAGCACCCGGCCAAGGGCGTCCACTTCGACGGCGCCAAGGACGAGGAGGTGATCCTGCAGATTGTCGGATACGGGCCGAGCGGGACGATCTGGCTCCATCCTGAAGAGGGGCGCACCGGGCCTTCGCTCAAGAAGTAGAATGGGTGGCCAAGGACGCGGGGAGGAGAACATGAAGTCGAGGGAAGCTTGGAAGATGTTTGCCGCGGTGCTGCTGCTCGCCGGGATGTGCACCGGTGCAGCCGCGCAATCGGTCATCAAGCTTGCCGTCGGTGCGCCGCTCACGGGGCCGCTGGCCAAGCAAGGGCAGGAAGTCGCCAACGCCGTCAAGCTCGCCGCCGACGAGTGGAACGCGCGCGGCGGGGTGCTCGGGAAGAAGATCGAAGTCCTGGAAGCAGACGATCAGGGCAACCCGCAGATCGGCGTGGCGGCGGCCGAAAAGGTCGTGGCCGACGCTGCAGTGATCGGCACCGTCTGGGGCATCACCAGCGTTACGTGCATCCCGGTGTCCGAGATTCTGCAGAAGGCCAACGTGGTGCTGATTACGCCGGGCTGCACCAACCCGCGTGTCACGGACCGCCGCCTGAACAACACTAACCGGGTGTGCGCCCGCGACGATGCGCAGGCGCCGGCGGCGGCGATGTTCGCGGTCCAGGACCTGAAAGCCAGGAAGATCGCGATCTTCGACGATGGCACCACGGGTCCAAAGGGCTTCGCCGATGAGTTCGACAAGAAGGCCAAGGCGCTGGGGGCGCAGACGCTGCGCTTCCAGGTGCGTGCGGGCGACAAGGACTTCCGTGCCATTCTCGGCACGGTTCCCAAGGACGTCGACCTGATCGTGCCGAGCCTCTGGGCGCCCGAAGCGGCGCTCATCGCCAAGCAACTTCCCGACGTGGGCCTCGACGTCAGGATGATCGGCGGCGACGGCATCTATGAGGTGAAGGATTACATCGAGGCGTCCGGCGGCGCGGCGGAGGGCAACTACGTGACCTTCCTCGCACCCGACATGCACAAGCTGCCATCGGGTGCCAAGTTCGTGAAGGCCTTCGAGGCGAGGTACGGCTCGCTCAGCTCCTACGGCCCGCTGGCCTATGAAGCCGCCAACATCATCCTCGAAGCGGTCAAGAAGGCAGGCAAAGCCGACCGCGCCGCAGTGCGCGATGCGGTGCGCTCCACCCGGAACTATCAGGGCATCCTCGGCGTGCCGCTCACCTTCGACGACAAGGGCGACGTGGCGGGTGGCATGATCTTCGTCTACCAGGTGAAGGGGCTGGGCTTCCAGCAGGTCAAGACGATCGTGGTGAAGTAACCATCCCTGCCCGGGCCGGCCGCGGAGGCGACGCATGGCGCTGCTGGAGGTCCGCGGCCTGTCGATGACCTTCGGCGGGTTGCGAGCGCTCCAGGACCTGGATCTGGCGGTCGAGCACGGGGAGATCGCAGGACTGATCGGCCCGAACGGCTCCGGCAAGACCACCGTGTTCAACGTGATCAGCGGTCTCTACCGGGCGACTGCAGGCTGCATCGCGTTCGATGGGGGCCGGGCCGAACTGGTCGGACGCCCTCCGCACGTGGTCGCCGCCCTGGGGATCGCGCGCACGTTCCAGAACCAGCGCCTGTTCAACCAGATGAGCGTGCTGGAGAACGTGCTGGTCGGCATGCACTGCCGGACGCGGGCCGGCCCGGCCGGCATCCTGCTGGGGCTGCCTGCGACGCGCGCGGAGCGGCGGCGGACGATCGAGCGCGGGACCGAACTGTTGGCTTTCTTCGGCGAGCGCCTGCTGCCGCGCGCCCACGACCCGGCCTCGACGCTGTCCTATGCCAATCGGCGCCGGCTGGAGATCGCCCGCGCGTTGGCCACAACGCCGAAGCTGATCCTGCTCGACGAGCCGGCCGCGGGGATGAACCCCACCGAGAAGCGCGAGCTGAGGGAAGACATCCAGCGCATCCGCGCGCGCGGGATCGGGATCCTGCTGATCGAGCATGACATGGGCCTCGTCCAGGGGATCTGCGAGCGGGTGGTGGTGCTCGATCACGGCGTCAAGATCGCCGAGGGCAGCTTTCAGGAGGTGCGGCGCCACCCTGCAGTGCTGGAGGCCTACCTGGGGCGGCGCCATGCTTAGCCTCACCGATGTGGTGGCCGGTTACGGTCCGCTTCAGGTCCTGCGTGGCGTCACCCTCGACGTGCAGCAGGGCGAGATCGTCTGCCTGCTCGGCGGCAACGCCGCCGGCAAGTCCACCATGCTCAAGACCGTGCTGGGCCTGCTGCGGCCGAGCGCCGGCAGCGTGGCGCTCGAGGGCGAGCGCATCGACCGCTTGGCCACCGAGGACATCGTCCGGCGCGGCATTGCACTGGTGCCCGAGTCGCGCCGGATCTTCGCGCGCATGACGGTCTGGGAGAACCTCGCCATGGGCGCGTATAGCCGACGCAGCGCCTCGCCCGGCGAGATCGACCACGATCTGGAGCGCGTGTACGGGCTGTTCCCGCGGCTGAAGGAGCGCGTGAGCCAGCATGCCGGCACCATGTCGGGCGGCGAGCAGCAGATGCTGGCGATCGGCCGGGCGCTGATGGCGAGGCCGCGGCTCATGCTTCTCGATGAACCGTCCATGGGGCTGGCGCCGGTGCTGGTCGAGCAGGTATTCGACATCATCCAGGCCATCAACCGCCAGGGCACGACCATTCTGGTGGTCGAGCAGAACGCCGCCGTGGCGCTGGCGGTCGCGCATCGTGGCTACGTGCTGCAGGACGGGCACATCGTCATGCACGGTGCAGCCGCGCAGCTGCTCGACGCCGACGATATCCGCCGCGCCTATCTCGGGGAAGACTGACGTGGACGCTCTCGGGATCCTGCCCCAGCAGCTCGTGTTCGGCCTTGCGCTGGGGGCGATCTACGGCCTGATCGCGCTTGGGTACACCATGGTCTACGGCATCCTGCTGATGATCAACTTCGCCCACGGCGAACTGTTCATGATCGGGGCCTACGTCGGTTGGGGCGTGCTGATCTGGCTGATCAACGCCAACTTCGGCGGCCTGCATCCGGCGTGGGTGGTGCCGCTGATGCTGCTCATGGCCATGTCGGTGTCGGGCATCCTGGGGATGAGCCTGGAGCGCTTCGCCTATCGCCCGCTGTACACGCGCGGTGCGACCCGCCTGGGCCCGCTGATCAGCGCGGTGGGGGCGTCGATCTTCCTGCAGAACGCGGTGATGCTCACGCAGGGCGCGCGCATGAAGGTCTACATGACCGGCCTGCTGTTCCCGCGCAGCTGGTACATCCAGGTCGCGGGCGTGCGTATCTCAGCGCTGGTGCTGGTGATGGTCGGGGTGGCGCTGCTGCTGATGTGGCTGCTCAACCTGCTGGTCCAGCGCACCACGCTGGGACGCTGCATGCGCGCCGTGGCCGAGGACCGCGAAGTCGCAGCAGTGATGGGTGTGAACGTGCGGCGGATCATCGCGATCACCTTCCTGCTCGGCTCCGCGCTGGGTGGTGCAGCCGGCGTGCTGGTCGGCCTGTACTACACGCAGATCGACTTCTTCATGGGCTATTCGGCGGGCCTCAAAGCCTTCACGGCTGCGGTGCTGGGCGGCATCGGCAATCTCAAGGGCGCCATGCTGGGAGGTATCGTGCTCGGGCTGATCGAAAGCCTGGCGGTGACGTTCCTCAATCCGGCCTATCGCGATGTGGTCGCCTTCGTAGTGCTGATCCTGGTGCTGGTGTTCCGCCCGACCGGGCTGCTGGGCGAAACCGTGCCGCAGGCCAACAAGGTGTAACGGGTATGCAGGCAGAGCGGCGTCGGATCGTGCTGGGGCTTGCGCTCGCGGTCACGGCGTTCGGGCTGCCGCTGGTGGCGCCCAACGATTACGTCATCGGCGTGGCGGCGCGCATCTGTCTGTACGCGACCCTTGCCCTCGGCCTCAACGTGGTGGTGGGCTTTGCCGGCCTTCTGGATATCGGTTACGTGGCTTTCTTCGGCATCGGCTCCTATCTCTACGCTTTTCTGGCCTCCCCGCACTTCGGCCTGCACCTGCCGTTCCTGCTGGCGCTGCCGCTGGTCGTGCTGGGCACCGCGCTGTTCGGCATCCTGATCGGCGCACCCACCTTGCGCCTGGGCGGCGACTACCTTGCCATCGTCACACTCGGCTTCGGCGAGATCACCTACCTCTTGCTGCTGAACCTGGATCGTCCAGTCAACATCACCAACGGGCCGAGCGGCATCATCGACATCGATCCCCCCCGCCTGTTCGGCCACGCCATGACCGGCAACACTAGCTACTACTACCTGTTCCTGGTGGTACTTGGGCTCGCCCTCATCGCGGCAAACCGCCTGCAGCACTCGCGCATCGGCTGGGCCTGGCAGGCGATCCGCGAGGACGAGCTGGCGGCGCGGGCCATGGGCATCAACACGACGGTGGCGAAGCTGCAGGCATTCGCAATCGGTGCTTCCTTCGCAGGCTTCGCGGGCGCGCTGCTGGCCTCCTGGCAGAGGTCGGTGTTTCCCGAAAACTTCCTGTTCACCGAGTCGATCAACGTGCTCGCCATGGTGATCATCGGCGGCATGGGCAGTCTGGCGGGCGTGATCCTGGGAGCCGTAGTGATCGTCGCGCTGCCGGAGGTGTTCCGCGAGCTGCAAGCGTACCGGCTTCTGGTCTTTGGCCTGATGCTGATGGTACTGATGATCTTCCGCCCTCAAGGCATCCTGGTGCCGCGCTCGCGCGCCGCGCCAGCCGCGCGAGATGCCGCGGAGGCGAAGCAGCCCGGCTGAGACCGCCCGTGCCGATGAACATTCCACTGAAGCACGCGACTGCACTGACGGTCGCACCCGATGCAACTGCACCTGCCGCTGCGGCCACGGCGCAGGACTTCCATTGGCTGCGCCAGAACATCCCGTGTCAGTCCGCATCTGCTTCTCGAAGCGCTCAGCGGCTGACTTTGCGCACCGCGAGCCGGTGGTGCTGCCGCCGCTCGTTCCGCCGAGCGGTAGACACGTCGCGGTGGTCGGCGCGGGTGTGGCCGGATTGAGTGCCGCGCGCGAGCTTGCGCGGCTCGGCCATCGCGTTACCGTGCTGGAGAAGCACGAACGGCCGGGCGGGATGCTCAACCAGGGAATCCCCGCTTTTCGCCTGCCGCGCGACCACATCGAGCGCGAAATCGACCAGATCGTGGGGATGGGTGTCGAGATCCGATGCGCAGTCACGGTCGGCGCCGGCGTGACCCTGGAGGACTTGGCCTCGCAGCACGATGCCGTCATCATGGCTGCCGGGACCCTGCGTCCGAACCTGCCGCCGCTGCCCGGAAGCGATCTCGCCGACGTCGAGCACGGGTTGAAGTTCCTTCTCGAGGTGAACGAGACGGGCCGGCGCGAGATCGGCCGCAAGGTCGTGGTGATCGGCGGAGGCTACACGGCGATGGACTGCGCGCGCACAGCGCTGCGGCTGGACGCCGATGAGGTTACGGTGGCATACCGGCGCGCTCGCGCCGACATGGTAGTGCTGCCCGGGGAGCTGGAAGAGTACCTGGCCGAGGGCGGACAGGTAGTCCGTCGGGGCACCGAGGTTCGGCTGCGATGTCGGCGCGAGTGGTAGTACAGTCACTTTGCTGGCCTTCCCCGAACTCCAGATTCTCTTTTCTCCGCGTTCCTCTGCGTCTCTGCGCTTCTGCGGTTGAGCAGTGGGCAGTAGTCAGGCCGCCAAC
>DAIQQA010000309.1:0-2661 GCA_036787045.1 Burkholderiales bacterium | reverse complement strand
GCCTTCTCAGGCAGGCTCCCACCACCCCGTCACGCTTCGCGTGCCACCCCTCCTCCGGCAGGAGGGGAGTTTTCTTACTCCCCGCCTCTCACGAGGCGGGGTGGCGGCGCAGCCGCCGGGGCGGTGTGGGGTTCGGTGTGCCGCCATTTCCTCGGGCAGGCTCCCACCACCCCGCCCACTGCGTGGGCACCCCTCGGGCAAGAGGGGAGAACAGCTCTCTGCGTCTTTGGCCGCGAGTTCAGCACTCAGCAGCAACCGGGGAAAGTCCAGCTGCGCGCTCAGACGGTAGTCTCTTCGATAACGTCGTTCAGCGCGTTGTCGACCACAAACGGCGTCTCGAAGTAGCGGAACACCGGCACGCTGCCGTACAGATCGAAGATGCGCCGCTTCCACGCATCGTCGTGCCAGCGCTGTGCGGCGGCCACATCGGGCCACAGGTAGACCCCGCCCGCCTGCCCCGCCTGCGCGTCATAGAGGAAGTTCTTGCGAACCAGGTCGGGGCACTTGCGCCAGCGCTCCACGCTCTCCCGCATTCCGGCCACAACTTCCTCGCGCGTCATCTTCTTCGGCAGATCGAACAGCACCAGTTCCGTAATCATGTTGGCGTTACTCCATGCTCAGTTATTTCAGTTGCCGAGAGACCATCTGATCGGATGTCATCCCGGCACCCGATCGGGTCGAGGGCAGGCTTCGGCAGGGCTTCAGACGGGTCTGAGCGCCTCGGTTCCCCGCCAGCGTCTACTGCGACGGATTCGGCGCCAGACAGGACATTACAGCACCTATCGAGCCGCTCTGCCGCTCCTGCATCGTGCGGGCAGCCAACGCCGCTCTCACATCGCCAGGAAACCCCCATCCACCACCAGCTCGGTGCCGGTGATGTAGGAAGCTTCGTCGGAAGCGAGGAACAGCACGGCGTAGGCCGCCTCCTCCGCCCGGCCCGCGCGCTTGAGCGGGATCCCGGCGAGCACCTTTTCGCGCAGCGCGGGATCGGCGGAGGTCACCGAGGTGCGCATGGGCGGCATCAGGCCGGGATGCACCGAGTTTACACGGATGCCGTCGTTGCCGTACTGCACGGCAGCCGACTTGGTCAGGAGCCGGATCGCACCTTTGGCCGCGTTGTAGCCCATGTGGACGAACTCCTGCCCGACGAACCCAGAGATCGACGAGAAGTTCACGATCGCGCCGCCGCCGCTCTTCTGCATCTCCGGAATCGCGTACTTCATGCCCAGGAACGTGCCGCGGGTGTTGACCGCCATCAGCCGATCGAAGTATTCGGTGCTCATCCGGTCCGGCACCGCGCCGCTGATGCCGGCGTTGTTCACCAGGATGTCGAGACGGCCGTAGCGCGCAACGGTCGCGCGCACCGTCGCTGCCCACTGCTGCTCTTCCGACACGTCCAGGCGCAGGAACAGCGCATCGCCGCCAGCGGCGACGATCGATGCCGCCACCTCCCGGCCTTCCCGCTCGAGCACGTCGGCGATTGCCACCTTCGCCCCCTCGCGGGCAAAGATTCGTGCCGTGCTCTCCCCCATGCCGTGCGCACCACCCGTGACCAGGGCGACCTTGTCTTTGAGTCTCACCTGCCTCTCCTGTTTTTCGTCGGGATCCCTGGCCGGGAGCCTGCCGCCCATTCCCGGCCCGTTGGCATGATAATAGACCGACTGCCTCGATGGGACGCACATGACGACGAGCCAACCTCCTGCACTCCCTGCGCAAGCTGCGGACGAGAGGGCGAAGGCTCGCGACCCGGCGCCGCAAGAAGCATCCAATCTCGGCGCGCGGCATAAGCTCACGCACTGCCGATTCTCTGGGCGAGCCTGTCAACCGAGTTGCAGCGCAGCGCCCCCAACTATCCCGACAATCCGAGGACGAAACACATGAAACTGACCAGCAACAGCTTCAAAGACGGCGACTACCTGGGCG
This sequence comes from Burkholderiales bacterium, assembly GCA_036787045.1. Lineage (GTDB taxonomy): Bacteria > Pseudomonadota > Gammaproteobacteria > Burkholderiales > SHXO01 > SHXO01. The sequence continues at coordinate 738 of DAIQQA010000309.1, read as the reverse complement.
CGGATCACGTTCTGTCGGCCGACTACGGCTTCGGCTGCGCAGGCGGCAACCGCTCGCCGCACCTGAAGTGGGAGGGCGCACCGGCCGGCACCAAGAGCTTCGCCGTCCTGTGCTTCGATCCCGATGCGCCGACCGGCAGCGGGTTTTGGCACTGGGTCGTCGTGAACATTCCGCCCAACGTGACCGAGCTTCCGCTCGATGCGGGCAATCCAGCAAGCGGCAAGCTTCCCGCCGGAGCGCTGCAGGTGCGCACCGACTTCGGCAAGCCGGGCTACGGCGGGCCCTGCCCGCCTGAGGGCGATCATCCGCATCGCTATCTGTTCACGGTGCACGCGGTGTCGATGGACAAGCTGCCGGTGGCGGCCGACACCTCTGCGGCGGTGGTCGGCTTCTACCTCAACTTCAACACGCTGGCGAAGGCGTCGCTGATGGGCTTCTACAAGCGCTGAGGCTGCGTTGTCCGTACCTTTGAACCGCCAGATCGGATCGGCGACTCACATACGTGTTCCCTCGCATCTTGGACGGCCGGTCCGTCCCAGGTGCCTCGGCGGCTGGTACTTCAACCCATTAATTGCACCTCTCACCACGAAGGCACGAAGACACGAAGAAAACCGACACAGGTGCGCCTTGCCGATGTTCCACGTCTGCCGGGCGTGCTTCGTAACTGCCGTGTCGTTGTACTAGATGCAGGGGCCTGGAACTCAATCCCTGCTCAGGAGAAAAGCGCGGATCGGCTCG
>DAIQQA010000177.1:2632-9670 GCA_036787045.1 Burkholderiales bacterium | reverse complement strand
CTAAAGGCCGGATCGGGTCTCTGACAACAAATCGTGATTTTTTGTGGTGGCCCGGCCGTGTTGCCCGCGGTGAGTTCCTTTTCCTGGGATGACCGCATCGTTCCCTGTGCGCGGTCGGGCGTGCGGAGGCTGCAGCCCGGATTCATCCGAACATTCTGAACGCTTTGCTCTTGACGATGCCGGCTTGACTGCGGCCGCGCAGCTCGCCGCAAGCGCTCGCTGCTCCAGACTCGAGTCGGCTTCCCTCGCTCCGACTTGTGCGTCTGATCCAAGAGACCGTCAACGATTTGTCATAAGCGGCTAATAGCGCACCGACTGAGGGTAGGCGACCTAGCTCATGTCGGCACGGCTCTACGGCGTCTTTATCCCCATCCGCATTTCCCTGCTACTCTGGTAGCCTTCACTCAGGTGTCCCCGAAGGAGGCGATGAATGCCAGGAGCCGCAGCTTCCACTGCCAAGACCCGCATCTTCCACGAACTGGATTTCGACAAGCCCGGCAAGCAGATCGGCTATCTGCGCGTGCCCCAGTCTCGGGATGGCGGCGCCTGGTCCACGATCGAGATCCCGATCGCCGTGGTAAACGGGAGCAAGGGCCCGGGCGTCTTGTTTACCGGCGGGGTCCACGGCGACGAGTACGAGGCGCAGATCGCCATCTCACGGTTGGCCCGGCGCCTCGATCCGCAGAGCGTGCGTGGCCGCATCATCATGCTGCCGGCGGTCGATCTTCCGGCTGCGCTCGCTGGACGTCGCATGTGCCCGATCGACGGGCGCGATTTCAACCGCTGTCTGCCCGGCGATCCGCGCGGCAGTTTCTGTCAGATGCTCGCGCACTTCGTCGACAGCGTGATTCTGCCGCGGGTCGAGATCCTGGTCGATGTGCATGCCGCCGGTAACTCGATGGAGGCGGCGCTAAGCTCGACCATGCACTACGTGGACGACCCGGAGATCGTGCGCAAAACCCGGGAACTGGCCGAGAACTTCGCCGCCCCCTACAACGTCGTGTTCTGGGGTGTGGACGAGGGCGGAACGATGGCATCGGCCGCCGAGACTCGCGGCGTGCTCGCCATCTCCAGCGAGCTGGGCGGCTATGGGCGCGTCAGCGTCGAAGGCGTGCGCGTCGCTGAGCGCGGACTCGACAACGTGCTCAAGTGGATGGGCATGGTCGAAGGCAAGCCTGACACTTCACAGCGCGACGGCAGCCGCGGGACCCGGCATATGGAAGTGCGCGACCAGACGGCGTACGTGTTCGCGCCCAGCGATGGCTTGTTCGAGCCGCTGCGTCTGGCGGGAGATCAGGTGCGCGCGGGCGAGCTGGCCGGCTACCTGCACTTCATCGAAGAGTGGGCGCGCCCGCCGCTGCCGATCGAGTACCGCAGCGACGGCTATATCTGGATGGCGCCCGGCTCCGGCCGGGTACGCAAGGGCGACGTCGTGAATGTGATCATGCGGCCGCACTCGGCCGGGTAAACGCGGCTCGACCGGCGCCCCGCGCAGGTTAGTCTCCGCCGAATCGGGGCCTGCATCATCGCTCTATTTCGTTTCCTCGAAGAGCTCGCGTCCGATCAACCACCGGCGTATCTCTGAGGTTCCGGCCCCGATTTCGTACAGCTTCGCATCGCGCCACAGCCGCCCAGTCGGATACTCGTTGATGTAGCCGTTGCCCCCCAGAGCCTGGATCGCTTCACCTGCTATCCAGGTGGCTTTCTCGGCGGCGAACAGCACCGCGCCGGCGGCATCTTTGCGCAGCGCACGCACCGCGTCGGGAGTCTTGGCGGTATCGCACGCACGGCCCACCGCATAAACATACGCCTTGCAAGCGGTCATGGTGCTGTACATGTCGGCGAGCTTGCCCTGCATGAGCTGGAACTCGCCGATGGGCTGGCCGAACTGCACGCGCTCGTGCACGTAGGGCAACACCACGTCCATGCATGCCTGCATGACCCCTAACGGACCGCCCGCGAGCACGGCACGCTCGAAGTCCAGGCCGCTCATCAGCACGTTCACGCCCTTGCCCACCTGACCCAGCACGTTCTCCTCGGGGACTTCGCAGTCCTGGAATACCAACTCGCAGGTGTTGGAGCCGCGCATGCCCAGCTTGTCCAGCTTCTGCGCGGTGGAGAAGCCTTTGAAGCCCTTTTCGATCAGGAAAGCGGTGATGCCGCGCGGCCCGGCGGTAACGTCGGTCTTGGCATAGACCACCAGGGTGTCCGCATCCGGGCCGTTGGTGATCCACATCTTGTTGCCGTTGAGGACGTAGCCGTCGCCTTTCTTGTCGGCGCGCAGCCTCATGCTCACGACGTCGGACCCCGAGTTGGGCTCGCTCATGGCGAGCGCCCCCACGTGCTCGCCGGAGATGAGCTTGGGCAGGTATTTGCGCTTCTGGGCCTCGCTGCCGTTGCGGCGGATCTGGTTCACGCACAGGTTGGAATGGGCACCGTAGGACAGGCCGACCGACGCCGAGGCCCGGCTGATCTCCTCGACAGCGACGATATGGGCCAGGTAGCCCATGGCCACGCCCCCGTATTCCTCTTCGACGGTGATGCCGAGCAGCCCCAGTTCACCGAGCTTGCGCCACAGGTCCATGGGAAAGGTATTGCTGCTGTCGATCTCGGCGGCTCTGGGGGCGATCTCGCCCGCAGCGAAGCTTTGCACCGTCTCGCGCAGCATGTCCAGGGTCTCGCCCAGGCCGAAATCCAGGCCGGGGAAGCGGGTAAGCATCTTGGCGTCGGCGGGGTTCATGGCAGGTTCTCAAACGAACGAGTGGAAGTCTCAATGTTAGCCCATTCGGGCCGATACTCCGGATTGGAAGCCCGTCAAGGCCTGTCTATGTAGGCGTCATCGCACCGACCACCGAAGGAGGTCTCATGCAGCAGACCGCCAACCCCTACCGCACGCCGGCGGCCCCCGTGGCCGACCAAGGTCCCGAGCAGTTCTCCGAAGTCAAGGTTCTATCCCCGAGCGGCCGCCTCGGGCGGGTGCGCTACATCGGCTACTCCGTCGGGCTGACCCTGGTGTTCTACGCCATCATCGCCCTCGGCGCAGGCCTCGGGGCCGCCCTTGACGTCGAGCTCCTCGGCGCCGTCATCGCCGTAGCAGGCGTAATCGGCATGTTGATCGTCGGCATCCTGCTGACCATCCAGCGCTGCCATGATTTCGACGTATCGGGGTGGCTGTCCCTGCTCCTCATCGTACCCATCGCGCCGCTTGTGTTCTGGATCATTCCCGGGACCAAGGGTCCGAATCGCTTCGGCAACCCAACCCCGCCGAACTCGACGGGGGTCGTGGTGCTCGCCCTGATCCTCCCGATACTGTTCTTCGTGGGAATCATCGCCGCTATCGCGATCCCGGCCTACCAGGACTACGTACAGCGGGCCCGCATGACCGAGGACTTGCGGCAGCAGGAACAGCTGCCAGACGAAGCCATGGAGGAAGCGGGTGCTGGGGACGGCCTGGACGAGGGCTCCGGCGATGAGCCCGCCCAGGCTGCAGCAGACCAGCCCGCCGAGAGCGACTAGGGGACGCAAGCGCCGGGTTCGAAGGACCCCTCACCCCACTCTCTCCCGCAAGGGGAGAGGCAGCACCGTCGGTACGAGTCGTAGTTGCGGCACGTAGCAGCGCGCGTCGGATGCACTGCACTGCGCCGGGCGCCCGGATCGGCTAACATACGCTGCTCATCAGCACCGGCCGGCGACCCTGCCGGACGCGTCCCCACCCGACCAATGAACAATCCATCCGCTGCGCTCGCCCAGCTCACTCCTCCTGCGGCCGCACCCCTGCACTTCCCGTTCGAACAGGTGCCGCAACCGGGCACGACGCTGGAGGTGGCGCCTGGGGTCTACTGGCTGCGCATGCCGCTGCCGTTTGCGTTGAACCACATCAACCTCTGGCTGTTGCGGGACGAAGGCGGCTGGACCATGGTGGACTGCGGCCTGAGCTCGCAGACCACGCGCGGTCTGTGGGAGGAGATCTTCGCCTGGGCGCTGCCCCAGGGTCCAATCCGGCGGCTCATCGTCACGCACTATCACCCCGATCATTTCGGTCTGGCCGGATGGCTCACGCAGCGGTTCGGCATCGAGCTGTGGATGAGCGAGGGCGAGTACCTTACTGGCCGCGCCTTCTTGCTGGGTCTGCCGGGCTACGGCACGCCCAGCGGCGCCGAGCTTTTCGCCGCGCACGGGCTGGACCCGGCGCAGGTCGCACACCAGCGCACGCGAGGGAACACGTATGCGCTGGGCGTAGGCGAACCCCCGGGAGTGTTCCGCCGCATGATGGACGGCGACCTGATCCGCATCGACGGGCACGATTGGCAGGTCATGATGGGCTACGGCCATGCACCCGAGCACGCAGCGCTGTACTGCGCAGAGCTGGGCGTGCTCATTTCGGGCGACATGGTCCTGCCCAAGATCAGCACCAATGTGAGCGTATGGGCCTCGGAGCCGAACGGCGATCCGCTCAAGCTGTTCCTGGACTCGGTGAACCGCTATGCCCGCCTGCCCGCGGGGACGCGCGTGCTGCCCTCTCACGGGCCGGTGTTCCATGGCCTGCAGCAGCGCGCCCGCCAGCTCCACGAGCATCACGAGCAGCGCCTCCAGGCTCTGCTCGAGGCGTGCGCCCGTCCGGTGACCGCCGCGCAGGTGCTGCCGGTACTGTTCCAGCGCGAGCTCGACGCCCATCAAATGATGTTCGCCATGGGCGAAGCGATCGCCCATCTGAACCACCTTATGCATCGGGGGCTCGTCGCGCGCGAGACCGGCGCCGACGGCGTCATGCGCTTCGCCGCCCGGTAGCCGCGGGACTAAAGAACCGTGAACCACGGTGGACACGGTGGACACGGAGGACTGCTAAGAACAGCGCTGGCGATGAAGGTGACCTTCTGACCGAGCGAGTAGCGCGCGTCGCAGCCCCCGATCAAGCCTGATCCGAGGCGCCGTTGCCCGTGGCTTTTCCTCCGTGTCCACCGTGTCCTCCGTGGTTCATGCAGTAGTGTCCTCCGTGGTTCAATGCAGTAATGTGTAGTCTGTGTAGATCCGGTGCACAAGGCTGAAAGCCATGGCAGACCAACCCCAACCCAATACACCCACTCCCGACGAGCTGGCCAAGGCGCTCGCCGAGATCGCCGAGCACAGCCAGAAAGTCGCCGCCGACTTCATGGCGCGCACCGCTGCGGGCAAGCCGCTGCTGCCCGAGGACGACGTGGGGGTAACCAACGCTTTTATGGATCTGGCCGCGAAGATGTGGTCCAACCCCATGAAGCTCGCAGAAGCGCAGATGCGCATGTGGCACGACTACATGCGTCTGTGGCACAGCTCGCTGGCCCGCTTCCTGGGCGAGAAGCCCGAGCCGGTGGCGCAGGCAGCCAAGTCCGACAGCCGCTTCAAGAACGAGGTGTGGGAGAACAACTTCCTGTTCGACTACATCAAGCAGTCTTACCTCATCGCGGCGGACAACATCCAGAAGACCGTCGCCGACGTTCAGGGCCTGGACCAGCAGACCGCGCGCAAGGTGAAGTTCTTCACGCGCCAGTTCGTCGACGCGCTGGCGCCCACCAACTTCATCTTCACCAACCCCGAGGTGCTGAAGGCCACTGTCGACTCGGGCGGCCGCAACCTGATCGACGGCCTGCACCATCTGCTCGACGATCTGGAGCGCGGCGGCGGGAAGCTTGCGATCAGCATGACCGACTACTCGGCGTTCGAGGTCGGCAAGAACGTCGCCACCGCGCCGGGCAAGGTGGTCTACCAGACCGATCTGATGCAGCTGATCCAGTTCAGCCCGTCCACCGAGACGGTCTACCGGACGCCCCTGCTGATCATCCCGCCCTGGATCAACAAGTACTACATCCTCGACCTGCGGGAGAAGAACTCCTTCATCCGCTGGGCTACCGCGCAGGGGCACACGGTATTCGTCATCTCCTGGGTAAACCCGGACAAGCGCTTCGCCCACAAGGGGTTCGAGGACTACATGCTGGAAGGCCCGTGGGCGGCGCTGAACGCCATCGAGCAGGCTACCGGCGAGCGCGAGATCAACATCATCGGCTACTGCCTGGGCGGCACACTGCTCGCGTGCTTCCTGGCGTGGCTGGCGATGAAAGGCGAGAAGCGCATCAAGAGCGCGACCTTCTTCACCGCCATGATCGACTTCACCGAGCCCGGCGAGCTGGGCGTGTTCGTCGACGAAGGGGTGCTCGCCAACCTGGAGAAGAAAATGGCCGAGCGCGGCTATCTGGAAGGCTCCGAGATGGCCACGACCTTCAACCTGCTACGTGCCAACGACCTGATCTGGTCGTTCGTGGTGAACAACTACCTGCTGGGCAAGGACCCGTTCCCCTTCGATCTGCTCTACTGGAACTCGGACTCCACCCGCATGCCGGCGAAGATGCACACGTTCTACCTGCGGAACATGTACATCAAGAACCTGCTGACCCAGCCGGGTGCGATCACGCTGGCCGGTGAGCCCATCGATCTGAACAACGTGAACGTCCCGGCCTGCTTCGTCTCCACCATCGAGGACCACATCGCGCCCTGGAAGAGCACCTACATGGGGGCCAAGCTGCTGCCCGGGCCGGTGAAGTTCATCCTCGGCGGCTCCGGTCACATCGCCGGCATCGTCAATCCGCCCGCCGGCAATAAGTACAACTACTGGACCGATGACAAGCTGGTCGATAGCGCCGATGCATGGCTGGCCGGGGCGAACCGACATGACGGCTCCTGGTGGCCCGAATGGAACGCCTGGGTGAGCCAGTTCGGCGGCGACAAGGTGCCGGCGCGGATTCCTGGCGAGGGCAAGCTCAAGCCCCTGGAAGATGCACCTGGGTCTTACGCGAAGCTGCGGTTGGACGCGGAGAAGAATGCCTCCGGCGAAGGCAGTGCGGCCCCCACCAAAGCCGCACAGCCCGAAACAACGATGCGAGCGGCGAACGATCCCGGCCCGCAGCCCGGGCCGTCTGCTCAGGATCTGCTCGCCGCAGCAGTTGAAGCGAAACCGGAAGCGCCACGCGGTAGGAAGACGCGGGAGAGCGATCGAGGCAATCTGCCTCC
>DAIQQA010000177.1:0-2532 GCA_036787045.1 Burkholderiales bacterium | reverse complement strand
TGAGCTAGATGGGATTCAGACCACCGTCTCCTCGCCGGCGCGTTGATCGCTGACTGCCGGTTCGCGCGTCGGCGCCGGCTCGGACGCTTTCTGCTCGCTCTGCAGAATCGCCGCAAGCAGTTCACTGCGCTGCTTGCTGGCCCGCTCGACGCTCGCCAGCTTGACGTGTCCGAAACCGCGGATGGTCTGCGGCAGCCGCGCAATCGCGACCGTCAGCGCATGGGTCTGCGGGGTCAGCCGGCGCATCAGTACTTCCACCTCACGCTCGTAGTCGGCGATGAGCTGGCGCTCCATCCGGCGTTCGGCGGTGTAGCCGAAGATGTCGAAGGGCGTGCCGCGCAATCCTTTGAGGCCTGCAAGCACTCTGAGCACCGGAAAGATCCACGGCCCGAACTCGCGCTTGCGCGGCTCGCCGGTGGCCGGATCGACCCGCGACAGCAGCGGCGGTGCCAGGTGCACGCTCAGCCGATAGTCCCCCTCGAAGGTGTCCTGCAACTGTCGGCGGAACTGCGGATCGCTGTGCAGCCGCGCCACTTCGTACTCGTCCTTGTAGGCGAGCAGCTTGTGATAGCTGCGGGCGACGGCCTCGGTCAGCGCCGTATTGCCGGGGATACGCTGCTGCTCGACCAGTCGCACGCGCTCCACCAAGTTCCGGTAGCGCTGCGCGTAGCCCCGGTCCTGGTAGTCGGTCAGTTCCGCCTCGCGAGCCGCGACGACCTCATCGAGCGTCTTCGCCAGCCGCCGTGGCACCTCGCCGGGGGCCGCCTCGGTCGCCGCCGTCTCGACCAGAGACAGGTCATGCGCCGCTAGGCGTCCCCAGCGGAAGGCGTCGGTGTTCATCCTCACAGCGGCCCCGTTGATTTCCACCGCGCGCAGGATGGCGGCTTCGCTGAGCGGCACCAGACCAAGCTGCCAGGCATACCCCAACAGGAACATGTTGGTCGCGATCGCGTCCCCGCACAGGGACGTTGCGAGCCGGGTCGCGTCCACGAACCGCACTGCGTCCGGCCCAACGGCCCGGGCGAGCTGGCCGCGTATCTGCTCGAGCGGGAAGGCGAGATCGGGTTTCTGGGTGAAGCTCCCCGGCATGATCTGCGCCGTGTTCACCGCGCAGCGGGTCAGCCCGAGTTGCATGCGCGACAGGGCATCCGGCGCGACCGCCACCAGAATGTCGCAGCCGATCACTGCATCGGCATCGCCGGTAGCGATGCGCGAGGCGTGCAGCGCTCCGGCCCGTTCGGCAATGCGGACATGCGACATCACGGCGCCGTTCTTTTGCGACAGGCCGGTCATGTCCAGCACAGTGATGCCCTTCCCCTCCAGATGACTGGCCATGCCGAGGACACCGCCGACGGTGATCACACCCGTGCCCCCCACGCCGGTGACGAGAATGCTGTAGGGGCGCTCGCAGCCGGGCAGCACCGGTTGCGGCAAGCCAGGCAGCCTAGCCATGTCAGGTGAGCGCCCACTCGCGCGCCGCAGCTTGCCACCGCGCACGGATACGAAGCTCGGGCAGAAGCCCTTGAGGCAGGAGTAATCCTTGTTGCAGGCGGACTGGTCGATGCGACGCTTGCGTCCCAGCTCCGTTTCCACCGGCTGGACCGACACGCAGTTGGACTTGACGCTGCAGTCTCCGCAGCCCTCGCAGACCTGCTCGTTGATGAACAGCCGCCGGGGCGGGTCGACCATCTTGCCGCGCTTGCGGCGGCGCCGTTTCTCCGCGGCACAGGTCTGGTCGTAAATGAGCACGGTGACACCAGGCGTTTCGCGCAGCTCGCGCTGAACCCGATCGAGCTCATCGCGATGGCGAACACTCACACTCGGTGCGAAGTTGCAGTCGGCGGGGTATTTCTCCGGAGCGTCGGTGACCACAACCTGCCGGGCGACGCTCTCGGCGGCGAGCTGACGGGTGATCTGCGGCACGCTGAGTTGACCGTCGACCGGCTGACCGCCGGTCATCGCCACCGCGTCGTTGAACAGCAGCTTGTAGGTGATGTTCACGCCCGCGGCAACCGCGGCACGGATCGCCAGGCTGCCGGAGTGGAAGTAGGTGCCGTCGCCGAGGTTGGCGAAGACATGCTTGTTGTCGGTGAACGGCGCCTGCCCCAGCCAGGGCACACCCTCGCCGCCCATCTGCGTGAAGGTCTGGTTGGCTTCCGGATAGATCCAGACGCCCATGTAGTGGCAGCCCACGCCGGCCAGCGCGCGGCTGCCTTCCGGCACCCTGGTTGAGGTGTTGTGCGGGCAGCCGGAGCAGTAAAAGGGAATGCGCTGCAGATCGATGCTCGACTGTGTGAGCGCCCGCTCCTTGTCTTCGAGAAGCGCCAGGCGCCGCTCGATGGTCGAGCTGGTGTAGAAGCGGGCGATACGGCGGGCCAACACGCGGGCGATGATGGAAGGCGTCAGCTCGCCCACCGCCGGGAGCAGCCACTCGCCGCGCCCCGGCAACCATTCCCCACGCTCGTCGAACTTGCCGATCACGCGCGGGCGCACGTCCTCGCGCCAGTTGTAGAGCTGCTCCTTGAGCTGGTA
>DAIQQA010000176.1:0-9874 GCA_036787045.1 Burkholderiales bacterium | reverse complement strand
GGAGCGAGTTCGCCTCCTTCCGCACGCTCGACCCGGAAGGCAACTGCATCGAACTCTATACCAAGGCGAACGGATGAGGTACATCTGCCTCAGTGTCATCCCGTTCCCGATCTCGCCGGGCGCAGGCTCCGGCGGGCGTCCAGGGACCACGCTGGAAGGGCTCCGCACGCACTACTTGTCATCCCCGCGCAGGCGGGGATCCAGAGGTGTCCTGGCAGCCTGGGTTCCCGCCGGGGCTTGCCCTCGACGAGATCGGGGGCGGATACCCAATTAGACGCTGCCTATTTCTCGCTCAACCTGAAGCCCTCGTACCCATTGCGCACGACCTCGTTGCATTTCTGCACGTAGGTCGGAAAGCCAAGGTAGGGCATGAACACGCGCGGCTTGCCGGGGATGTTCGCGCCGAGGTACCACGAGTTGCACGAGGGAAATAGCGTCCGCTCGGCGACCTGGTTGACGTGCGCAACCCAGGCGTCCTCGGCCGCCACGGTCGCTTCGATCCGCGTGAGGCCACGGTTGCGCATGTGGCCCATGCAGTCGGCAATCCAATCCACGTGCTGTTCGATGGACGGCAGCATGTTGCTCAGGACCGAGGGGCTGCCTGGACCGGTGATCGTGAAGAGGTTGGGGAAGCCCGCTGTCGCAAGGCCTAGATAGGTGCGCGGACCCGCCGACCACTTCGCCTTGAGTGCCTGGCCGCCGATCCCGCGAATGTCGATCCTGAACAGAGCGCCCGTCATGGCATCGAAGCCGGTGGCGAACACGATCGCATCGAGCTCGTACTCCTTGCCGTTCGCCTCGAGGCCGTTCTCGGTGATCTTCTCGATCGGCGATGTGCTGACGTCGACCAGGCTCACATTCGGCCGGTTGAAGGTCTCGTAGTAGCCGGTGTCGATGCACAGCCGCTTGCAGCCGACCACGCTGTGCGGCGACAACGTCTTCGCCACCTCCGGGTCGTGGACAATCTCCCGGATCTTGCTCCGGATGAACTCTGTGGCCGTGTCGTTGGCAGCCTTGTCGAACAGGAGGTCGGCGAACGAGCCAATGAAGCCCAGGCCGCCCTTGTCCCAGCGGGCCTGGTATTCCAGTCGCCGCTCTTCCTCGCTCGCCTCCAGCGCCGGCTTCTCGCTGATCGGATAAAGATTGCCGGTCCGCGCCTGCTTGGCCTTGGCCCGCAGCTGCGCGTAGTTCGCCTTGAAGCGGCGCTCGAACTCCGGATCCATCGGGGCGTTGCGCGCCGGCACCGCGTAGTTCGGGGTGCGTTGGAATACGAAGAGGTGTTTCGCCTTCTGCGCAATGATCGGAATCGACTGGATGGCGGACGAGCCCGTGCCGATGATGCCGACCCGCCGGCCGGTGAAGTCCACCCCTTCGTGGGGCCAACGGCCGGTGTGGTAGCAGGGCCCCTTGAACGCGTCGAGGCCTTTGAAGTTCGGTGTGTTGGTCGACGAAAGGCAGCCGGTTGCCATGATGCAGTAGGCTGCCGTCACCTTGGCGCCATCGGCAAACTCGATCAGCCAGCGCCCCGTCGGGTCATCGTAGACGGCAGCCTTGACCCGCGTGTCGAACTGGATGTCCCGCCGGAGGTCGAACCGCTCCGCGACGTGGTTGGCGTAGCGCAGGATCTCGGGCTGGGCCGCGTAGCGCTCGCTCCATTTCCACTCCTGCTCCAGTTCGTCGGAGAACTGGTAGGAGTACTCCATGCTCTCGACGTCGCACCGCGCGCCGGGATAGCGGTTCCAGTACCACGTCCCCCCGACGCCACTACCGGCCTCGAAGACCCGGGCCGAGAATCCCATCGTTCGGAGCCGATGGAGCATGTACATCCCGGCGAACCCGGCACCGACGATCACAGCATCGAAATGACGATCCGTCATGCTCGGTCCAGCGCAACACGCGCGGTCAAAAGATCTCCTGGATCGGGTAGACGTACACCAGGTACAGGTAGAAGAACACGAGCGAGATCACCAGGATGATCACCCCGAGCACCGGAGAGCTCACCTTGAGCCCGCCCGGGCCGGCTTCGAACTGCGTTTCCGTCCCGCCGGCTGCGCCCTGATTGAGGCCGCGGTGGAACTGGACCGCCGCGAAGTACACGCCGGCGCCGACCAGCAGGATCACGACGACGAAGATGGTGATCGACGAGTAGTGCTGCCAGGCGAACACGCGCTGGCGGTGCTGCAAGCCTTTCTGCAGGTACGTATAGTACTCGCGCAACGCCCCCCGGTAGGCTTCTTGTGTCTGTGGGTCCGACAGATCCGCAGCGCTGGGCGGCTGGGGCGCCGGCATGTGCTCGCCGCCTGCGCCGGGGATCTGCTGCTTCGCCTCTGCGGCAGGCACCTTGCCCTCGAGGACGTTGCGCCAGCGCTCCGCGCGTGTCTCGGCCGATGGCGACACCTTGCCTTCCCCGGCCTGGCCGCTGTCGTCTTGCGCACGGATAGCAGTCGACCACACCCCGACTACCAAAACCAGCGAAACCAGCAACTTCTCCATGCGCTCGACCTATGGTTGAGTCAGATATCCGATGGTTTGCGTCCGCCGCGCGATCCTCTCGTACACGTTGCGCGCGTCGGCCTCGGTTGCGAGGTAGTTCTCGCGTGCGGCGGGGTCGCCGACGGCAAGCGCGACGATCATGTCGAGCAGCTGCTGCGCATGCCCGCCCAGCCATTCGTCCTCGGGGCTCCCCGGCGGTGGCGGCGGCGGCGCGGCGGGAATCACCTGCTGCATCAGCAGCATCTGCTGGGTCCCGTCGGGCATGATGCGCACGATCTTTCCCGAGCTGATGCGTTCGATCACTCCGTTGGCGAGCCGGCGCTCGACTTCACCGGAGGGAAGGATGCGCCGGCTGACGACGGAATCGGCCGGCAGACCCGAACCGCCGGGCCGGGTGCGACCGTCTCTGGTCGCCGGCTCGTCGACGCGTCTGGGCTCCAGCGTATGCAGCTCGGCCGGCGCCTGGGGAGCACGCAGAACCTCGGCGACGGCCAGCTTCCGCTGCGCGAAGAAGCCGAACGCCTTGCCTTGCCAGACTGTCACCCCCGCCATCTTGCCCGGGTCGTGACTGAACAAGTAGGCGTCGAACCGCTGACGATTCCCCGGGAAGGCGATCGTGAAGGTCATCTGCTGGAGCCGGTCGTCCATGCGCTCGATGCGTGCGCGCCGCGCGTTGCCATCCGCATCGACATAGCGCAGCACGAGCGCGCACCACGCTGGCGCAGCGCAGTCCGCCTTGCTCTCGGCGATGGTGAGCGTGCCCTGCCAACCATCGTGGTTCATGGCGTACGTCCCGAGCCAGTCACGCAGCGTGATCGCCGCTGCCGGCTGGGCAAGTCCCAATAGACAGATGGACGCGATGAGGCATGTGCGAAGGGAAATCGGCATGGGTCGGTCCTCCATAGGCAACCTGGAGATCTTCGATGATAGGAAGGGGAAAACCTAGACTATCACTCCGCTTGCCGCGTGTACCCGGCGCTACTACGGGCACAAGCTGCTCCGGTTTGCTTCGTGTCGTCGTCCCCCCGGATCGAGTCCTGGGCAGGCTTCGTGGTAGGAGGTTGAGCTGGTCTCACCGTTGGCTAGCCACCCCAGCCGAGCCACTCGCACACCCCGCGTCCCATCACCCATGCGAGATCCTCGCCCCTCAGCCAGCCCAGCTCGTGTGTGAACAGGTCGATGCACTCGCGGTAGGTGCACGGCATGCGGGTGAGGTCGGTGCCCCAGAACGTGCGGCGTGGGCCGAAGGCGTCGTGCAGCCTGCGCACCGCTTCATGCACGTCGCGGAAGGGATAGCGCTCTGCCGAAAGCGCAGGCAGACCCGACGCCTTGACCGCCACGTTCGGATGCTTGGCCAGCGCGCAGATGGCCGGCAGGTCCTCCAGCACCTTGGGGGCCTTCTCGTGGATGTGCAGGCCTGCGTGATCGATCACCAGCTTGAGGCCGGGATGCCGGCCGGCGATGCAGCCGATCGCGTCGAGCGATCCAGGCGCGAGGACCATGAGCGGGACACCGTGCCGCTCCGCCGCCGGCCACAGCCAGTCGGCCGAGCCGTCGGTAAGCAAGTGGCGATAGTGCTCGCTGTGGAAGGTGAAGCGCATGCCGAGCATGCCCGGCTGCTTTCTCCATTCTGCCACCAGGTTGCGACTGTTCGGGTCCTGCAGCGCGACGCGGCCCATGACTGCGAACCGGTCGGGATACGCCCGCGCAGCCTCCAGCGCCAGGTCGTTGCGGTCGCCCTCCCACGAAGGCGGCACCAGGATCGCCCTGCTCACGCCGGCCAGATCCATCTCGAACAGCAGCGTCTCCTGCGAGATCGGGTACGGCCGCTGCGCGTCGCGCTCGCGGCCCGGCGGCCAGGGGCGGTCCGGCGTGTTCGCGCCCCAGAGGTGAAGCTGCGAGTCGGTGATCAGCATGGCCTGTCTCCCGCGGTTCGTCGCCCTCGCCAGGCTGTGGGGTCAGGCAGAGACGGGGGATTCGATGTCGAGTGTGGTCACGCGGCGCAGCTCGCGGCGGAACTTCGCGTCGTCGAAGGGCCGCGCGCGATGCATGGTGGCGCGGTTGTCCCAGATCACCAGGTCTCCGGGGCGCCAGGCATGGCGGTACACGAGGTCCGCCCGCGTCGCGTGCTCGATGAGGTCGCGCAGGAGAAGCCGCCCCTCGGGCAGAGGCCAGTCGACGATTCTCGAGGCATGCGATGCGAGATACAGAGAGCGTCGACGGGTGCGCGGGTTGGTGCGGACCAGGGGGTGCACCGCGCCTTTGAGTTTGTCCTCCTCCTCGCGTGAGAATTCGAACCCGAGGATCTGCCGCGAATAGGCGATCGAGTGGTGCACGCGCAGCCCTTCCAGCGTCGTCCTGGTCTGGTCGTCGAGGGTGTCGTAGGCGGTGCGCATGTCGGCGAACTCGGTGTCCGCACCCACCGGCGGTATGACTCTGGCCGAGAGCATCGAGTAGCGCCCAGGGGGATCCTGGAACGACGCATCCGTGTGCCACAGGTGGTTGCCGAGCGCATACATGCGGCGGCGGTCCTGGGATCGCAGGATGTCACCGCTCTCGTCGAGGTTCGAGATGTCGGTGAGCGCCTCATTGCCGAACCGGTTCCTGCCCAGCACGGCCGCACCGGTGTTGGTGTGCAGAACACCGTCGAAGCGCTGCGCGAATGCAAGCTGCTCCTCGTCGGCAAAGGGCTGGTCGCGGAACACAAGGATGGCGTATTGGTCCATCCCGGCACGGATCTCGTCCAGCGTCTCGCGATCATCGACGCGCCGGAGATCGACCGGGCTCACCTCGGCAACGAACGACGGATGCAGCTTGCGGAAGGTCAGGGCCATATTCAGCCTCCCCGGGCACGGTTCCTCTGGTCGATGTCCTGTAACCCTACCACAGTGCCGGCAGCAAGAGGCTGTCCGGGATGCCCGCCTTTCACCTCCCGCGCCTGTTCTGGATCTTCTCCGTGAGCGCCTGGAATGCCTGGCTGCGCAGCCGATGGGCACGTTCCCGGCGCTCTTCCCAGTAGCGCCCGGCCACCTCATAGCCGCTTGCCAACGTATACGTGCGCGGGGGCGCGATTTCCGCCTGGCACTGCTCAACGCCGGTGGGTTGCGTGGCCATCGTCGCAAGGTCCCGGCGCAGATCGATGGTCAGCCGATAGGTGACGCACGGGCCCACCTGCTGCTGCGCCTCGATCCTATCGTCAGTCCATTGCGTCACGTTCCAGTCGCGTCCTTCCAGGGTGAGGTCCAGCATCGCGCTGTGGTACCAGCCCTCGCCGTCCTGCTCGGTGATGACCCGTGCGGTGACCATGGCACACAGGTCTGCTGCCCGATAGCAGCGGATCGAGGTCGTCTGGATCGGGTTGGGCTCGGGCCCGTCCGGCGACACCCAGGTGCCTTCCGCCGCTACGACCTCGCCCTTGCGCGACACGAAGGCGGGCCCGGGCACGATCGGCGCCTGCCAGAACTCGTTGCCGCGCTGGATCAGGTCGAGGAACTCGCCCACCAGAATCGTGCCGGTCGCCTTCTGCCCGCTGTCTTTCTGGAACGCCTTGACGGCGGCCGCCAACGCGTCGGAAGACCTGCCCGAAGGTGCCCGGTAGAGATAGCGCAGGTCGATGAGCGCGTTCTCCAGCACGAACACGAACTCCCGCCTGCTCCAACCGAACACGTCGATCGCCTCCAAGGCCGGCAGGCGCAGTGCCTCGTCCGGCTCCAGCTTGGCGAACTGCTCCGGCGTGACGGCATGGGCAGGCCCCGCAAGACCGGCGGCCAGCGCTACGGCCGGCAGCCAGCGGCTCCATACACGACTCGGCTTTTTCACCCACGGCTCCTTATGCGTTAACGAACGTATAGCCTACCCGACACTGGAAGCCAGATGTGGCCGCTCAGCAAGTGCCTGCGCGGTGCGCGGGAGCTCGCTGGCTGCACATGCAGTGTCTTTCGCGGCTCGCGGTCTATACTCTCCCTTCCCGAAGCGCGTGCCCCTTGCCCTGACTCGACCGGGCGCTGCCGGAATTCGCGGGCGCGGCGACGAACAGACAGGAAACCGCCATGGAGCTCGGACTGAACGGTCGCACCGCTGTTGTAACCGGCGCGTCGAAAGGCATTGGCTTCGCCGTTGCGCGCGGCCTTGCGGTGGAGGGCTGCAACGTGCATCTGGTCGCGCGCAGTCAGGCAACGCTCGAGACTGCCGCAGAGAAGATCCGAGCCGAGCACCGGGTTGCGGTGAGCGTCCACGCGCTCGACCTCGCGCGCAGCGAGAGCGTAGCCGGTCTGCTGGAAGCGACCGGCACCCCGGACATCCTCGTCAACAACGCGGGCGCGATCCCCGGCGGCGACCTGCAAGCCGTCGACGAGGCCCGCTGGCGCGCTGCGTGGGACCTGAAGGTGTTCGGCTACATCAACATGTCGCGGGCCTACTACGCCGCCATGCAGAAGCGCGGGCGCGGCGTCATCGTCAACGTAACCGGGCTCGCGGCCGATCGGCTCGATTCCGGCTACATCGCCGGGTCGACCGGCAACGCAGGGCTCAACGCTTTCACGCGCACGCTCGGCAGCTACAGCCTCGAGGATGGCATCCGCGTGCTGGGAGTCAGCCCCGGGGCAGTGGAAACCGAACGGCTGGTCACCCTCATGCGCACGCGCGCCGCAGACCGGCTCGGTGACGCGGAGTTGTGGCGCGAGTTCATGGCGGGACTGCCCCTCGGCCGGCCGGCCACCGTGGAGGAAGTCGCCAACATCGTCGTGTTCGCCGCCTCCGACCGTGCCTCGTATCTGAGCGGCACAGTGATCACAGTGGACGGCGGGCACAACGCTCGCGGAGGCAGCTTCACGCGTTGACCAACGGGGGAGCTGAGACACCGGAACCAGCAGAAAGCTGGAGCACCAGGCACGGTCACGGAGGCCAGACCTGGGGCTCCCACCGGAGAGGCAGGCTACACTGCCTACCTGCTGGAACCGATCCGGCGCACGGAGAGACCACATCATGAACGAACGGCGACGGCGCCGCATCGTGACGGCTTTCAACGACAAGGCCTTCCTGAGCAGCAAGGACGCACGCGTGCTGCGCATCCTGGCCGAGTATCTCGAGCCCAAGAGCCGCTTCGAGCATTTTCGCGTCGACGACACCATCGTGTTCATGGGTTCGGCGCGCACCTTGTCGCGCGAGCAGGCCGAGGAGGCGCTACGCGCGGCGGAGTCGGGTGGAGGCGACCTGGAGCGGGCGCGTGTCGACCTGAAGATGTCGAGCTTCTACGAAGCTGCGCGCGAGCTCGCCTTCAGGCTCACGCAGTGGTCCAAGGCGCTCGATCCCAAAGAGCGGCGCTTCGTCGTATGCACCGGCGGCGGCCCGGGGATCATGGAGGCCGCCAACCGCGGCGCCGGCGAGGCCCGCGGCATGAATGTCGGCCTCACCATCTCCATACCGGCCGAGGAGTTCGACAACCTCTACGTCACGCGCGAGCTCGCCTTCCACTTCCATTACTTCTTCATGCGCAAGTTCTGGTTCGCCTATCTGGCCAAGGCAGTGATCGTCTTCCCCGGCGGCTACGGCACGCTGGAC
Source organism: Burkholderiales bacterium (assembly GCA_036787045.1). Lineage (GTDB taxonomy): Bacteria > Pseudomonadota > Gammaproteobacteria > Burkholderiales > SHXO01 > SHXO01. Next base: position 1,822 of record DAIQQA010000176.1, on the reverse strand, counting down.
GAGCTGTTCGAGCTGCTCACCCTGGTGCAGACCCGCAAGATGACCAAGCACATGCCGATCGTGCTGTTCGGCACGGAGTACTGGCGCCAGGTGATCAACTTCGACGCGCTCGTGCACCACGGGACGATCAGCCCGCAGGACGTGGAGCTCGTGTACCGGACCGACTCGGTGGACGACGCCTACCAATGGATCGTGCGCCAGCTGCGCGAGTACGCGCTCGACCAGCCGGGGGCGATGCTTTAGAGCGCCACGAAGCGCTGTGCGCTTTCGCCCGGTTGGGCCACCGCTCACCACGAAGACACGAAGAACAGCGGAGGGACCAGACCGTGTCGGACTTCCCAGGGTGCAGAGGGGTTCGTAACTAACGTGTCAGTGTAGCAGTGCCGTTCCAACTTATCGTGCCTGCCGGCAGCGCCACTAGCTGCAGACCTCCATGCACCACACGTGACCCACCCGAGAAGCTCGCCTGCCCTGATGGTTTTGGGTTTCTTCGTGTCTTCGTGTCTTCGTGGTGAGCGGTAGAACTAGTACATCTTTGAGCGCCAGGATGAGTGACAGTACGCAACGGTCGCCGCAGCGTGAGCCGGTCACACACAGCGCGATCCTGTCGATCGCGGTGCCCATCATGATCTCCAACGTCTCGACGCCCCTGCTGGGTGTGGTCGATACGGGAGTGGTGGGTCAGCTCCCCGACCCGGCGTACATCGGCGCAGTCGCGCTGGGCGCGCTGGTGTTCAACTTCGTCTTCTGGGGTTTCGGCTTTCTGCGCATGGGCACGACGGGCCTGACAGCCCAGGCGCTGGGTGCCGCCGACGCAGCGGAGATTCGCGCGAGCCTGGGACGCGCCGTGCTCATCGCGCTGGCGGTGGGTGCAGGGCTCGTCGCCCTGCAGTGGCCGATCCGCGAGCTCGCCTTCGCTCTAATCGAAGGCAGCCCCAACGTCGAAACGCTGGCGCGCGACTACTACGATCTGCGGATCTGGGCCGCACCGGCGACCTTGGCCAACTACGCGCTGCTCGGCTGGTTCATCGGGCTGGGGCAGGCGCGCGTGGCGCTCGTGCTCCAGCTCGTGCTCAACCTTACGAACATGGCCCTGGATGCCTGGTTCGTGCTCGGGCTCGACATGGGCGTGAAAGGGGTGGCACTCGGGACTTTGATCGCCGAACTGGTCGCCGCTGTGTCAGGACTCGTCATCGCCGCACGGCATCTGCGCAGTCTGGGCGGCCGCTGGAGTTATGCGCGGCTGGTGGAAGGCAGCCGCATGCGCCGCACTATCGCCGTCAACGGCGACATCATGATCCGCTCGGCTGCGCTCATCGTCGCGTTCGGCTGGTTCATGGTGCAGGGTGCGAGATATGGCGACGTGACTCTCGCCGCGAACGCCGTGCTGATGCACTTCATCGCCGTCGCGGCGTTCTTCCTGGACGGGCTGGCGTTCGCCGCGGAGGCGCTCGTGGGCAGGGCAGTGGGGGCCGCCAACCGTGCAGGGCTCTCGGCCGCGGCACGTATGACCACCTGGTGGGCGGCGGGCGTAGCCGTGCTGGCGTCTGGCTTCTTCGCGGTCGCGGGCCCTGCGATAGTCGATGTGCTTACCGTGGACGAGGCCGTGCGCGCCACCGCGCGCATCTACCTGCCGTGGGCTGCCATCGCGCCCCTCTTGGGAGTATGGGCCTTCCAGCTCGACGGCATCTTCATCGGTGCGACCCACACGGCGCAGATGCGCAACGCCATGTTGCTATCACTCGCGATCTTTCTCGCCGCATGGTGGGCGCTCACGCCGTTCGGCAATCACGGGCTGTGGGCGGCGCTCTACGTCCACTAC
>DAIQQA010000049.1:0-28117 GCA_036787045.1 Burkholderiales bacterium | reverse complement strand
GTCTTCAGTCAGCGGCTGCACGCCAGGCCGTGCAAGGGCTGGGGTCGCGACGACTGAGGGTTGAACCGCTAGAGGCGCCAACGAAAAGCGCAACCGCATCAACCACAGAGGACGCAGAGGAACACAGAGGAAGCGAGAAACACATTGACCACGAAGGACACGAAGGATCACGAAAAAAGCCAACAACTCGTCAACGGAAGAGAGTCACCCGGCTCGGCGAATACTGCTACCGGATCGGGCGGCTGCCCGCTGGGTTTCTTCGTGTCCCTTCGTGTCCTTCGTGGCGAATGCGGTTCGGTTTTCCTCTGTGTCCCCTGTGGTGAACGCGCTCGGAAACAAGCTCAGTAGAAAGTACCGAGGTAGAAGTAAACCGTGTCCAACTCGTCCCGGAAGGCATGGCCGTAGGCCAGATACAAGGGGCCGAGCGCGGAATCGGCGCCGATGTACACCGCGGCGGCAGGCAGCAGGCCGGTCGCCGGAGAGCCGTCCAAGCGCCCGTAGACCTGGCCGACCTCCAGCGAGAGTCCCGCGTACAAACCCTTCAGCAGCACCGGGACGTCAGCCAGGCGGTAGTAGTAAGCGGCGCGGCCGAACACGGCCTGCTGGCCCTGCAGCTGGCCGATCAAGTAGCCCGACAGGTTGAACAGCCCGCCCAGATACATCAGGTCGTAGATCGGCAGATCGCCCTTATCGATAGCGCCACCGCCCTTGAGGTTCAGCTGGAGAGTATGACGGCCGGCACTGAACGCCGTCGCCGCTCCGAAGGTTGCCTTCTGATACTCGACGTCGGCACCGAGGGCAGAAAGGGAGTCGAGGTACCTGGCGCTCACGAGATAGCCTTGCCGCGGGAAGCTCGCGCTGTCCAGTCGGTCCGATGTGAACGTCGCCACCAGCGCGCCTGCCGAGAAGTCTGCCGCGGGGAACTGCGGCACCGCGATGCTGGGGTCGTAGCGCATCTCGGCGCGCTGCACACCCAGGCGCAGCTCGGCGTAGCGGCCGAAGGTCCAGCCCAGGTCGAGCTCGCCGCCGACCGACTGGATCCGGTAGCTCGCCGCCGGCTGGTCGCCGATGAAGAGGTTGCGGCTGGTCTGTCCGACGCTCAGCGCCGGTGCCACGAACAACCCTTGGCCGAGCCAGACCGGCTGGTACCACTCGCTGTGCAGGCCGGTGGTCTGGCCAAGCGAGAAATCGTTGCGCCATTCGCCACCGCGGCTGTTCAACCAGGCGCGTCGGTAGCTGCCGAGCAGGTTGAAGTAGGTCTCCTCCTTGAAGTCGGTCGCCAGTTGCAACCCCAAGCGCAGGTAGCCCGGGCCCCAGGGCTTCTCCCGGGGCGTGATCACCAGCACCCGCTCGCCGTCGGCCCGGTCCTCATACCGATAGTCGATGCGCTCGTAGTCGCCCTCGCCGAGCAGGCCGCCAATCTCGTACTGGACGCGGCGCTCGTCGAGCGAGCCCGAGCGTGCGTCGGCGGCGAACTTCTTCTTCACGTGGTCGGGGTTGACGTGCCGGAGCTGGCTTGCATCGACCTCTACGCGCACGACCCGTGACTCGCCTCTAGCGCGCGCGCGCTGGGCCTCGCGGAACTCGGCGTACTGCTGCTGCGGAAGGCTCAGGGCCACCAGCTTGTCCTGCACCGTGCGCGCAGCCTTCTCGCCGATCGGTACCAGCTTCGTCACCTGGGCGAAATCGCTGCTTGCGAACTCTTGCACCTTGGGGCTGATCAGCACGTCACCGGGCTTGAGCGCCTCTCGGGAGCCATGCACGTTGAGGTCGAGCAGGATGTTCACCATCTGCTGCGCGACGCTGAGCGGATTGGCGAGCTGCGCGTCGGTCGGCGGGGCGGTCGTGCCCAGATCGACGGCGATGATTACGTCCGCCCCCATCGCGCGCACCGTCTGCACCGGTAGGTTCTGCCGCAAGCCGCCGTCCACCAGCGGCCTACCGTCGATCGTCTCCGGGGTGAAGGCGCCCGGAACCGCCATGCTGGCGCGCATGGCGGCAGCGAGCTCGCCGCGATCGAGCACGACGAGCTCGCCGGTCCGCAAGTCCGTCGCCACCGCGCGGAACGGGATCTGCAGGTCGTCGAACGTGCCGACCCCGACGGCCCGCGTGGTCATCCGCCGCAACAGGGCATTGACCTCCTGCCCGGCGAAGATGCCGCTGGGCACCTTGACCCCGCCCTTGCCCACGCCCAGCTCGAGATCCCACAGCCCGCGCAGATCCTCTGCCTTGCGCTCGAACGACTGGTCCTGGCGCGGCGCGGTGTCCTGGAACACGGTGCTCCAATTGGAGTCGCGCACCACCTTCTCCATCTCCTCGGGGGACATGCCACTCGCGTACACGCCGCCGATGATGGAACCCGCACTGGTTCCGGCGATGCAATCGATCGGAACGCGCAGCTCCTCCAGCACCTTCAGGACGCCGATGTGCGCCCAGCCCTTGCCGCCACCACCAGCAAGCGCCAGCCCGATGCGGGGGCGGCCGGTGACCTCCTGCGGCTGGCCACAGCTCTCGGCGTCCGCCGGCTGTGCAAACACGAGGCCTGCTGCCAGTACGAGCGCAGCGCAGGTGGGTCCCAAGCGGGTACTCACACGCATGGATCAGGAGCGCGCATCGACATGGATGGTTGCATCATAATACCCGAGCGCTCGAACGGCTATCATCTGCATCGACGACCATCCATGAGGCACCCATGGCCATTGACCTGCAGAAAGCCGCCGACACCCTGATGCGCGACCACAGCGAAAAGCGCAACCTTGTCCCCTTCGCGCGAGACTGGGGTGCGGCCGACCTGGCCGGCGCCTATGCCATCCAGAACGCGCTGGTGCAGCGCATGCTGCCGATCCATGGGAACCGCGTCGGCTACAAGATCGGGCTGACTTCCAGGCGCATGCAGCAGATGTGCAGCATCGACCATCCGGTCGCTGGAGTCGTGTTGGAGAAGCGCCTCATGAGCAGCGGCGCGCAGATCAGGCTTTCCAGCCTGGTACGCCTGGGGATCGAGTTCGAGATCTGCGTGCGGCTGGGCCAGTCCCTGCCCCCGCGCACGGAGCCCTATGAGATGGAAGATGTGGCGTCAGCCGTGGAGGCGGTCGCCCCCGACTATGAAGTGATCGACGACCGCAACTCGCCCTATCCGCTCGACATCCTCTCGCTGGTGGCCGACAACGCCTGGAACGAGGGCATCGTGCTGGGCGAGTGGCGCACGAGCTGGCCCGATCTCGCGGCGGCGCGCGGCGTCGTTGAGCTGGATGGAAGAGTGATCGACGAAGGCCACGGCCGTGACGTTCAGGGACATCCCTTCGAGCCGCTGCGCTGGCTGGCGAACCATCTGAGCCGCCAGGGCGAGACGCTGCATGCCGGCGAGATCGTCTCCACGGGGAGCCTCGTCACGACGCGGTTCCCGAAGGCGGGCGAGCACTATCGCTTCACCGTCGAGGGGGTCGGATCCGTCGAGGTCGCTTTTCAAGCCTAAGGCAAAGCGCTTAGCGCTGAGGACACTCGAGGAATCACCACTCACTGACCACGAAGGAACACGAGGAAAAGCCGGGGCCTCACCGGGCGCCTGTGGAATCGATGCCTTTTGCGTACCACCAAACGCCGCGGGGTGCCAAAGAAGCTGCGAACGACGTCCTCCCCCCGCAGCAGCGTCAGAGTCAGACACGATTCCTTCGTGTCCTCCGTGGTGAATGAGTTGTCCGCGTTCCTCTGTACTCAATCGTCTACCGTCCGAAAATCCGCCGGCAGCACGATCTCGATCAGCTCCAGGTCATCGGAGTGGCCGAGCTCCGTGTGGCGGATCCCGGGCGGCTGGTGTACACAGGTCCCGGCGGTCATCGTCACTTCGCCGACGCCCTCGTAATCGAACTTGATCCAGCCCTTCAACACGTACACCATCTGGAACTCCACCTCGTGATGGTGGCGCTGGGGCACGGCATGCACGCCGGGGATGGCACGGATGACGTGAGCGATCACCCGCCCGCTGGTCGCGTCCTTGATGCCGAGGTCGCGATACTCGAAGAACGCGCGCAGCCCGCGGTCCCACTTCGCGTCTTGCGCATGACTCGCCGAGAACTTGAAGGTCTGCTCCATTGTCTCCCCCATTTGACGGGCTTTCTGCAGAGGCCGATTATACTCGTTGACCATGATCGCCGATCCCATCCTCCTGGCCCGCGTGCAGTTCGGGCTCAACATCGCCTTCCACATCCTGTTTCCCACCGTCACCCTGGCGCTCGCCTGGGTGCTGGTGTACCTGCGGGTGCGCATCGGGTGCGGCGGGCCCGCCTGGCTCACCGATGCCTACCGGTTGTGGGTCAAGATCTTCGCGCTGTCGTTTGCGCTGGGCGTGGTGTCGGGCATCACCATGAGCTTCCAGTTCGGCACCAACTGGCCGGGCTTCATGGAGCAGGCCGGCAACATCGCCGGGCCGCTGCTGGGCTACGAGGTGCTTACCGCTTTTTTCCTGGAGGCGACCTTCCTCGGGGTGATGCTGTTCGGGCGGGACCGGGTACCCGTGTGGGCGCACACGCTCTCGGCGGTCCTGGTTGCGGTGGGCACGACCGCGTCGGCGTTCTGGATCCTCGCGCTCAACTCGTGGATGCAGACCCCGCAGGGCTTCACCGAGATCGACGGGCGGCTGCACGCCCTGGACTGGTGGGCCATCATCTTCAATCCCAGCTTCCCGTACCGCTTCACGCACATGATGCTCGCCTCGGGGCTGACGGTCGCGTTTCTCCTCGCCGGCATCTCCGCCCTCCAGCTGCTGCGACATCGCTCTTTCGAGCCCGCGCGCAGGATGTTTCGCACCGGCGTGTTGCTGGGTGCAGTCCTGGCGCCGGTCCAGGTCGCGGTGGGTGACCTGCACGGGTTGAACACGCTCGAGCACCAGCCGGCCAAGATCGCGGCCATCGAGGGTATCTGGCAGACCGAGCGCGGCGCACCGCTGCTGCTCTTCGCGCTCCCCGATGCGGAGCAGCGACGCAACGATTTCGTCGTCGCCATCCCGATGGGTGCGAGCCTCATCCTGACCCACGAAACGGACGGCGAGCTGAAGGGTCTGAACGAGTTCGAGGGCCAGCACCCGCCGGTGGCGCCGGTGTTCTTCGCCTTTCGCATCATGGTCGGCGTCGGCGTGCTGATGCTGAGCCTGTCCTGGGTCGGCGCGTGGCTGGTGCTCCGACATCGCGAGATCCCGCGCTGGCTGCTGCTGATCTTCGCCGGCATGGCGTTCTCGGGCTGGGTGGCCACACTGGCCGGATGGCTGGTGACCGAGATCGGCCGGCAGCCGTATCTGGTCTACGGCGTTATCACGACTGCGGAAACTGCCTCGAGCGTGCCCGCTTCACACATCGCCGTGACCCTCACGGCATACGCTTTCGTGTACACGCTCCTGCTGGTCTCATACATGATCGTAGTCACGCAGCTTGCGGGCAAGGAGGCCGGCGGCGGCGCCGCACCAGCGATGCCGGCTGCGTTCGACCCCGCGACCGCCTGAGGAGAGCGACCCATGCAGCTCGATCTGCCGCTTGTGTTCATGGTTCTGATGGGACTGGCCATTCTCGCCTATGTCATCCTGGACGGCTTCGACCTCGGCGTGGGCATGCTGCTGCCGTTCGCCGCGCGCGAGGAGCAGGACCTGATGGTGGCCTCCATCGGACCGTTCTGGGATGCGAACGAGACCTGGCTGGTGCTGGGTGTAGGCATTCTGCTGGTGGCATTCCCGCTCGCCCACGGCATCGTCCTGTCTTCCCTCTACCTGCCCGTTGCGCTCATGCTGATCGCGCTGATCCTGCGCGGGGTGGCCTTCGAGTTCCGCGTAAAGGCATCGGGCTGGCACCGCGAGCTGTGGAACCGGCTGTTCTCCGCCGGTTCGCTGGTGGCGGGCTTCGCCCAGGGCGTGATGCTGGCGGGCGTGATTACCGGGTTTCTCGATGGGCTGCCCTACCTGCTGTTCGCGCTGCTGGCCGGCGCCGGGCTTGCAGGCGGCTACGCGCTGCTGGGCGCCACCTGGCTGGTGCTGAAGACCGAGGGCGACCTGCATGCCAAGGCGCTGCGTTGGAGCAAGGTTGCGATCCTGCTGACGGTTGCGGGCGTGGCCGCCATCAGCCTGGCAAGCCCGTTCGCCAATGCCGCCATCATGGACAAGTGGTTCGCCTGGCCGCGCTTCCTGTGGCTGGCACCGCTGCCGCTCGCCACCGCCGCGGCCTTTGCCGGCATCTGGCGCTGCGTTGCTCGGCTACAAGATGGCCAGTCCAAGCGCGAGTGGCTGCCCTTCGTGCTGTCGGTATGGGTGTTCGTGTTCGCCTTCGCCGGGCTGGCCTACAGCCTGTTCCCGTACCTCGTGGTGGGCCGGATGACGATCTGGCAGGCCGCGGCAGCGCCTGAGTCGCTATGGTTCGTGTTCGTCGGCGCCAGCTTCGTCCTGCCGCTGGTCATCGCCTACACGGTGGTCGCTTACCGGGTGTTCTGGGGCAAGGCGCGGAGCCTGACGTACGGTGCGTAGGACGCCACCATGAAGACACCAACCCTACCGCTCACCACGAAGGCACGAAGACACGAAGAACGGTCGACCTGGAGGGGCTTGCGGGATGCACGTTCCCAGCCTGCATCCAGATGATATTCGATCGGATGCTCAACCGAGTCGTCTTCCTTCGTGTCTTCGTGGTAAGAGGTTGGGGTCAAGCCCGCTACGCGGCCTTGGCCACGGCCGCCAGACGGTTCTTGAGCCGCTCGAAGTTGCGCAACGACTGCAGGTGCAGGTACACCAGCTCCAGCTCGTCGGTCTTGGCTAGAGCAGCGAACTGCTCGCCGCTGAGTGCCTTGAGCTTGTCCCGGTTGACCGCCATGAAACCGGCCAGCGAGCTCTTCTCGCCGGAAGCCAGCGTCACCTCTGCTTGCATCGGCTCGAGCAGCCCGAGTGAGCTCACGTGCTTGCAGAAGGCCTGGGTCACGCGGAACTGGTTCTGGTATTCCTGAAGGAACTTCAGCACATTCTCCACATAGGCCGAGGCCTTGCCCTCGTCGTCGAACAGGCGGGCGCCCTTGCCGGCCTGGTTGAAGCCGCTGAAGGACTCGTCGATGCACAGGGTGAACTTGGCGCCGTTTTCGCTCGAGGAGAACACGAAGGGATAGCGGCGCACAAAGGCGGGGGTGTAGTCGGCATCCCAGCGCCCGTCCGCCTTCAGGTACAGGTTCTCGTTGCCGCGCAGGCCGAGGATGACGGCGGGCATGATCTGCTCGCCGCTGCCCGCGAACACGATGGGGTACTCGCGCGCGGCCTGCGGCATTTCCACCGCCATCAGCGGCACGGAGTTGACGTTGCGGCAGAAGCCATAGTCGGCTCCCACTTCCACGGACCATTGGCCGTGCCGCGCACGGCTGACGGGCACTGCGTTCTCGTAGATCAGGAGTTGAGTTGCCACGGGTCGCCACCTTCCTTGTCGATGGGTGGATGGTCCGCTCGGGATCATGTGCCCGGGCGGGGCGCAAGTTCGGCAGGCATGCAAGACTCGAGCCGACAACGCCGGTATTGTGCCCCACGCCTGTCTCGCCTGCGGGCCCGGGACCGAAACCGGTGGGCACGCGAGCCCCTTCGCCCGAGGATCAGTCGATCATCGGGCGGGTTCCCGCCGCGCAACGAACAGATACCGATTCAGGCTGAAGAAGTATTCGCCGCGCGCACCGAGCGCACGCAGGTCCTTAGCCCATGCGGCCGCTTCGCCCTCGCCGATCCGCTTGCGCGTATAGGCTATGGATCACGTCGATGAGGCCAGCGCTGTAGGCATCGGCGTCGTAGCGCGCGTTCAGCAGCGGGATCACGTCGATACGCGTCACTTCGAACCCCGCCTGCGCGAGCCGGCGTGCGAGCACGCGCGGCAGGTACGGTGCGGCCGGAAAGGGCGAGCGTACACCCAACCGCCGTCGCAGACACCGCAATGGGCTGCTCCCGGGGTCACTCGCGCGCTTCGACGTTGCGCCCCTGCTCGGCGTCGAGCTCCGCGAGCTGTTCCCGCACGCGGTCCTGGCTCGGACGATCACCCGCGGCCCCGTACTGCCCCAGCGCATTCTCCAGGAGCACGCGCGCCTCGCTCGGGCGCCGGCGCTGCCGCTCGACCTGGGCCATCGCCTCCGCGATCCGCCCCAGCAGGGCGGGATCGCCCGCATCCACGGCGAAGGCCGCAGCCTCGGAGTAGAGCTCGGCCGCTGCATCGAGCCGATGCATCTGGTCCTCGGTCACGCCCTGCAGCAGTACGACCTGTGCCAACGCCTTCTGGTCGCTGGCGGGGTCCAGGCGGACGCGGGCCTGCCGGTAGAACTCGCGGGCATCCTCGTATCTGGACAGCGCGCGCGAGATCTCGCCGAGCCGTTCGTTCACGGCGGCACCGCGTCGATGCTCGCCCAGGCGGTCATAGAGCGCGAGCGCCTGCCGATAGTGCGCTGCCGCCTCCTGATAGCGCCGCAGGTTGTGCTCCGCCAAGCCGGAGTTTTCCAGGGAGACGGCCTGGTTATGGTCGTCGATCACACGCCCGTACAGCGCAGCGGCCTGCCGGAACAGCGCGGCCGCCTCCTCGTAGCGCTTGTCATCGAACCGGGCGTTGCCCCGCGCGAACAGGCTGTGGGCCTCGTCGCGCTGGACCCGGATCGCGCTCGGCTGCTGGTCTTCCCACAGCCAGCGAAGTGCGCCGATCTCCTCGCGCAGCGACCACCCCACGCCGGCCACGACGACGAGCAGGAGGACGATGACGATCCAGCGGGGCGTCGTGCTCACGCGTAGGCCTGCTTGGGACGCGGGGGTTGCCCGCGAGCGCCAGTACAGAGACACGCTAGTTGCACGGCATCGTATGGCATAGGTGGCGAGCGCCGGAAGCCCTCATAGCGCCTCGTTCCCGGTTTTCTTCGTGCCTTCGTGCCTTCGTGGTGAGAGGTGGCGCTAGCTCCCCAGCACCCGCTCGCACCAGCGCGCGACCGCCAGCACGGTCGCATCCGCGCCGGGCCGGCCGACCAGTTGCAGGTTCACCGGCAGACCGTTGTCATCCTGGCCCGCAGGGATGCTGATGGCGGGGAGCCCGGCGGAATTGAACGGCGACGAGAAACGGGTCAGGGCAGCGGGGATCGGCAGAACGCGCCCGCCGACGTCTAGCGTGGCCAGACCCGCCCTGGGCACGCTCACCGACATGGCCGGCGTGATCAGCACATGAGCGTCGCCCAGCGCGGCGAGCATGTTGTCACGCAGCCAGCGCCGCAGGCGCTGGGCCTTCACGTAGTCGATACCCGCGATGAACTGCCCCACCTCGAGGCGCAGGCGCACGTCGGGGCTGATGCCTTCTGGGCGGGTCATCAGCAGCTCCCAGTCGGCCTGGCAGGCCTCGGTGCAAATGGTGGTGAACTGCACTGCGGGTGCGTACTCGATGCCCTCGATAGTGCGTTCGTCGACCAGCCCGCCGGCGGCCGAGAGCCGGGCGATGGCCGCCTCCGCCGCCTTGCGCACGGTATCTTCAACGTGATCGAAGAAGAAGCTCGCCGGACGCACCAGGTGCGGCCGGTCGACCTGCTTCGCGCTGATGCAGCCGGCCGGCAATCCGGCCATGACCTCGAAGCCCAGCGCAGCATCGGCCACGCTGCGGGTAAGCGGCCCGATGTGATCGAGTGTGAAGGCGAGCGGCCATACCCCCTCGCGGCTGACGGCATCGTAGCTGCCCTTGAAGCCGACGATCCCGCAGCAGGCGGCGGGGATGCGGATCGAGCCGCCGGTGTCGGTGCCCACGCCAATCGTGGCCAGACCTGCCGCGACTGCGGCAGCCGACCCTCCGCTCGACCCGCCGGGGACACGACCAGGCGCGACCGGGTTGGCCACAGGGCCGAAGTGCACGTTCGCACTGGTGACACCGTACGCGAGCTCGTGCAGGTTGGCGGTGCCGATCACCAGCGCGCCTGCGGCACGCAGCCTCGCCACCACCTCGGCGTCGTGGTGCTGCTCCTGCGGGTCGATGGCCTTGGTTCCACACGTCATGGGATAGCCCGTCACGGGCATCAGATCCTTCACCGCCACCGGCACGCCGGCGAGCGGACCGAGATCCTCGCCCGCCTGGATGCGTACTTCGAGCTGGCGTGCCTCGCGCAGCACGGCCTCAGGCCGCAGCGTGATGAACGCGTTCAGCGAGCGGTGCGCATCGGCCCGCTCGACGAAGGCGCGCGCCACCTCGAAGGGGGACAGCTCGCGCGTGCGCACGCGTCCCGCGATCTCGGCGGCACCTGCGAAGCACAGGTCACTGGTGCGGCCAGGCGCCTCGCCATTGCGCGGCGGCGCGATCTCCAGCTTGGCCTTGGCCGGAAGCGGCAGCATGTCGCCGCCGGCCGGCGCATCCAGGAGGGTCTCCAGGTCCTTGAGGTGCAAGCCGAGCCGCTCTTCCCAGTAGGCAGCGCGCTCCAGGAAAGGGTAGCGGCGGGACTGTGCGGAGGCGCGCAGGAGGTCGGCAAGCGCTGTGGTCACTCTTGGCATGGTCGTTTCCGGTCTTGGCTGATCAGTGGCCTGCGCTCGGTTGCAGGTTGTTCGGTATGCATGGCGGACCGGGCTGCCCTGCGCTCGGCCGTCTGGACCCCCGGATTCCTATGCGTGCTCGGCCTGTTCATTGCGGCCGCCTGATGCGCTCCAAAGTCTGCGACCGGAACTCGCGCCAGTAGAGCACCAGGACCACCCAGGTGGTGCCGGCCATGAACAGCCAGCCGTTCAGGAACCAGGCCAGCGCAGCCAGAGCGAAGTAGTACGCGCGCAGCCCGTAGTTGAACTGCTCGGCAGCGAAGTGACTGACGCTGGCCGCGCGATCGATGTAGTCGGCTTCGTCCTCGGGGTCACGCGGTACCTTGGGCGCAGCGCCTACCAGGACCGAGGCCATGTTGAACTGGCGCAGCGACCAGCTGAACTTGAAAAATGCGTAGACGAAGATCGCCACCAGCAGCAGGATCTTGATCTCCCACAGCTCGGCTGTGGTGGCGCGGGCGTTGAACGGCAGACCCTGCATAACCTGCACGACTTTCTCGGTGGTGCCCAGCAGCGCGAGCAGGCCGCCGAGGATCAGCAGCGTGGTGGAGGCGAAGAAGGTCGAGCTGTTGGACAGGTTGGCGATGATCGAGGTGTCGATCATGCGCAGCTCCCGCTCGATGATGCGCACCCACCAGTCGCGCCGGTACTGGGCCATCACCGAAAGCAGGCTGGGCACCCGCTTCGCGCGCCATTCGGCGAAGCGCGAGTAGCCGATCCACCACAGGAAGAACCACAGGATGGCCACCAGGTCGAGGCCGGTGAACCCGAGGCTGCGCCAGCTCATCGTTTCGCTCTTAGAGGAACAGCGTGAGCACGCCCGTGTAGCCGTACAAGCGGTTGTGGGAGATCTCTCCGTTGCAGAAAAAGCCCACCAGGGGCACGTCGCCGAGCCCGTCGCGGATCATGCGCAGCTCCTGCGAATCGTCCCCGAACAGGGCGGCACCGCGTCCCAGGCAGGAGAAGTACAGAGCGCCGCGCGGCGGGCGGTACAGCCCGGCCTTGATGCTGGCAAGCATGCGATCGAGGTCGTCGCTGGCGGTACCGCGGTCGCGCTTGCAGAACAGAACCTGGCCGCCCAGCTTCACCGGCTCGCCGATGGCGACCAGCTTGTGCACGGGATCGATGCCTACGAGGTTGCGCACCACATAGTCGCCGGTGTCGCTACCCTCGATGGGCAGGCCGGCGAAGATGGTGCCACCCACTGCAGGCAGGCTGCTGCCCGACAGCTGCGGTCCGATGTCCTCACGCAGCACTTCGAGTGCCGGGCGGCCGTCGAGCTCGATCAGGACGTTGTGGCGCACCTCGGTCACCCGGTGGCGCGGACCGATGGGTGAGCAGCCCTGGGTGAGCCGGGTTGCGATCACCACCTCCTCCGAGAACAGCACCCCCGAGAGACCGCCCTCCGTCGGGCCGTCGGCGTATTGGGCGCTGCGGCCGCGCGAGCTGGTCAGGCCACCAACTACGAAGCCGCTCTCGGTGCGCGCCGCCAGTTCGCGCAGCAGCGACAACAGGGAGCGGCTCGACGGGTCGGCGTGCAGCACCGCGAAGCTGGCGGCGTGGTTGCCCCACTCGAGCCGCGCCTGCGCCACGTCGCGCGGCGCGTGCAGGGCCGGCAGCACCCGGAAGGCGCTGTCGTCGAAGCTGCAGCACATCACCGCGAGCGCGCCCTCGTCGAGATACTCCCGGCCGGTGGCGCAGATGCCCAGCCCCACGGTTCCCACCCAGTGCGGGATACCGGTGCGCCGGCGCAGGAAATCCACCATCTCGCCGAAGCTGTCGGCGAACGAATCGGTGGCGTAGACGAACCCGAGGGTGGCGGTGCGCACACCGCTGCCGCACTGGGCGAGGCACGCCTCCGCGGCCATGCGCCAGGCGGAGGCGGCCGCATGCCCGTAGGCAAACGTCTCGGTGAGAATGCCGGTTGTCATGGGTGCCCATTCTAGCGATCCTCCGGCAAAACCGGGAAGGCCGCCTATAATAGGCGCAGCGAAGCCCGCTTCGAGCAAGGAGCCCGACGATGAACGCCCCCACCGGCCTGGCCACGGCAACCGAAGAACGCATTCTCGTGCGCAACGATGTGCGCGGCGTGGCCACGCTCACGCTCAACCGCCCCAAGCAGTACAACGCGCTGTCGGAGGAGCTGCTGGCCGAGCTGCAGAGCGCCCTGGAGGCTATCGAGCAGGACGAGTCCGTGCGCGTGGTGGTGATCGCCGGCGCAGGCGCGGCCTTCTGCGCCGGACACGACCTCAAGCAGATGCGGGCCAGCCCCAGCAAGGCCTACTATCAGAAGCTGTTCGCACAGTGCAGCAAGATGATGCTGACGCTCACGCGTATCCCGCAGCCGGTCATCGCACGCGTGCACGGCATCGCCACCGCAGCCGGCTGTCAGCTCGTCGCGCAATGCGATCTTGCGGTTGCATCGGACAGCGCGAAGTTTGCGGTATCGGGGATCAACGTGGGCCTGTTCTGCTCCACGCCCAGCGTGCCATTGGGGCGCAACGTGCTGCGCAAGCAGGCGATGGAGATGCTGCTCACCGGAGAGTTCGTCGATGCATCCACCGCCAAGGATTACGGGCTGGTGAACAGCGTGGTGACCGGCGGCCAGCTCGACCAGGCCGTCGGCGAGCTGGCCCAGCGCATCATCGCGAAGTCCTCGATGGCGGTGTCCATCGGCAAGCGCATGTTCTACAAGCAGCTCGAGATGGGGCTGGAGGCCGCCTACGACTATGCAGCCGAGACCATGGCCTGCAACATGATGGCAGCGGATGCCGGCGAGGGCATCGATGCCTTCATCGAGCGGCGTCCGCCGCAATGGACCGGACGATGATCGCTTGCCGACGCTGCTCCGGCTAGCCAATGGCCCCCGAGCGGGGCCATTGTCGTTCTGGCACGCCCGACGGTGGCCGGGCCCTTCACAATTCTTTACGCCCAGGACATTGCCGGGACATCGCTGTGCGCGATCGTTGCAGGGTAGACACGGGGCGCACGCCGCATTCAGCCCCCGCCGTGCAACCAACGCCGTGAAATCCGGTCGCAGGGTATGATTCCGTGCCGGTTGGCGCGACCGAACCGACATCCGTGCACCTTCTTACACTCCCCAGTCAGGCCCTGCGCCATCAGGCCGTGCCGTTCGCACTGCTGCTCGTCCTCGCCGGCCCAGGTCAGCAGGGCCACGCACAGCAGAACCGCGACCCATTCGATGTGCAGCGCCTGCGGCCGGCCGCCCCTTCCAGCTTCTGGGAAGGCGCTCGTGCAACCTGCGCCGCGCCCGTTTCGGTGCCCGAGCCGTTGCGGCTGGCCGACGCGGTCGACCTCGCGCTGTGCAACAACCCGCAGACCCGGGAATCCTGGGCCAATGCCAAGGTCCAGGCCGCGCAGGTGGGCGTGGCTCGCGCCGACTATCTGCCCAGCATAGACGCCGCGGTAGTGCTCCAGCGCACCGAGACTCGCAACACGCCGTCCGCGGGCGGCCAGACCGACCTCGACGGAGCACTCACCTTCAACTATCTCCTGTTCGACTTCGGCGGCCGGAACGCGGCGCTCGAGCAGGCGCGCCAGTCGCTTCTGGCCGCGGACTGGACCCATAACGCGACGCTGCAGAGTGTCCTGCTGAATGCGGTGCAGGCGTATTACCAGCTGTATGCCGCGCAGGAGGCCGTGTTGTCCGTACTCGCCGCCGAGAAGGCCAGCCTCACCAGCCTCGAGGCGACCCGTGCACGCCAGCGTGCCGGCACCGCGACACGTGCGGACGTGCTGCAGGCGCAGACGGCGTACTCGCAGTCGCAGCTCAACCGCACGCAGGCGCAGGGCGACGCCGCGACTGCGCGCGGCGTGCTCGCCAACACGCTCGGCCTTTCCGCCGAGCAACCGCTGGCCATCGCGCCCCCGCCCGACCTGGAAGCCCGCCAGGTCGGCGAGCGTGCGGTGTCGCAGCTCATCGAGCTGGCGCGTACGCAGCGGCCCGACCTCGCGGCAGCCCAGGCGCAGGTGCGTGCCGCGGAATCCAGCATCAAGGTGCAGGAGTCGGCGGGCAAGCCCACCGTATCACTGTTCGCAGGGCTGGGCGCGACCGCGACTGCACCCGGACTGGATCCGGGCACCGGCAGCATAGGGCTGCAGGTGCGCATCCCGCTGTTCACCGGGTACCGCAGCAGCTACCAAATCCTGCAGGCGCGCGAGCAGTTGGAATTACAGACAGCGAGCCGCGACCGCCTCGCCACCGACGTCAGCCTGGACGTGTGGCGCGCCTACCAAGACCTGCAGACGCAGGGCCAGTCGCTGACCACCACCGAGGAGCTGGTGGCGAGCGCGCAGGAGTCCTACAACGCCGCGCTCGCCCGCTATCGGGCCGGCGTGGGAACCATCATCGACCTTCTGAATGCACAGAGCGCGCTAGCGGGCGCAAACCTCCAGCGAATCCAGGCACGCTACCTCTGGAACCTGGCCAAGGTCACGCTGGCCCGCGCCATCGGTGTGCTGGATCCTGCGCTGCTCGCCGAGCGCTCGCCGCCTCAGCCGGACGGCGCTGCACGATGAGCAGGCTGACAGGAAATCTGGTGCGCGTGGCGATCCTGGTGGCGGTAATCGCTGCGGCGGGCACCGGCTGGTTCTGGTGGAAGGACCGCTCGCAGCCGCCCATCGCCGAGCGCTACGAGGTCGAGGAGGTGTCCTACGGAGAGCTGACCCAGACGGTGACGGCCAACGGCACGCTCAACCCGGTAACGCTGGTCAATGTCGGCACTCAGGTTTCCGGCACCGTCAAGCGCCTGCACGCCGATTTCAACGATCAGGTGAAGGCAGGACAGTTGCTGCTCGAGCTGGACCCGACCACGCTGCAAGCCGCGGTCGAGCAGACCCGCGGGGAGCTGGCCAGCGCCGAAGCCGACCTGCGCCTGGCACGCAGCGATGAGGGGCGGCTTCGCGAGCTGTTCGATCAGGAGTACGTCTCACGCCAGGAGATGGACAAAGCGGTGCAGACGCGCGAAGGAGCGCAGGCGCGGCTGCAGGCGGCGCGCGCCAAGCTCGAGCGCGACCTCGCCAACCTCGGGTACAGCCGCATCCGCTCGCCGGTTTCCGGCGTTGTCGTGTCGCGCCAGGTGGATGTCGGTCAGACCGTGGCGGCCAGCTTCCAGACACCCACCCTGTTCCAGATCGCGCAGGATCTCGCGTCCATGCAGATCGACACCAGCGTGGCGGAGGCGGACATCGGCCGCATCACCGAAGGCCAGAACGCGCGCTTCACGGTGGACGCGTTTCCCGGCCGCCGCTTCGAGGGCAAGGTCCGACAGGTCCGGCTGAATCCGACCACGCAGCAGAATGTCGTCACGTACAACGTGGTGGTAGCCGTCAGCAACCCCGATCTGGTCCTGCTGCCGGGCATGACGGCCTACGTCAGCTTCGTCATCGAGCAGCGCGACAGCGCCCTGCTGGTGCCCAACGCCGCCTTGCGCTTCCGGCCCGAAAGCGCCGATCGAGATCGCGCGGGAGGAGGCAACAACGCACGCGGGGAGACTCGCACTGCCGAGGCCGCACGGACGCGGCGCGCGCCGAACGCCGGCAGCACCGTGTACGTCGTGCGCGGCAACGAACTGGTGAGCGTGCCCGTGCAGACCGGGATCTCGGACGGCCGCTCCACCGAGATCACCGGCGGCGAGCTCAAAGCCGGCGACGCAGTGGTGGTGCAGGACAAGCAGCCTGCGGCCGAGCCGAGCAGCCCGCAGCAGCCCTTCCGCATCCGTGCCCTGTGAGCCTGCTGCGCCGTCGCGAAGCCCGAACGGTGCTCGATGCGACGCCCGCCGCGGTCGTCGAGGTGCACGGCCTGTACAAGCAGTACGACACCGAGGCCGGCGCCCATCCAGTGCTAAAGGACGTCAGCCTGCGTATCGATGCCGGCGAGTTCGTCTGCATCATGGGCCCATCGGGCTCGGGCAAGTCGACCTTTATGAACATCCTGGGATGTCTGGATGTGCCCACTGCAGGCACTTACCGGCTGGAAGGACACGACACCTCGCTGCTCACCTCCGACCAGCTGGCTGGTCTGCGCAATCGCTTCATCGGGTTCGTGTTCCAGGGCTTCAATCTGCTGCCGCGCGCCAGCCTGGTGGACAACGTAGCGCTGCCGCTAGTGTACGCGGGGGTGTCGAAACGCGAGCGGGAAAGGCAGGCGCGGCGGCTGCTCGCGCGCGTGGGGCTGGAAGGTCAGGCCCAGCGCCACCCCAGCCAGATCTCGGGCGGGCAGCAGCAGCGCGTTGCCATCGCGCGCGCGCTGGTCAACCGTCCACGACTGCTGCTCGCCGACGAGCCCACCGGCAACCTCGACACCACCACCAGCCGCGACATCATGGAGCTGTTTGCGCAGCTCAACAGTGCCGAGGGCATCACCGTCGTGCTCGTCACCCACGAGGCGGACGTCGCGCGCTTCGCCCAGCGCCTGGTGCACTTCGTGGACGGGCGGATCGATTTCGACGGCCCGACCGCTCAGTTCCCGGCACTCGCCGCGGCATCGACCTGAGACCTTGAAAACATTGAACCACGGAGGACACGGTGGACACGGAGGAGAACCCTTCGAGATGTGCAAGAGGCTCACCAGATCCCCTCGCTCCCTCCGCCTGGAAGGCGGGAGGCTCGGGGTGGGGTCGAGCCCCGGATGCTGCGGCTCGTCGTCCATGCTCCCCCATCCCGGCCTTCCCCCTGGAGAGGGAAGGAATGCAGCCATTGTTTCTCAGGCATCACATGTCGGTGACCGACGAAATCGAAGTTGCAGTTCCTCCGTGTCCACCGTGTCCTCCGTGGTTCAGCTTTTTCAGTTCGAAAAAGCATGATCGGTAACCTCCTGCGCGAAGCGCTGCGCGCGATGGCGGCGAACAAGCTGCGCACCTTCCTCACCATGCTCGGCATGATGATCGGCGTGGGCGCGGTGATCATGATGCTCGCCATCGGCCAGGGCGCCCAGTTCGTGGTGAAGCAGACCATCGCCACGCTGGGCAGCAATCTGTTCATCGTCCTGTCCGGGTTCACCTCCGCCGGCGGGGTGCGCTCGGGCGGCGGCAGTGCGCCGACGTTGACCGTCGCCGATGCGGAGGCGCTCGCCGAGCTGCCCACGGTAGCCGGCGCGGCTCCCGTACACCCCGGTTCGGCCCAGCTCGTCTACGGCGCCAACAACTGGAACTCGCAGGTCTCCGGGGTGACGCCCAGCTACTTCGAGGTGCGCAGCTGGCGCCTCGAGCGCGGCCAGCCGTTCACCGATACCGATATGCGCTCGCTCGCTCGCGTCGCGGTGGTAGGACAGACCATAGTGCGCGAGCTGTTCCGCGGCGAAGACCCGGTCGGTCAAACCATCCGCATCCGCAACAGCCCCTATCTGGTCGTCGGCGTGCTGGCCCGCAAGGGGCAGAGCTTCGACGGGCGCGACCAGGACGACACCGTGCTGGTTCCGCTGACCACGGCACAGCGCAAGCTCTACGGAACGCAGTTCCCCGGCAGCGTGCGCTTCATGCTGGTGCAGGGCGTCTCGGAGCAGCTGATGGGCCGCACCGAGCGCGAGATGACGCAGCTGCTCAAGGAACGCCACCGCATCCCGCAGGAAGGCGAGCTGGACTTCACCATCCGTAACCTGTCTGCCGCTGCCGACGTGCAGGCGCAGACCACCCGGGTGATGTCGCTCCTGCTGGGCGCAGTAGCTTCCGTGTCGCTGGTGGTGGGCGGCATCGGCATCATGAACATCATGCTGGTATCGGTCACCGAGCGCACGCGCGAGATCGGCATCCGCATGGCCATCGGCGCCCGCCGCCGCGACATCCTCCTGCAGTTCCTGCTCGAGGCGATCATCGTGTCCGTAGTGGGCTGCCTGATCGGAGTGCTGCTGGGTGTGGGCGGGGCGCTGGCGGCGGCGCAGACGACCGACACCTATGTGGTGGTCACCGGGGCTTCGGTGCTGCTGGCGTTCGCTGTGGCGGCCGGGGTCGGCGTGTTCTTCGGCTTCTATCCTGCCCGGAAGGCCGCCAATCTCAAGCCGATCGAGGCCCTCCGGTATCAGTGACGGCTACGGCACTGAACCCTGGAACCGCAGAGGCGCGGAGGTACAGAGGAACGCAGTGAAATTGAGCCACGGAGGACACGGTGGACACGGAGGACGACCACTGTTGCGCCTGTACGCGCGACGGGCAGTGAAGATGCGCGGCGAGCATCATGGCCCAGTAACAAGAACAAGGCTTTCCACCGTGTCCTCCATGGTTCAGCTCTTGCTACGCTTCTCTACGTTCTGGCTGTTGTCAGTGCGTCCTACGGAACCTGGCCGAGCTCCGAGCGCAGCTCGCGCAGGTGCACCAGCGTCTCGGGATCCTCGGTCTTCTGGATCGCTGCATCGATCTTCTTGTACAGATGAGCGACGCCGGCGCGCAGCGACGAGCGGAACTCACTGGGCCGGCCGCGGCCGCTGCGGAACTGTTCGTCGACGTCTGCCAGCGGCGAGTAGAAGTCACGGCTGGGCTTCGCGCGCGCCTTCGACACCGGCATGGAACCCGAATCCACATACGCCGTTTCTGCCTCGATGCCCCGGCCGGCACCGCCCGGATCGCTGACGGCGCCCGTCGCAGCCAGCAGCACGGTGATGTAGTTGCGCTGCAGATCCCGGCGGTACAAGCTGACCTTCGGGCCGTCCGCGTCAAGCTCGCTAAACAGCCCGTCGTTCAAGTCGGTCAACAGGTCGACGCCGACATACTTGCGTTCGGCGCCAGCGCTGGCTTCCGCCATCCGCTGAAACACGTCCGGATCCACCAGCCTGCGCATCAGGTCCGTGCTCGAACCCTTCAGCGCCGACGTTCCCCCGCTGGGTGTAATGCGGCGCAGTATTTCCGCGTCCACCAGGGCAGGCGGCGCGGAGAAGCCGTGCTCCACGAGAAAGCGTATCGCCTGCCGCTGGCGCTCGGGCGGCACCGGCGTGTAGGGCGCACCGCCGCGACCAGCCTGGTAGCGGGTCTCGTCCACGCCTCCGACCAGCTTGGCGACATAAGTCAGCTCGCGGTGGCGCTGCATGATGACGGCAGCGTACTTTTCCGCCAGCATGTCGTAGCCCTCGCCTTTCCGGGTGGTGGCGGGTATCAGCAGCTTCGCGATGCGATCGATGTTGCGCAAGCCCAGCTCCGCCGACTCGATCGGGTCGGAGCCGAGCACGTTGGTGGACACGCTGGAGTCCACGCTTGCGGATTCGTCCTCGCCGCCGAAACGCAGCATCGGGTCCTCGGCCTGCTTCGCCGCCAGCGCGTCCAGCATCGGCCACTCGTCGTCGCAGCTCATCTCGCTGTGGTATTCGCGGTAGCCCCAGTCGATGGCGAAGTAGTCGTATGGCCCGAACTTCGGAATGAGGCTGACCTTGTCGCCCGGCTGCGCGACGTAGTTGAAGCGGGCGTAGCTCATGATGGATGCTGACGTGCCCCATTTCGCCGTCCAATTCGGGTCGCGCAGCTGCGCTGCGCTCACCGCCGCCGACGCCTTGAAGTTGTGGCGCAGCCCCAGCGCGTGGCCGATCTCGTGGGCAGCTACGTAGCGCAGCAGCTCGCCCATCAGATCCTCGGGCAGCGGCAGCTTATGGGCGCGCGGATCGCTGGCCGCGGCCTGCGTGAAGTACCAGGTCTCCGCGAGCCTGAGCACGTCGTGCCAGAAGATCGCGTGCGATGAGATCACCTCGCCGCTGCGCGGGTCGACCACCGCGGGGCCCATGGCGTTTTGCCGGCCGCTAGGTGTCCAGCGGATCACGTTGTAGCGCACGTCCTCGGGATCCCAGGTCGGGTCCTGCTCCTTAGTCGGCGCATCGCGCGCGAGAATCGCATTCTTGAAGCCGGCGTTCTCGAACACCGGCTGCCACGCCTCCACCGCCTGCTTGAGATAAGGCCGCCACTTCTCCGGCACCTCGTCGCTGAGATAGAACACGATCGGCTTGACCGGCTCCGAAACCTCGGCCTTCGGATCCATTTTCTCCAGGCGATAGCGCTGGATAAAGCCGCGGGTCACCCCGCCGTGCTGGCGTGTGCCGTAGTCGCGGAAGTAACTGGCGAAGTAGCCGACGCGAGGGTCCCAGTAGCGCCCCCGCATCGGCTCCTCGGGGAGCAGGTAGAGGCTGAAGTGAAAGATGAAGCCGAGCGCACCTGGGATCGGGTCGTCGCCCCCCGCCGAGCGAATCACCTCGGCCGGATCGGGAGTCCAGGTCTGATGAAAGCGTATCCCGACGTTGTTCGGGAGCGACTTCACGTCTTCGATGTAGGAGCGCGCGCCGTCGATGCCCTGCATGCGGAAGTGGCGCCTGAACTCCGCGGCAAAGCCGGTGGGCACCTCCGAGGTAAACATTGGCGTAACTTCGATGATCGGCGCGCCATCCTTGCCCTCGCCGACGGCCTCGAAGGCCTTGATCACGGTGCCCAGGCTGGCGGCCTCGACGCCACGCTGCAGGCTGGGCGCGTTCTCGGCCCACATGTCGTACTTCACCGACTCCATGTAGACCTTGTTCCCGCGCCGCACCCACCGCACGACGCCGCTATATGCCACCGACCCCGGGGCCACGTAGTCCGTCCCGGTGGACAGCGCCGCGAACTCGACATTGGCAAGCATGGCCCGGCCGAGCATCTCGGGAGGGATCTCGAACAAGACGTGATCGCACACCACGTGCACCCGAAACATGCCTGGGAGGGTCTGGACTTGCTTGGGCATGTTCGGCCGGCACGGCATCACCTCGCTCACGGTCATCGCCCGGGCGGGGGCAGCCAGCACGGTCAGGCACAGCAGGCAGGCAACGAGCAACAGTCTGGACATTTCAACCTCTCGAGGAGTGCGCACATCCCGGGGCGCATGAGGCGCGACGTGCAGCGTAGTCACGACGACCGCGCAAGCGTGGGCGTTCGATGCCCATGCTCAGACCGGATTCAGATCGACGGGTTCACTATACAGCTTACCCAACCGCCACCGGGATCACCCCAGGCGGCCCCAAGTGTTGGTCGGACAGGAACCGCCACCCTTACGGGTCGGAACACCCTGTCCAGATACGTCGCTGCGGGCCGGTCGGATGCCGCGACCCTGGGGCGCCGGCCGGCTTATGGCCCGGCGCCCTCGCGGCGCTGGGTCTTGTCGAGCTGGAACTCGCCAGGCCCCTTCATATAGATGTCCCAGCGGCTGCCGGAGCTGCCGCCGGGCTGCAGAAAACTGGCGTCGACGCGGATGTCGCTGTCGGTGCCCGATTGCAGAAAGACCTTGGTCACCCGCAACTGCACCTGCCCGACCTGCGGGTAGGCGAGCTTGATGGTATCGCCCGGGCCGAAGCCATAGTGGACGCGCACGTAGTCGTGCACCGTCTGCCCGGCGTCCACCGCGAGCCGTGTCATCTCGTCGAACAAGGCCGACTCGAGGCGGGCGTGCAGGCTCTTGAGCTCGTCGAAGATCACGCTCAACTGCGGCGTGGCCGCCAGTTCGGCAGCCTGGGGCACGCTGTCGAGCAGCCGCGCTGCGCGCAACTGATGGTAGAACGCCGCGACGCGGCGCAGGCCGAGCTTGATCGAGAACGCCTTGAGGCGTAGGGCGGCGACGTCTGGCATGGCAGAGGGGACGAGGGACGATCAGAACATCAGACAGTGCGCAGGAATTCTAGCCCGAACGATTCATCCGGGGAAACTCAGGTCACCGCGGTAATATTCCGTTCCCAGCACCGCACGACGCTGACTCTGGATGACCCCGGACGCCCGCGCCATGCTCGACAGGGGCCATCGGCGCAGGCATCCTCTCGCCTACAGTGGCCTGAAGACTAGTCGCCGGGAACCTCGGAACCATGACCATGCCACCGCCCGGGCCACCGGCACAGCTTACACCCGTGGCCCCGTCAGCCGACCAGCCTGCCCGCCTGGAGTTGTCCGGGCGCCTGGATCTCCATTCCATCGGGCCGGTGTGGCAGACCGCGCGCGCCGCGCTGGCCCGGTTTGCGCGCGACCCGGTGGTCATAGACGCGGCACGCGTGACCTACTGCGACGGGTCCGGTATCGCCATGCTGGTGGACCTCCTCCGTCAGCAACGCCCCGTGGGGGCCACGGTCACCGTAAAGCATCTGCAGCCGCAGTATCAGACGCTGCTCGCCCAGTTCGACCCGGCCGAGTTCCGGGAGCGCCATCACCGACCCCCCGCGCCCCGCCCGCTCGCGGAGCGGCTGGGGCGTGCAGCCATCCAGCTTCTGCGCGACCTCTACGCTGCCGTCGCATTCATCGGCGAAGCGGCCGCGGGCGTAGCGCGTACGATCGCGCACCCGGGACAGGTGCGCTGGGGCGATACGCTCCTGGTGGCGCAGCGCATCGGTGTCGAGGGGCTGCCGATCGTCTCGCTGGTCGGCTTTCTGATCGGTGTCATCGTCGCCTTCCAGTCCGCGGTCGCGCTGCGCAACTTCGGGGCGGAGATCCTGGTGGCGGACCTGCTGGGCATCGGACTGATACGCGAGCTGGGCGCCCTGATTACTGCGATCTTGCTCGCAGGCCGTACCGGCGCCGCCTTCGCAGCCGAGATCGGCACCATGAAGGTCAACGAAGAGATCGATGCCCTCACCACGATGGGGCTGGACCCGGTGCGCTTCCTGGTGGTGCCGCGCCTGCTCGCCGCGGTGACCATGACGCCGCTGCTGACCCTGTACGCGATCCTGATCGGCCTGGTCGGTGGGGGGCTGGTGCTGCTGGGCTTCGATATCCCCTTCGCCCTGTACCGCAAGGAACTGTTCTCCTTCGTCACGCTCACCGACTTCCTCGGCGGCATGGCCAAGACTTTCGTGTTCGGGGTAATCGTGGCTTGCACCGGGTGCCTGCGGGGACTGCAGACGCGCAGCGGCGCGGCGGCCGTCGGACTCTCGGCCACCAGCGCGGTGGTGACGGCGATCGTGCTGATCGTCGTGGCGGACGGCATCTTCGCGCTGGTCTACTATTATCTCGACATATGAGCACACAGGCTGCAGCCGGCCAGGCCGTCATCCGCGTACAGGGCGTCACGGTGGGTTACGACCAGAGCGTCGTGCTGCGCGATGTCTCCTTCGACGTGCACGCGGGCGAGGTCTTCGTCATACTTGGCGGCTCCGGTTGCGGCAAGAGCACGCTGCTCAAGCACATGATCGGGCTGCTGCAGCCGATGCGCGGCAGCATCATCGTGGACGGCGAAGACATCGTCTCGGCCGCCGGAGAGCGGCGGCGTGAGCTGTTGCGCAGAATCGGTGTCATGTACCAGCACGGGGCGCTGTTCGGATCGATGTCGGTGCTGGAGAATATCCGCCTGCCTCTGGAGGAATATACGGACCTGCCCCTGGAGGCCATGAACCTGATCGCACACACCAAGCTCAAGCTGGTGCAACTGGCAGGCTCCGCAGACCTGCTGCCCGGGGAGCTGTCCGGCGGCATGCAAAAGCGCGTGGCTATCGCCCGTGCCATGGCGCTCGACCCCGACATCCTGTTCCTGGACGAGCCATCCGCTGGTCTGGACCCGATCACCTCGGCGGGTCTGGACCAGCTCATCCTGCGCCTGAAGCGCAATCTGGGCGTGACTTTCGTGGTGGTGACCCACGAGCTGCCCAGCATCTTCACCATCGCGGATCGGGTCATCATGCTCGACAGGCAGGCCCAGGGCATCATCGCCGAAGGCCATCCGCAAACCTTGCGCGACACCAGCGGCAACCCGCGGGTGCGGCAGTTCTTCAATCGCGAGCCCGAACCGGCAACCGAAGTATGACCAGTCGCGCGAGCTACTTCCGTATCGGCCTGTTCGTGCTCGGCGCGATCGCCATTGCCGTGGTGCTCGCGGTGGCCCTCGGCGCCGGCCGGTGGCTGCAGCCCAAAGTCGTGATGGAGACCTATTTCGACGAATCGGTGCAGGGCATCGACGTAGGCTCGGCGATCAAGTACCGCGGCGTGACCATCGGGCAGATCAGCCGCATCGGCTTCACCTACACCGAGTACGAGCAGGACAAACCCTCTCAGCAGCGCCGCCAGTACGTGATGGTCGAGGGCGTCATCCAGCCCGAGCAGCTCAGCGGCGGCACTCGCGCCATCGACCCCCAGATCATCCAGGCCATGGTCGATAACGGCCTGCGCGTGCAGATGGCCGCTCAGGGGCTCACCGGCACCTACTACCTCGAGCTCGATTACGTGGACCCCAAGCGCAATCCGGCGCTGAGCATCGACTGGACGCCCGAGCAGCTGTATATTCCCTCCGCACGCAGCGCGGTAGGCCAGCTCGTGAGCGGCGCCGAGGCGCTGATGCGCAAGCTGGACCGCGCCAATCTGGACGAGCTGCTCGTGAATCTCAACGGCATGATCTCGGGTGTCACGCGCACGTTGCAGAAGCTCGAAGCGGAGAAGCTGTCGAACAACGCGAATGGGCTGGTCGCGGAGCTGCGCCAGACCAACCGGCAGCTGCAGCAGCTACTCGCCAATCCCGGCTGGGCCGCGATTCCTGGCGAGATCGGTCAGACCATGGCGGCTGCGCGCAAGACGGTGAACGCGATCGACGGCGAGGAGATCACGCGCAGCGTCGTGCGTCTGCGCCAGTCGCTGGACGGCGTGGACCGCGCGGTGGCGCGACTGGACCGAGCGCTTGCCGCACCAGAATCGGACCTGCCGGTGATCCTCGATGACCTGCGTCACACGACCGAGAGCCTGCGCACGCTGTCCGACGAGCTGCGCCGCAACCCGTCTGCTGTGCTGTTCGGCCAGCCGCCCAAACCCCTGGAGCGGCCTGCGGCTGCGCGCAAATGACGGTTCTCGTGCACGCATTGCGTCGATCTGCCTCCAGCGCCGCGACGCTGGCGCTGGTCCTCTCGCTGCAGGCCTGCACGTTCAATCCGCCCAACCCCGTCAAGCACTCGTACCTGCTGGAGGCGAGCCGCGCACCGAGCCTGGAGGCGCCATCCCACCGCGGCACGCTGTTCGTAGCGGCCTTCCGGGTGGCGGAACCCTTTGCAAGCAAGGGCATGGTGTACCGGTTCGACGAATACCGCTACGAGTCCGACTTCTACAACGCGTTCTTCGTCGCACCGCGCGACATCGTCACTCAGCGCGTACTGGAGTGGCTGCAGAGCGCAGGTCTGTTCGACAGCGTGCGGCCGGCCGCCGGCACCGGTCGCCGCGGCGCCCTGCAGCTCGATGGACTGGTCACCGAGATGTACGGCGACTTGCGCGACGCGCAGCAGGCGCGCGCCGTCCTCTCCGTCCAGTTCTACGTGGCCCGCGACGGGCAGCAGGGCAACGAAGTGCTGTTCGCGCAGCAGCTCAGCCAGTCGGTCCCGATACCGGACGCATCCGCCATGTCGCTCGCAGCTGGTCTCAGCCAGGCGCTGCAGGCGATCCTCGCCGAGCTGGAGAAGCAGCTGCGCGCGGCGCCGCTGGGCGAGTGAGAAACGCCAGTAACGAGAGTCTGATCAATCCTGTATTGTCGTTCCCGCGGAGGCGGGAACCCAGGCTACTCAAGCACTTCTGGATCCCCGCCTGCGCGGGGATGACAATCCATCAGATGTTCCTTAACCGCGGTTGATGTGGTTTTCCGGGTGGATCTCGCTTCGAGCCAAAGCTAAGGCCCGGCGGGCGTTACCAGATCGTGCGAGCTGGGCCCCACGCCGCCCTCTTGGAACTCGACCTCACCCTCGAGCACTGCACTGTAGTGCGGCACCCCCGCAGGAATGACGTAGAAGCTGCCGGCCGGAAAAGCCCGCAGCTTGCTGTCGTCGAAGGTCTCGCCTACCCCCGACCAGTAGGTCCCCGACAGGATAGTGACGGTGCGCTCGTCGGGGTGGGTGTGAGGGGCGAGCCGATGGCCGGCTTGCGCGCGAATGCGAAATGCATAGGGCCTCGGTTTGGCCGGGTCACCATAGATACCTGCGTGGAACACATCGGGTGAGGCGCGCCGCTGGGTCCATGCAATGTCCTGCGGCAGCACCCCTATCAGGCCTTCGTCGGCGAGCGCAGCGGCGCTCAGGCATACCCCGCACAACGCAGCCCAGCGGACGACCTTGGTGGACGACAACATTGCGAACGGGTCCTCCCGGAAGTTCTCTGTGGACTCTGCGGACTCTGCGGTATCAGCGTTTCTGCGTTGGGCGTAGTCGCCTCACCGGGCCTGAAGCCGGCTGACCACCCCAGGCGCTTCGACGCCGTGGGTCTTGAACCACGCAAGCAGGCGCTTCCAGGCCTCGTTGGCGGCGGCTTTGCGATAGCTGGCCCGGTAGTCCGCGAAGAAGGCGTGCGGTGCGGCGTCGTACACCGAGATCTCCGATCCGCTCCCGCCCTTCTTCAGCACGTCGCGCATCTTCTGCACCGAGTCCAGCGGAATGCCCGTGTCGGCGCCGCCGTACAACCCGAGAACGGGCACGCTGAGCACGGCTGCCACGTCGATCGGGTGGCGTGGCCGCAGCTCGTCGGACGGCCCCGCCAGACGGCCGTACCAGGCCACTCCCGCCTTCAGTTTCGGGTTATGCGCAGCGTACAGCCAGACGATGCGCCCACCCCAGCAGAAGCCCGTGATACCGGCCGACCGGGCATCGGCCCGGCCGTGCGATTCGCACCATCCCAGCGCGGCGTCGAGGTCGCTCATCACCTGAGCATCCGGCACCTTGCTTACCACGCCTTTGATGATCTGCTGGATATCGGGGAGCTGGGACACGTCGCCCTGCCGCACGAACAGCTCCGGGGCGACAGCGAAGTAGCCGACCTTCGCCAGCCGCCGGCAGACGTCGCGGATGTGCTCGTGCACGCCGAAGATCTCGTGCACGACGACCACCACGGGGAACGGCCCGCCGGTCTCGGGGAACGCATGGTAAGCCGGGATCGGGCGGTCCCCGGTGGGCAGCTCCACCTGCCCGTCGATCAGGCCCTTGGTATCGGTGATGATCGTTCCCGCGGAGACTGGTTGCACCGCTAGGGCGAACCCCCCGGCAAGCACGCCTGCCATGAACTCGCGCCGGCTCCATGCTCCCTCGGTTTCCGGGCTCTTCGCCTTCGAATGTGTCATTGCAGCTCCTCCGTTGGAGAATGCGTCAGCGCACGGGCTTCAGCTCCACCTCGATGAAGACGAACTCGTACGCGTTCGCGTTGACCACGTTGTGCTCTACGCCGGCGTTGCGGAAATACGGCTGGCCTGCGCGCAGCTCGGCGTGACGGTCGCCCTCCTTCGTCTCCAGCAGCAGGCGTCCATCGGTCTGCGGCACGACCACGTAATCGTAGCCGTGCACATGCCAGCCGGTTTGCGCCCCGGGCGCGAAGCGCCACTCGGTGACGATGACGCGGTCGTTCTCGATCAGTGGCGTGGGTACGGCAGAACCGCGAGCGGTAGACATCGGACGTACTCCTCGAAAGGGCTAGCCCGGATATTTCACCAGGCCACCCCCGTATTGCTTGCAGATGCACACCAGCAAACGCTTTCGAGATGATTGCTGCGCAGGACACTTTGGCTTCGGGGTTACGCGGTTTCCGCGTCCTGATGAAATATCCGGGCTAGCCGTTCGATCCTTCAGTAAGCACATGGTTCACACATGGCTCGCCCCTGCCGTGCGTCAGGCACTGCCCAGGCGCAAAGCCTTCA
>DAIQQA010000175.1:0-9941 GCA_036787045.1 Burkholderiales bacterium | reverse complement strand
CGCAATGCGCTTCCTCGCTCCGCACCAGCTCGGTCTCCGCGTTTCCAACTCTTAGATGACTGCTGCAGAACCGCAGAGGCGCTGAAGACGCAGAGGACCTCCCGAGAAGACCTCTTGACGTCGCTGAGGTCCGATGGTTCAAGACGGACCTGATCGACCAAGCGCAACGTAACGCGCCGGATCGCCTGCGCGAAGGCATGCGGCGCAATACACTGCGCTATTGCGCGCCACGTATGCTGCCGCCCCCGCGCAGCTCCGTTCAGCCTGAATCAACCAGCACCACCTGCCCTTGTGGCATTCCTCTGCGGCCGCTCTGCGGCTCTGCGCGTCTACGTCTATGCGGTTCAGCCGCAGGGGGTAGAAGCCGAGGTCCAAGCATTGTGAAATCCGGTAGGCATGGTTGTAGCTCCCTGCTGGGAAGCCAATCCATCGTCCATCGCACGCATGCCCTCGCCGCGCCGGTCCACGGGCGCCCACCACAACGCTGCCGGCAAGACCATCGCGCCGCCGCGCCCCCCGCCAGGGCTCGGACTGGCCGCAGCCGTGGTCGAGGCGCACAGCGCCCTGCTGCAGGCACGCGATCGCGACGCCCTCTATGGCGACGTGTGTCGCACGCTCGCGCGTGGCGGCTTGCGCAGCGTCTGCGTATGCGTCCCCGACGCGCACACGGAGCGCCTGGTCATCATTGCAGGCGCCGGCGACGCGGAGCCGGCTCAGCACCCGGTTCCACGCCGGAGTCCGCGCGCCGCCTCCTCCCGGGCCAGGCAGATCGACAGCACTACCCCGCCTGCAGCTACTGCAGGGTTCCCACTGCTGTGCGGCGGGCACCCCGTCGCGCTGCTACAGGTCGAGGCGCACACTGCCGAGGAGCTGTCGCCGTCCACGCTCGACCTGCTCGAGAAGCTCGCCCGGAATCTGTCCTTGGCACTGGACGGACTGGAGCACGAGCGCCACAAGCACGCGGCTGAGCAAGCCCTGATCGACAACGCCATCCGCTTCCGCGATGCAGCCGGGGCAGCCGGCGAGTACGTCTGGGAGGTCGACCTCGAGGGCCACTTCACCTATCTCTCCGAAGGCATCGAGCCAATCTGCGGCTACCGGCCCGAGGAGCTCGTCGGGCGCAAGCCTGTCGACCTCATGCCCGAGCAGGATCGTGAACGCGTGCGCCATTGGGTCGCACAGAACATGGCGGCGGACGGCTCCTTCCGCGACTTGGAGCACCAGCTCGTCGCTCGGCAAGGCGACACACGCTGGGTACGCGTAAGCGCGGTGGGCTTGCTCGACGCGCAGGGCGGGCGCATCGGGCAGCGCGGGACCGGGCGCGATATCACCGAAGGCAAGCTCGCCGAGCAGCACCTCGCCGAGTCGCGCAAGTTCCTCGACGAGCTGATCAATGCGGTGCCCGATCCGATCTCGGTGAAGGACGAGCAGCACCGCTTCGTCGCGGTCAATCACGCCTTCTGCCGCATCGTCGGCCGCAGCCGCGAAGCGATCCTCGGGCAGGACGACGCGGGATTGATACCGGCGGAGGAGGTGCAGCAGGTCTGGCTCAGCGACGAGGCGGCGCTCAAGGGCAGCGACCCGGTCGTCTACGAGCGCGGCGTCACCCTGCAGGGTACCACGCGTTGGATGCTCGTGCGCAAGTCCGGCATCACCCGCAGCGACGGCACGCGTGCCGTGCTGTCCGTGTTCACCGACATCACCGAGCGCACGGCCATGGAGCAGGCCTTGCGCGCCAGCGAGACCAGGTTCCGCGACTTCGCCGCCGCCGCCAGCGAGTTCGTCTGGGAGAACGATCTGGAGGGACGCTTCACCTTCGTATCCAGCCGTGTGCAGAGCGTGTGGGGTTACACCGAGCATGAGCTTATCGGGCGCAGTCCTGCGGAGTTCGCACCGCCGGGAGAGGCCCAACGCGTGCGCGAGTGGCTCGCCCACAATCAGAAGCCGGACGGCTCCTTCCAGGATCTCGAGCAGCGCATCGTCGCCAAGGACGGCGAGGTGCACTGGCTGCTCATCAACGCCGTGGGCCTGTTCGATCAGAACGGCAGCCGCATCGGCCAGCGCGGCGCCGGTCGCGACATCACGGAACGCAAGCAGGCCGAGGCGCGCATAGCGGAGCTCGCCACGCGCGACCCCTTGAGCGGATTGCCGAACCGTCTCCTCCTGAACGACCGACTGCAGCACGCTCTGGCCATGGCGCGCCGGCGCGAGGACTGCGTGGGTGTCATGTTCATCGACCTGGATCGCTTCAAGCACGTCAACGACAGCCTCGGCCACGAGGTCGGAGACGACCTCCTGCGTGCGGTGGCCGATCGCTTCAGCAGCTGCTTGCGCGAGAGCGACACCCTCGCGCGGCTGGGCGGAGACGAGTTCGTGGTTGTGCTCGACCCGCTGTCCAGCGCGGACGACGCCAGGATGGTCGCGGACAAGATCCTGCGGTGCCTGTCCGACCCATTCTCGGTCGGCCCGCATACCCTGGTCACCAGCGCCAGCATCGGGGTGAGCGTTTTCCCCACGGACGCGGACGACGCCGCCACCTTGATGCGCCACGCCGACACCGCGATGTATCACGCCAAGGGGATGGGCCGAAATGCCGCCCAATTCTTCTCGAGCGAGATGAACCAGCGTGCAGTGGAGCGTCACCTGCTCGAGACGGCCCTGCGCGAGGCACTCGATGGCGAGCAGTTCCGGCTCGTGTATCAGCCTCAGCTGGACGCGGTGTCCGACCGTCTCGTGGGCGCCGAAGCGCTGATCCGATGGCACCACCCTGAGTGGGGAGAGATCTCACCGGGCAAATTCATTCCGCTGGCCGAGGACAGCGGCCTGATCGCCCCCATCGGAGACTGGGTGCTGCGGGCAGCCTGCCGGCAGCTGCAGGCCTGGAGGGATTTCCCCACGCTGCGCCTGGCCGTGAACCTGTCGATCGACCAGCTGCGCGACAGCGCGCAGTTTCTGGATCGTGTACGCGCAGCCATCGGTGAGCACTGTATCGACCCCGCGCGGATCGAGTTCGAGATAACCGAAACGCTGCTCGCGTCCAACGTCGCCGAGCACGCCCGCGTGCTGCGCCAGCTGGGCGAGCTGGGCTCCGGAATCGCCGTGGACGACTTCGGTACGGGCTACTCGTCGCTGAGCTACCTGAAGCGCCTGCCCATCGACACCGTCAAGATCGACCGCTCGTTCGTGCGCGATATCGTTTCGGAGCCCGACGACGCGGCCATCGTCAGCGCGGTAGTCGCGATGGCCAAGAAGCTCAAGCTGGACGTGGTTGCCGAGGGTGTGGAGACGCAGCGCCAGCTCGAAGTTCTGCGCGAGCTCGGATGCGACCGCTATCAGGGCTATCTGTTCAGCCCGGCGGTGGCGCCGGAGGAGTTCGCGGCGAGGTTCCTCGCTGCAACTGTGGCGTGAAGATCCAAATCTCAACGCAAAGCCGCAAAGAACGCGAAGGACGCAAAGGAAACGAGGACCACTTCATTTCAGGCATTGCGAGATCGATAAAGCATCGACCGTTGTCACTACGACTTGAATACCGCCCTTCTTTGCGGCCCTTTGCGGCCTTTGCGCCTTTGCGTTGAGATGTGCCCGTGCCTCAGCGCGACAGCTCCCGCATCCCCTCCTCCAACCCGCCGAGCGTGAGCGGATACATCCGGTCGCCGAGGAGCTGGCGCACCACGCCGATGGACTCGTAATAGCCCCAGCGGTCCTCCGGCTGCGGGTTGAGCCACACCGCCTTCGAGTAGACGTCCAGCACGCGCTGCATCCAGACCGCGCCGGCTTCTTCGTTGTGGTGCTCGATGGAGCCGCCGGGATAGGCGATCTCGTAGGGGCTCATGGTGGCGTCGCCCACGAAGATGACCTTGTAGTCGTGCGGGTAGGTATGCAGCACGTTGAGCAGCGGGAAGCGCTCGTTGTGTCGCCGCCGGTTGTCCTTCCACACCGTCTCGTAGACGAAGTTGTGGAAGTAGAAGTATTCCAGGTGCTTGAACTCGGTGCGGGCGGCGGAGAACAGCTCCTCGCAGACTTTCACGTGATCGTCCATCGAGCCGCCCACGTCGAGGAACAGCAGCACCTTCACCGCGTTGTGCCGCTCGGGCACCATCTTCAGGTCCAGCCAGCCGGCGTTGCGTGCGGTGGAACCGATGGTGTCGTCGAGGTCCAGCTCTTCGGGCGCGCCTTCGCGTGCGAAGCGCCGCAGCCGCCGCAGCGCCACCTTGATATTGCGCGTGCCCAGCTCCACGGTATCGTCGAGGTTGCGGAACTCGCGCCGGTCCCAGACCTTGACCGCGCTGCGGTTGCGCGAGCCGGCCTGCCCGATGCGCACACCCTCCGGGTTGTAGCCGTACGCGCCGAACGGCGAGGTCCCGCGCGTGCCGATCCACTTCGACCCGCCTTCGTGGCGCCCCTTCTGCTCCTCCAGGCGCTGGCGCAGCGTCTCCATCAGCTTCTCCCAGCCGCCAAGCGACTGGATCAGCGCCTTCTCCTCTTCGCTCAGGTTCAGCTCGCCCAGCCGGCGCAGCCACTCCTCCGGGATCTGCGCCAGGAGATCCGGCGGAAGCTGCTCGATGCCCTTGAAGTACGCCGCGAACACGCGGTCGAAGCGGTCGTAGTGCGACTCGTCCTTCACCAGGCACACGCGTGCGAGCCAGTAGAACTCGTCCACGCTGCCGGCGATCACGTGCTTCTTCAGCCCTTCCAGCAGCGTGAGGAACTCCTTGAGCGTCGCCGGGACGCCGCTTTTGCGGACCTCGAAGAAGAACTCGATCAGCATGCGCTGCGTGAGGCGTGAGGCGTAAGGCGTGAGGCGCAGTGCTCCCCTCTCCCGCGTGCGGGAGAGGGGTCGGGGGTGAGGGACTCCTCACGCCTCACGCCTCACCGCTGTCTGCGAGACATGAAAACGAGCCGCTCGAACAGGTGAACATCCTGCTCGTTCTTGAGCAGCGCGCCGTGCAGCGGCGGCACGATCTTGTGCTGGTCCTGCGAGCGCAGGACGTCGGGCGGGATGTCCTCGGCCATGAGCAGCTTGAGCCAGTCGAGCAGCTCCGAGGTGGAGGGTTTCTTCTTCAGCCCCGGCACCTCGCGGATCTCGAAGAAAGCCTCCAACGCCTCTCTCAGAAGGGTGCGTTTGATCCCCGGATAGTGCACGTCCACGATCCGCTCCATCGTCTCCTTGTCGGGGAAGCGGATGTAGTGGAAGAAGCAGCGCCGCAGGAAAGCATCGGGCAGCTCCTTCTCGTTGTTGCTGGTGATGATGATGGTGGGGCGGTGGCGCGCCTGCACCAGCTGCTGCGTCTCGTAGACGTAGAACTCCATGCGGTCCAGCTCGCGCAGCAGGTCGTTGGGAAATTCGATGTCGGCTTTGTCGACCTCGTCGATCAGCACCACCGACGGCGTGTCGGACTCGAAGGCTTCCCACAGGGGGCCGCGCTTGATGTAGTTGACGATGTCGTGGACGCGGCGGTCGCCAAGCTGGGAATCGCGCAGGCGCGACACCGCGTCGTACTCGTAGAGGCCCTGCTGCGCCTTGCTGGTGGACTTGACGTGCCACTGCACGAGAGGCCGCCCGAGCGCCTTGGCCACTTCGATGGCCAGCATGGTCTTACCGGTTCCGGGCTCGCCCTTGATGAGCAGGGGGCGCTCTAGAGTGATGGCGGCGTTCACCGCCATCATCAGGTCTTCGGTGGCAACGTACGTGTCGGTTCCGGTAAAGCGCGTCATGGGTCTTGATATCCGATGAGGTCGCGTGATTATAGCCTGCCAGCTACTGCTCTACCTCTCACCACGAAGACACGAAGAACCCCTTTCGTAGTGCAGGACCCTCCTTGCTCTTGAAATGCCGCGATCTGCCGGACACGGCTGTCTGCCAGCGCCCGTTCCCGCAGTTCTTCGTGTCTTCGTGTCTTCGTGGTAAGCGTTTTGATCTAGAATGGATCCATTCCACGCCGGAGCCGAGCCATGCCGAAGTTCAACGCCAACCTCTCGATGATGTTCAACGAGGTCGACTTCTTGGACCGCTTCGCAGCCGCCGCGAAGGCGGGCTTCAAGGGGGTCGAGTTCCTGTTCCCCTACAGCTACGACAAGAGCCAGCTCGCCGAGATCGTCCGCAAGAACAATCTGCAGGTCGTCCTGTTCAACATGCCCCCGGGCGACTTCACTGCCGGCGACCGCGGACTCGCCTGCGATCCGGCCCGCGCGGGCGAGTTCCAAGAAGGGGTGGGCAAGGCCGTCGACTACGCGCTGGCGCTGGGCTGCAAGCAGTTGCACTGCATGGCGGGCTTGAAGCCGCGCGGCGTCAACGAAGAGAAGATGCGCGAGACCTACATCGGGAGCCTGCGCTTCGCCGGCAAGGAGCTCACCAAGCATGGCATCAAGCTGCTGGTCGAAGCCATCAACACTCGCGACATCCCCGGCTTCTATCTGAACTATTCGCGGCAGGCTTTCGACATCATGCACTACGCCGGCGTGCCCAACCTCGCCTTCCAGTACGACATCTATCACATGCAGATCATGGAAGGCGACCTGGCCCCCACCATCGAGAAGAACCTCGACAAGATCGCGCACATGCAGCTCGCCGACACCCCGGGCCGGCACGAGCCGGGCACCGGCGAGATCAACTACCCATTCCTGTTCCAGCACATCGACAAGGTCGGGTACCAGGGCTGGATCGGGTGCGAGTACCGGCCGGCCGGCTCTACCGAGGCCGGGCTGAGCTGGCTCCAACCCTACATCTGAACCACGGAGGACACGGTGGACACGGTGGAAACCCAATACCGAACTGCACCCAGCGTTCCAGCGTCGACTCGTGATGCGGGCTAGTCTGCCTGCAGAGACTTTGGACGACGACCCATCCGCGAGTCCCCGCCGAAAGTCTTTCCTCCGTGTCCACCGTGTCCTCCGTGGTTCAAGGGGTTAATCCGTGAATGCCGACCCTCGCGCATTGCTGCGCCAGATGTTCGACGCCGCGGTCGCGCGCGCGATGCCTGACAAATGCGTGCCGCCGTTCCTGCCCAAACCGCCGCAGGGCCGCACGATCGTAGTGGGCGCCGGCAAGGCCGCCGCGACCATGGCCAAGGCAGTGGAGGACAACTGGCCCGGAGAGCTGAGCGGCCTGGTCGTGACACGCTACGGGCACCATGCGGTGTGCAAGCGCATCGAGGTGGTCGAAGCCGCACATCCTGTGCCGGACCTGGCGGGTCAGCAGGCGGCCGAGCGCATTCTGCGCATGGTTCAGGGCCTGTCGGCCGACGATCTCGTGCTGTGCCTCATCTCGGGCGGCGGCTCCGCCCTCCTCTCGCTACCGGCCCCGGGCCTGACCCTGCAGGACAAGCAGGCGATCAACCGCGCGCTGCTCAAGAGCGGGGCGAACATCACCGAGATGAACTGCGTGCGCAAACACCTCTCCGCCATCAAGGGCGGCCGGCTCGCGGCGGCATGCCATCCCGCCAGAGTCGTCACGCTGACCATCTCGGACGTGCCCGGCGACGATCCTGCCGTCATCGCCTCCGGCCCCACCGTGCCCGACGGTACGACTTTCGCCGACGCGCTGGCTATCCTCGACAAGTACGGCATCGCGGAGCCGAAGGTCGTCGTGGAGCACTTGCGCGCAGGCCGTCACGAGACTCCGAAGCCGGGCGATCCGCACCTGGCCGGGATCGAAACGCACCTCATCGCCGCTCCCCAGCAATCTCTCGAGGCCGCCGCCGAGGTGGCACGCCGCGCCGGTGTCACACCCGTGATTCTGGGCGACAGCCTCGAGGGCGAGTCGCGCGAGGTGGCGATGGTGCACGCGGGCATCGCCCGCCAGGTGCTGCGCCACGGCCAGCCGGCGAAGGCGCCCTGCGTCCTGTTGTCGGGCGGCGAGACCACCGTCACGGTCCGCGGCAGCGGACGCGGCGGGCGCAACGTCGAGTTTCTCCTGGCGCTCGCCGTCGCGCTGGGAGGCGAAAAGGGCGTCTTCGCACTCGCAGGTGACACGGACGGTGTGGACGGCACGGAAGACAACGCCGGGGCCGTGGTTACTCCGGATACGCTGGCGCGCGCCGCCGCGCGCGGTGTGGACGCGAAATCGCGCCTCGCCGATAATGACGGCTATTCCTTCTTCTCCGCGCTGGACGACCTCGTCGTAACCGGTCCAACGCTCACCAACGTGAACGACCTCCGCGCCATTCTCGTCACGGGAGCCGATTGATATGGGCAAACCTGAAGTCCTTGACGCGGTTCCGCCGGCAATGGTCGACAAGGCCGAGCTGGTGCGACGCCTGAGCGGCGTGCTGCCGCCCGCCTGCCTGTTGCACGCGGAAGAGGACCTGAAGCCCTACGAGTGCGACGGGCTGACGGCCTACCGGCAGGTTCCGCTTGCGGTGGCGCTGCCAGAGAATGAGGCGCAGGTGAGTGCGGTGCTGCGCATCTGCCATGAAGCACGCGTACCCGTCGTCGCACGCGGCGCCGGCACCGGCTTGTCGGGCGGCGCGATGCCCTACGCGCAGGGCGTCACGCTGGGCCTGTCGAAGATGAAAAACATCCTCGAGATCGATCCGCTGGCGCGCATCGCCCGTGTGCAGCCCGGCGTGCGCAACCTGGCCATCTCCGAAGCGGCCGCCCCCTACGGCCTGTACTACGCACCCGATCCCTCCAGCCAGATCGCCTGCTCCATCGGTGGCAATGTCGCGGAGAACTCCGGAGGCGTCCATTGCCTGAAGTACGGGCTGACCGTGCACAACGTGCTCAAGCTGCGCATCGTGACGATCGAAGGCGAGATCCTGGAGATCGGCTGCGACGGGCTGGATGCTCCCGGCTACGATCTCCTCGCGCTGCTGACCGGCTCGGAGGGGCTGCTCGCAGTGACTACCGAGATCACGATCAAGCTGCTGCCCAAGCCGGTGAAAGCGCAGGTTGTGCTCGCGGCCTTCGATTCGGCGATCCACGCGGGCAACGCCGTGGCCAATGTCATTGCTGCAGGCATCGTCCCGGCCGGCCTGGAGATGATGGACAAGCTCGCAACCCAGGCGGTGGAGCAGTTCGTCCATGCCGGCTATCCCCTGGAGGCCGCCGCCATCCTGCTGTGCGAGTCGGACGGCACCGAAGAGGAGGTCGCCGCCGAGATCGAGAAGATCTCGCAGGTGATGCGCGACAGCGGCGCGATCGAGATCCGGCTGTCGCGTAACGAGGCGGAGCGCCTCAAGTTCTGGTCCGGCCGCAAGGCCGCCTTCCCTGCCGTGGGACGCATCCTCCCCGACTACTTCTGCATGGACGGCACCATCCCGCGCAAGCGCCTGGGGGAGGTGCTGCACGGCATCGCCGAGCTGTCGAAGGAGTTCGGGCTGTCGTGCCCCAACGTGTTCCACGCCGGCGACGGCAACCTCCATCCGCTGATCATGTTCGACGCCAACGACGACGATCAACTGCAGCGGGCAGTGAAATTCGGCTCGCGCATCCTGAACCTGTGCATCGAGGTGGGCGGCACCATCACCGGCGAGCACGGCGTAGGCGTGGAGAAGATCAACGAGATGTGCGTGCAGTTCCGCCCCGGCGAGCTCACTGCCTTCCACGCAGTGAAGGCTGCGTTCGATCCGCAAGGCTTGCTCAACCCGGGCAAAGGCGTGCCGACGTTGCACCGCTGCGCGGAGTTCGGGTTCATGCATGTGCATCGCGGGCAGGAGAAGTTTCCTGACCTCCCGCGTTTCTAGGGCAAGCTTCAACCACGGAGGACGCGGAGGACACGGAGGAGAAGCGATAACTGAACATAGGCACGCGGAGGTCAGTAGCGTGTGCACGGGATCTTCACGGACTCAGCCTCATTGTTGCGAGTCCGTATGACCTCAGCCCTGACGCGGACTTCACTGCGTCTTGTTTCTCCTCCGTGTCCTCCGTGTCCTCCGTGGTTCAATCCCTAGTGCCTTGGACAAGAGCGTTACCGAGCTAAGCGAGCGCATCCGCGACGCTGC
>DAIQQA010000174.1:0-10057 GCA_036787045.1 Burkholderiales bacterium | reverse complement strand
CGAAGGTTACCCGCCATGACCCCCGGGTCCCTTGGGTCGAGATTGCGCGTGATAAAGCGCAGTATCCCACCTCTGTGAGCCTTGATCCGGTCCTCATTCCAGCCTGCCACATACAGCAACTCGCTCCCCTTGTAGGGCGCTTCTATCCATTTCATGTACAGGCTGAATGGCGCTTTTCTGCACTTGAGGAGTATGGTTTCTCCGGGAAGGAGCTTGCCAGCAACACGTTGCTGTTTGTGAAAAACGGCCGTGTAGGTTGTAACTCTGTCGTAAGCAGCCTCAGCCTCCCTGAGCCATTCCTCGGGACCCGGTTTGTCGGTTGCAGCGCCGTGTGCGGCCATCGCGGCGAGCACGAACAAGCCTGAACAGATGATCCTGGTGATCATTCTGGGATCCTCTGGTTAGATCGTGTATAAGAGCCAGGATGAGCTCAAGGCGGCGAGCTCCTCATCATTTTCGGCGACGCGGCCATGCCCGAGCTGACGCGGCCTCAGAATGGGTCGGGCATCTCAACTGAGCGAATTCCTGCCGAAGACGTATTTGTCCATGACTGAACAGAGCAATTCTCAGCGGGGGTTCCGCTTCCTTGTCGTCGCGGCTGCGCTCGTGATCATCATCGAGGGCATCAATCAGGCGCAATCGGTCCTGGTGTCCCTCCTTGTCGCCGTTTTCCTCGCTATGCTCGGGACGCCGCCGGTACTCTGGCTCGCGCGGAAACGCATTCCCTCCATTGTCGCGGTGCTGCTCGTGGTGGCCGGCATGATCACCATCCTGCTGATTGTCGGCGCAATCGTAGGCGCGTCCATCAACAGCTTTTACACTGAGTTGCCTCTCTATCAGACTCGTTTACAGGAGCAAGTCTCGGCATTTTATGCGTTTTTGGCGACCAAGGGCATTCGGAGCATGGATAAGATTCTGCTCGAATATATCAATCCAGTAGCGGTGATGAACCTGACCGCACGCTTGCTCGCGGGGTTGGGCTCGGCTCTTTCGAACATTGTCCTGATCTTGCTCACCGTAACGTTCATCCTGCTCGAGGCGTCAAGCTTTCCCGTCAAGCTCCGCGCTGTTCTCGGTAATCCTCAGCAGGTATTTCCCCAGTTCACAAGGTTCGTCGGTGATATTGAACGCTATATGGTCATCAAGACTCTCATCAGTCTGATCACGGGGATTCTGATAGGAATATGGCTGTCCATTCTCGGCGTAGATTTTCCCATTCTCTGGGGTTTTCTCGCCTTTCTGCTCAACTATGTACCGAGTGTCGGCTCCACGGTCGCCGCCATTCCCGCGGTTCTTCTTGCCCTTATTCAATTGGGGATAGGCCCCGCGGTAGCGGCAACAGCGGGATATATGGCTGTTAACTTCCTACTTGACAATGTGATTGAAACGAAGCTCATGGGGCGGAGGCTCGGACTGTCCACGCTGGTTGTCTTTCTCTCGTTGATTTTTTGGGGAAGTCTGCTCGGTCCGATTGGCATGGTTCTGTGCATACCGCTTACCATGACCCTGAAGTTTGCATGCGAAAACAGTAAAGGCACACAGTGGATCGCGGTATTGCTGGGGCCTGAGGTGCCCGCTGAAAGCGTTCCACCAGTGTCGAAGAGAGGTAGATAAGGCGGAATGGTATTTCCAGGAGGATGCCGAATGAGTTTGCCGGACGTGCCGTCTCTGGCGCGTGTCTCGGCGGCGCTGTGCCTGGCGCTGCTCGCGGCCTGCAGTTCGTTGCCGACCATCGTGCCCGACATGGCGCGGAAGCCCGCGACGCCGGTGCAGCTCGACGGTACGCGCGGGCCGCTGTCGGCCGAACGCAGCAAGGCCATCCTCGAGCGGCTCAAGGGCAGCGGCGCACAGACCAACATCTTTGAGCTCCACCTGGCTGTCGAAGAGGCCATCGTCGGCAGCCCTCTGACGGCCGGCAACAAGGTCGTGCTGCTGCAGGACGGCCCGAGCACCTACCAAGCGATGATCGCCGCGATCGGCGCAGCGCGCGACCACATCAACATGGAGACCTACATCTTCGAGGACGACGCTGTCGGCCAGCGCTTCGCCGCGGCGCTGATCGCCAAGCAGCAGGAAGGCGTGCAGGTGAACGTGATCCGCGATAGCGTTGGCACCATGGGTACGCCGACCGAATTTTTCACCCGCCTCGCCGACGCCGGCATCAAGGTGCTGGAATTCAACCCGATCAATCCGTTGACTGCCAAGGGCGCCTGGGAAGTGAACCAGCGCGACCACCGCAAGCTGCTGGTCGTCGACGGGCGCATCGCTTTCCTCGGCGGCATCAACATCAGCAGCGTCTATTCGGGCGGGTCGTTCAGCCAGCGCTCCAAAGTGCGGCCCGAGGGCAAGCTACCCTGGCGCGACACCCACCTGCAGCTCGAAGGGCCGGTGGTCGGTGAGCTGCAGAAGCTTTTCATCGAAACGTGGCAGAAGCAGAAAGGCGAGCCGCTCGCGGCACGCGACTACTTTCCGGCCGCCGAACGCAAAGGCAATGAGGTGGTGCGCGCCATCGGCAGCTCGCCCGACGAACCCTACAGCCTCATCTACGCCACGCTGATCTCGGCCCTGCGCAGCGCCGAAACCGAGATCTGGCTCACCAACGCCTACTTCGTGCCCGACCCGCAGCTACTGGCGGCGCTGAAGGAGGCGGTGGCGCGTGGCGTTGACGTGAAGCTGGTGCTTCCCAGCAGCACCGATTCGTGGCTGGTACTCCACGCCGGCCGGGCGCACTACACCGAGCTCCTGAAGGCCGGCGTCAAGCTCTACGAGCGCCGCGATGCCCTGCTGCATGTCAAGACCGCAGTGATCGACGGCGTGTGGTCCACGGTCGGCTCGACCAACCTTGACTGGCGCAGCTTTCTGCATAATGAGGAGGTCAACGCCGTGGTGCTCGGCACCGAGTTCGGCGACAGGATGCGCGCCGCGTTCCTGGCCGACCTGGCAAGATCGGACGCGATCACCCTCGAAGAATGGCAGCGCCGCTCGCTTGGTGTGAGAGTCAAGGAGCTGATCGGACGCATGTGGGAGTACTGGCTGTGACACGCGCGGCGAGATACGCTGGTGATGCGGCCCGCAAGGCTCGACTCGAAAGCGCGCTGCCGCACGCGTGGCCAAGGAGCGAGACGAAGGTGACGAAGGTGAAGTTCAGCGCCTCCGGTCTCGCCGGATGTTCGAGGCTGCTCCGGTTGGCCGTGCTCTGCGCACTGGGCGGCATGCCGCTGGCGCACGCGCAGGACGCGGCGTCGCTGATGGCGCGCCACGCGGCCTTGCGCGAACAGTTGTCCAGCAACCAGTTCCACCGCCCGCTCTACCTCGAGTCGGGCGAGAGCTCAGGCGTCCTGGAAGGTGACATCTACGCTGTGGTCGAACAGCCCTATGCCGTGATCGGTCCGGTCCTTCACGGCATGGACCACTGGTGCGACATCCTGATCCTGCACTTGAACGTCAAGAGTTGCCGCGCCTCCACTCAGAAGGCAGGCGACACGCTGAGCGTGAACGTCGGGCGCAAGTTCGACCAGCCGCTGGCCGACACC
This sequence comes from Burkholderiales bacterium, assembly GCA_036787045.1. GTDB lineage: Bacteria > Pseudomonadota > Gammaproteobacteria > Burkholderiales > SHXO01 > SHXO01. The sequence goes on along the minus strand of DAIQQA010000174.1, from coordinate 6,524 downwards.
TACCCGTTCGAGTTCCTCTACGAGGTGGTGGCGTCCAGACCCAATTACCTGCAGGCGGTGCTGAACGGCGAGGAAGGGCCGCTGGGCACGCGCCGCTACCGCATCGTGCTCGAAGTGGTGGCGCTCGATGACAAGCGCAGCTTCCTCCACCTGTCGTACTCGTACGCCTACGGCGTCGCGGCCCGCGTGGCCATGCAGGGCTACCTGGCGACGATCGGGCGCCACAAGGTGGGGTTCAGCGTCCTCGCGAGGAAAGCTAATGGTCAGCCCATCTATATAGGTGGCATGCGCGGCGTCGTCGAGCGCAATACGATGCGCTACTACCTGGCGATCGAAGCCTACCTCGGCGCGCTGTCGGCGCCAGCGCGGGAGCAGCTCGAAAAGCGCCTGAACGATTGGCACGCCGGTGTCGAGCGCTATCCGGTGCAGCTGCACGAGCTCGAACGCAGCGAGTACCTCGACATGAAGCACAAGGAAGTCCAGCGCCAGCGGGCGCCAAGCTCGACCGCCGTCGCGAAGTAGGCTCGGCACCAACTCGAGAGCTGCTGCCGAATGCTGGCCAGGTGCGGCACCGGCACGGGGAAGCGGCGTACGTGGCGCGGGCGGTGGAACTGGTCCGCGCGACGATTTCCCTCGGCTGCAGCGTCCTGGGAGACCCGCGGACCGGACTTTACGGCAGATACCGTGGAGTGATCGCCACAGCGTTCCAGTATCGACAACCCGGGAAGAGGATTATCATCTTCTCGTTGCGTGGTAGGATCTCTGTCCGCGTTCGCACCTATTGAGCCTTGACCGAGTCCCTGCGCCTGCGGGCCTGCGTAGGGCGCATCAACTCCGCGGCGGCGGTAACCGGGCGCGCGGTGCTGCAGATTCAATGCGCCTCACGGGATAGCAGCGGCGCGCTTCGACGAGCAGACACTTCACACACTCCTGGAGGGGGCGAGCAATGGAACTTCCCCGACGCACACGTGGCGACGAACTGCTCAAACCGGGCGAATTGACGCGCGTTCGGGAGCGCCTGCGGATTCGCGCGCAGGAACACGACCTGGCGTCCGTGATCGCCTGCGCCTTCGATCATCGTACGCGGATGTTGCCTTTCATCTTCGCGGACATGCGAATGATACCCGCGGGTGTTCGGGCCATAGGCTCGGCCCTGGTAGACGCCGGATTCGACAAGACCCGGATCGTCCTCCAGCAGTGGAACCGCAGGTTCCGGCCGTCGCAAATGCAGCTTGACGGCAGGATCCCCGACGTGTTCATGGTCTCGAGCATGAGCCTGCATTCCGAGATGTGCATGGAGCTGATCCGGGACGTCCACCGGATCGACCCCGCGCATCGGCCGCTGATCATCGCCGGCGGTCCTCACGCCGTCTACGAGCCCTATGACCTTTTCAGTGCCGACCCCGCGCGACCGGGTAGCGCCGATGTCGTCGTCACGGGCGAGGAATTTGTCCTGCTGAGCCTCATCGAAGTGGTGCTGTCGACGCGCGGTCGCGGTGAATCGATGCGCTCGGCATTCGTGCGCGCGCGTGACAGCCGGGCGCTCGACGATGTCCCCGGTCTGGTTTATTCGCGCGGCGACAAGAACGGGGTTCCCGAGGAACTGGTCGACACGGGTATTCAACGCCTCGTCGGGGATCTCGACGAACTGCCCCACCCGGTCCTCGGGTACCGGCTCATCGAACCGCCGGGCCGGCACGCAACCCTGAGCGCGCGCGCGATGCCGGTCGATCAGGTGCGACAGCGCAGTCCCATCAGCTCGCTCGTCCTGACCTTCGGGTGCAAGTTCGCTTGTCCCTACTGTCCTATCCCCGCCTACAACCAGCGGCAGTATCGCGTGAAGAGCGGCGAACGGATCGCCGACGAAATGTGGCGTCTCAACAAGGACTACGGTCTTCATCACTTCTTCGGCACCGACGACAACTTCTTCAACGACAAGTCGCGCACGCTCGACATCGTCGACAAGCTCGCCCGCGCGCAATTCGACGGCGTGAGGCTCGCCAAACGGGCGCGATGGTATACCGAGGTAACGGTCCACGACACGCTGCAGATGAAGGAACACCTGCCGCTCATTCGCGAGTCGGGCTGTCGCGCGCTGTGGCTCGGCGTCGAGGATCTGACCGCGACTCTCGTCAAGAAGGGCCAGAGCGCCGACAAGACCACCGAGGCGTTCCGTGCGTTGCGCGACGCGGGCATCTGCCCGATGCCGATGATGATGCATCACGACACGCAACCGCTCTACTCGCGCGGGTCGAGCTACGGGTTGCTGAATCAGATCGAGCTGCTGCGAAGGGCCGGCGCCGTCTCGATGCAGGTTCTGATGCTCACTCCCGCAGTGGGTTCGAAGCTCCTTGAGTCGACCTACACGAGCGGCCAGGTGTTCAAGAGCGTAGGCGGGAAGGCGGTGCCCCCGCACATGTGCGACGGCAACTACGTGGTTGCGTCCAACCACAAACGCCCCTGGCAAAAGCAGCTGACCATGCTTGCGGGCTATTTGTACTTCTACAATCCGGTTTGGCTCATCGTCGCGCTGATCCGCGACAAGACTCCCCTTTCCAAGAAGCCCGCCTACATGCAGATCATCGGCATGATGGGACTGGTGATGACGATCTTCCGGACGTCTGGCTGGGCCATGCGGCTGATGTTCGGCAGGATCGAGCGCCTCTCCCGTCCGCCCGCAAGTGAAATCCCCATGCGCGCCATCGACGGAGCGCCGGCAAGCCATGACTCGTCGGTCACACCGATAGAAGCCCAGCGTCCGCTGGTGCGGCATCCCGTGCGACCGCGCGACATGGCGGCACCCTGACGTGAAGGCTTCGAGCAGAGCCCGCGCGACTCGCGCTCACGGTCTGTGGTTGCAGCGCCCGTGGCACGCTCCTATCGAAGGGCCCGCTAGCTGCGTACTACGTGCATTGTCACTTCGACTGAGTGCTCTCGGTAGTCGTCAACCAGTGGAATGACCCGGTCCTCCCGCTCGATGCCATCAACGGTGACACGCATCCCTTCAGTCTCGTTGCGTGTCTGTAGAACGGCGATGCGATAAACTGTTGCCCCATACCGGTAGCGCAGCTCGAAGGCTTTCCAATCGGCGGGCAGGCAAGGAGCGAAGTGCAGTTTGTCGATGTCGAGCCGCAAGCCAAGCAGCGACTCCACGATAAGCCGATACATCCAGCCGGCAGAGCCCGTGTACCAGGTCCAGCCGCCGCGGCCGATGTGCGGGGCGAGCGCGTAGACATCGGCCGCGACGACATAGGGCTCGACTTTGTAGATTCCCAGCTCCTTCTGCGATCTCGCATGGTTAACCGGGTTGATCATGGCGAACAGCTCCCATGCCCGCTGCTTGTCGCCCAGGGCGGCAAACGCCATCGCCGCCCAGATCGCCCCGTGCGTGTACTGCCCGCCGTTCTCTCTCACGCCCGGGACGTATCCTCGGATATAGCCGGGGTCCAGGTTCGACCGGTCGAACGGAGGATCCAGGAGCTGGATGAGCGCCTCGTCACGACGCACGAGGCGCCGATATACCGCGTCCATTGCCATGCGCGCGCGGCTGGCGTCTCCCGCTGCGGCTGACTGCGTGCGGGAAGGCCCAGCGTCTGACAGTACCGCCCAGCTCTGCGCGATGGAGTCGATCTGGCACTCTTCGTTGCTAGCGGATCCGAGCGGGGAGCCATCGTCGAAGTAGGCCCGGCGGTACCACTCGCCATCCCAGCCGTTGTCTTCGAGACTTTGGCGCAACCGGCGCTGTTCAGTTGCGCAGCGTTGCGCGAACACCTCATCACCCCGCAGGCGCGCAACGCTGGTGAACTGCGTGAGCACTTCGCACAGAAAAAATCCCAACCACACGCTTTCGCCCTTGCCGCGCTTGCCCACCAGATTCATGCCATCGTTCCAGTCGCCGGAGCCCATGAGTGGCAGACCGTGCTCGCCAAAGCTCAGTCCTCTCAGGATGGCTCGAACGCAGTGCTCGTACACGCTGCCCGTCTCAAGAGACTGGTCGGGCTGATCGTAGTACGAGTCATCCTCCGGGTTGACCGGACGACCTTCGAGGAAGTGAACCCGTTCATCCAGAACGGCGGCATCCCCCGTAGTCAAGACATAGCGGCAGGTCGCCAATGGCAGCCAAAGATAGTCGTCCGAGCAATGGGTGCGCACGCCGCGGCCAGATGGCGGATGCCACCAGTGCTGGACATCGCCTTCACGGAACTGACGGCTTGCGCACCGGACCAGGTGCTCGCGCACTAGGCGTGGTTCTGCGTGGATCACGGCCATCACGTCCTGCAACTGGTCGCGAAAACCGAAGGCGCCGCCTGATTGATAGTATCCGCTGCGCCCCCACAGCCGACAGGCGATGGTCTGGTACAGCAGCCAGCCGTTGGCCAGGACGTTGAGCGACTCATCCGGTGTGTGCACCTGGACGGCGCCCAACGTGCGCTTCCAGTGCTGGCGCACCGCGTCGAGCGCGCCGCGCGCCGCAGTCGCACCCCGGTAACGATTGACTAGGATGGCGGCGCCATCGGCATCTCGCCCTACGCCAAGCCTGAAGACGATCTCTTGCTCCTGTCCCTCAGCCAGTTCGACGCTCACCTGGATCGCGGCGCAGGGGTCCAATCCCGCCCCAGTCTTACCCGAAAGGCGTGAACGCGTCATGGCGGCGGGACTTCCACGCGTCCCGTTGCGTCCCAGGAACTCCGTGCGGTCGCCGGTCAGCGTCCGGGTCGGATCGTCCACATCGAAGAAAGCGACCCAATCCGCGAAGTCCGTGTTGTACGGGTTTCGTGCATACAGCGCTCCACTCTCAGGGGCGATCTCCGTGCGCACGTGCATGGCCGACTTCGAACGCAGATCTCCTAGCACCCACTCCACGTACCCGGTAGCGGAGAGCTTCCTGGGTCGATCCGACTCGTTGCGCAATTTCAGCACTGAGAACTTCACCGCCGCATCCAGCGCGGTGTAGACCCAAAGCTCCGAGCGGATGCCGCTGGAGCTGTGCTCGAACACGCTGTACCCGAATCCATGCCGGCTCACATATGGCATCGCCGCGGGGCAGGGGAGCGGCGCCGGCGACCAGAACGCACCAGTCTCCTCGTCGCGCAGGTAGAGGGCCTCCCCACTCGAATCGGTCACCGGATCGTTGTGCCAGGGTGTCAGGCGGAACTGATGCGCGTTTTCTGCCCAGGTATAGGCCACTCCGTTTTCCGAGATCACCGTGCCGAAGTGGGGATTGGCAAGGACGTTGACCCACGGCGCCGGGGTCGCTCGATCGGGGGCGAGTGAAATGACGTATTCCTGCCCGTCTGGCGTGAATCCCCCCAAGCCGTTGGACAGGATCAGATCACGACGTTGCGGTGCGCTATCGGCCGACAGTTCGGGGCGGTGGGTCCGGGTCGGTGCAAGCCGCGGAACCCGCTTGTCCGGCGCAACCCGCCGGTTGATCTGTTCCGCGAGCGTTCCCCGCTCGTCCGTAATCACCACGCGGGCGACGGATTGGAACAGGATGCGATCCTCGGTGGAGATCTGCTCCGCCGGCCGCACGAAGATGCCGCCCGGTCGATCGATCGCAGTCGCCTCCACCCCCGCCGCGATCAACCCCATGATCTGCTCCTGCAGCCGTTGCCTGTAGCCCGCGTGGTCTTCGCTCCAGATCACCAGATCGACCGCCAGCCCTTTCAGCCGCCAGTACGCATGGGCCTGTACCAGTTGGCGTACCAGATCGATATGGGCCGGGTCTCCAACCTGCAACAGCACGATCGGCAGATCACCCGAGATCGCATAGCCCCATAGGCCGGATTGTCCGCGGCGGTTCCTGATCAGCACGGCCGCGTTTGCGCGCATCGAGGCATTGGCGTAGATGACGGAACTGGCCAGGCGTGCGTAGAGCTGCGCGTCCGCCTCCGTGGCATTGATCTGTCGCAGCACGACCTGGCTGTGCGTCCAGGCCAGCTCGAACACCCTGTCCGCAAGCCGGCGATCCTGGTATCTGTCGACCAGGCTCAAGGCTGCCTCGCGAGTATCGCCAATACCGGAAACCATATCCAGGGTCGCCGATTGGTCCGGATCGAGCGTCAGTCGATATCGGATCGCGGCGATCGGGTCGAGCACCGAGCCCTGTCCGCCTGATAGTGCCCCGGGCGCGCTCATCGCTTGCGGCGCGGCAGCGGTACTTCGGCGGCCGATGAACTGCATGCGGTCCGTCTCGAAGGAGATCTCTCCGATGTCCGCGCCATGTACGGCCATCAAGTGGAACATCCACGGCACCCGTTCGTCGAGGGAACGGGGACGCCGCGTGCACAGGATCGCCCGTCGCTCAGTCAGGATCTCGGTCTGCACGAACAGATTGCTGAAGGCGGGATGCAGCGCGTCCGCGGCAGGCGGGGCCAGCACCACCTCCGCGTAACTCGTGACATCGAGCGCTCTGCGCGTCCGAGACCGGTTGGTGATGTGGACCCGGCGCAGCTCGATGTCCTCTTCGGGCGAGACGACGATCTCGGTATGCACGTCGAAGTCGTGATCATGCCGCCGGAACT
>DAIQQA010000012.1:55220-62848 GCA_036787045.1 Burkholderiales bacterium | reverse complement strand
CGAATCGCCGTGTACGGACCCGTACGCACGGTGGTGTGGGAGGGGTCGAGCCGTACGGCTTGCCCCTATCCCGATCGGCGAAGCTTGGTGCAACTGTTGAGAGCGGGAAGAAGGGCCTCCTCCGTACCTAAGTCTGGTTTCTCGGCGCCGCTCCGATCGACACGGATCCCCGCCTCCTGTAGGCCGACCGCAGGAGGGGCGCGTCACCGCTGTGTCCAGCGACGACACGACCAGCGAGCTCCTGCGCGGCTGTAGACGAGCCAAAGAGGGAACGCAGCGGCGAGGATCCAACGATCGGATCCATAGCGTATCTTCACGTCCTGCCGCTCTGCGAGGAGCGTTCTGCCGACGCCCGAAGGCGAGGATGGCGGAGATCTTTGCGCGATCCTTTGAGATCTGCTTCTGCTTCTGGCTGGCCCAATCGACAATCCTGCACACAATCTTGCAGGAAACCCTCCCTCGGCCATAGGATCGTCGAGGCGCAGGGCAGAACGCACCAAAGCGAAAGCGCAGGGATGGCAAGCCTGCAGACGCAGAGGGTAGTTGCGTCCTGACCTCAGAACAGACGAAGTAGAACTCGAAAAGGGGGGCTCGATGTACCGCTGCCATTGGATAGTCCGCGTCCGCGCCGCCGACTCAGGGCAAAGCGCGTCTTGCCGACCTCCAACCGCTGAGGAGAGCTGTGCCCCCGAAGTTCTGCGCATCGTGAAGCACGATCGTGCTCGGCGGTCAACCACCAATTGGGGCAAAGCTGATGCATTGTTAATCTTTGTGTTATGCGTCCTCGGGTTGTCCACGCCGGCGTTGGTTCACGCCCAAGAGCTTGCCTGCGGGACTTACGTCCTACCCCAGACTGTGCAGCCTCCGTATCAGTACTGCACGGCTCTGAGCTGGGGTGCGCAGTACTGCTACTTGGCACCGACCGCCGTTTGCGCGTACTACCAATCCGTGCTCGCACAGGCCCACCCGACTTGGAACATGACCTGTACCTACACGGGGCCCAACACTGGTTCATGCGACTGCAGAGCGAACGGGATTCCGTATGAGAGGCCCGGCATGCAAGGGGGCATTATCTGCCCGGATGGCTATTCCCACATGGACGGTCCTATAGGCAACAGCACCTGTCAGCTCACTACCCCAAGCGCCTGTCCAACGAATGGCGGGCCTGACCCCTACATCAGCGCGGGTTCGGAACCCGATGACGGTGGAAGTTGCGAGGAGACCAGCCCGATACTGGTAGGCAATCCAATCAACGCAAAGACTGGCAACAAGTACCTCAGGGAGGTCGACTACGTCAGCAGCGGTCCCTTCCCCTTAGCCTTTGTCCGCCACTACAACAGCGTGAAGGTGCCCGAAGCGAACCTTGGCCATCGCTGGCGGCACAGCTACTCGGCGCGCCTGTACGTCGAAGACAACCGCCATGTCGCGGTGCTGCGCCCAAGCGGCAAGGCCGTGGAGTTCGAATTGGTATTGGGTGCATGGACCAGCACCTCGGATCAAATCCGCAGACTCCGGCAGGTTGGGGCCGGCTGGGAACTCACGAATGAACGCGATGAGATCGAGACATACACTACCGCCGGCGTGCTGCAGCAGGTCACCGACCGCGCTGGCTGGCGACACGACCTGACCTATAGCGACGCTTCTACCCCGTTTGCTGTGGCGCCTGAAGCGGGACTGCTGATCAAGGTGACGGATTCTGTCGGACGGGAGTTGAAGTTTACCTACAGTCCGGCCAAGCGCATCAATACAATGCAAGATCCCGGGGGTGGACTCTACGATTTCCAATACGATACCCGGGGCAACCTCGAGAAAGTCAGCTACCCGGGTGCTACACCCAGGCCCACCCGGACCTACCTCTATGCCCACTCGGCCAGCAGCAACCCCTTGGTTCAGCACGCGCTCACGGGGGTGAAGGACGAAAACAACATCACGTTTGCCACCTATACCTATCATCTGTCCGATGGACGAGCCCTCGCGAGCGAGCATGCAGGAGGGGTCGAGCACGTCAGCCTGCAATACAGCGCAGCGGCGTCGAATCCGACGGGCAATACCACGGTTATGGATGCGCGGGGTACAGCCCGCACCTACGACTTCGACATCAAGCTCGGGCTGGCCAAAGTAGCCAGCGTGAGCCAGCCCTGCCCGTCCTGCGGTGGAGGCAGTGTTTCCGCATCGACCTATGATGCCTATGGGTTCGTTGCTACTTCGACGGATTTCAACGGAAACGCAACAGCACATGCGCGAGAGGATCCCTACGGGCGGCACGATCTGGTGACCTCTCGCACGCAAGCGGCGGGGATGGCGGAGGAGCGCACGACCACAACACAATGGCACCCGACCTTCCGGCTGCCTGCCGGCATTGCCGAGCCGAAGCGTATCACGACCTATCAGTACGACGCGACTACCGGCCGGGTAACGTCGAAGACCGTCCAGGCCACGAACGACCCGGACGGCTCAGCGGGGTTCTCCGCGACACCGGTTGGTGCACCGCGAGTGTGGAGCTATTCCTATCAGCCTTCCGGAACCCTAGGCCCGATCGAGTCGATGACGGAAGAGGGGCCCCGGAACGTTACACCCAACGACGTGACTACCTGGGAGTACTACCCCGCTGCCGAAACTTGCACGGCTTCCGCAAGCGACGGGAGCATCTTCGGCTGCCGGGGGCAGCTCAAGAGGATCACCAACGCGCTCGGCCACGAAACGCAGTTCACCCGCTACACCGCACATGGGCAGGTGGAGGAAATAGTCGATCCCAACCGACTTACCATTACGCTAGCTTACGACGCTCGCCAGCGGCTGATCGCGCGCGAAGTCGGCGGGGAGCTGACCCGCTATGACTACGACAACGTCGGCCAGCTCACCACCGTCACCCTGCCCGATGCCAGTGCGCTCACCTATAGCTACGATGATGCCCACCGCCTGATCGGTATCGCCGACTCGCTCGGCAACCGCATCGCCTACACCCTGGACGCGATGAGCAACCGCGTCAAGGAGGACACCATCGATCCGGCGGGGCAACTCGCCGCCACCCGCGGGCGTGTCTATAACGCACTCAATCGTCTGGTGCAAGACATCGGCGGTACCAACCCGGCGGCGCAGATTACTCGCTATGGCTACGACGCCCAGGGCAACCCCACCAGCGTGAGTGACCCGCTCAACCGCACCACCACCCAGGCCTTCGATGCGCTCAACCGGCTGGTTGCGATGGTCGACCCCCAAGCCGGCACGACCCGGTACGGCTACGACGGGCTGGACCAGCTCACTCAAGTCACCGATGCGCGCGGGCTCAGCACCGCATACGGCATCGACGGCTTGGGCAACCTGGAGAGCCAGCTGTCCCCCGATACTGGCACCACCGCCAACACCTATGACGCCGCCGGCAACCTGCTCGCCAGCACCGATGCGCGCGGGGTGACCGCGAGCTACCGCTACGACGCGCTCAACCGCCTCACCGAAGCGACGTTCACACCACCGGCTGGCCCCACCCTGGCCCCGCTCACCCACACCTACGAATACGACCAGGGTGTGAACGGCATCGGTAGGCTTACCCGCATCACCGATGCCACAGGCTCGACCAGTTACGCCTACGATCTGCGTGGCCGCATCGTGCAAGACACCCGTGTCATCGCCGGGGTCGGCTACACCACCGCCTACCAGTACGACAGCGCCGGGCGGCTGATCGGCATTACCTACCCCAGCGGCCGCCAGGTCGGATATACCCTTGACGGCCTCGGCAGCGTGAGCGCAATTACCACGACCTACAAGGGCGCAACGCAGATCGTCGTGGCCGCGGTGACCTATCGGCCTTTCGGGGGCGTCGAGTCGTTCGTGTTCGGCAACGGGCAGCCCTATATGCGCAGCTTCGATCTGGACGGGCGCATCACCGGCTACACGCTAGGCGATCGCAGTCAGATCCTCACTTGGGATGCGGCCAGCCGAATCGTTGCGCTGACCGATGCGGCGAACCCGAGCAACCCGACGCTGATGGCCTATGACAGCCTGGATCGGCTGACCAGCTCCATTACCCCGAGCAGCAGCCAGAACTTCACCTACGACGCCGTAGGCAACCGGCTGAGCCAGAGCATCGGCGCCAACACCTACAGATACAGCTACGCTGTCGGCAGCAATCGCCTACTCGACGCCTCTGGGCCGATGCCGTTGAGCTACTCCTACGACGCGGGGGGGCAGCCAGTCACCAGCGGGAAGCACATTTTCGCCCATGACGTGCGCGGGCGGCTTAGCCAGGTAATCAACGCCAGTTCCGGTGGATTGCTGGCGCACTACGAGATCAACGCGCTCGGGCAGCGAGTGCACAAGCTCACGGGCAGCGGCTCAGGCAGGGTCTTCCTCTACGACGTCGCAGGTCGGCTGATCGGGGAAGCCAATCCGGGCGGCCAAGCCCTCTGGGATCACATCTGGCTGGGGGATATGCCGGTCGCCTGGATCAGCGCCGATCAGGACGAGGACGGCGTGCCAGACGAGCTCGACAACTGCATCAACGTGGCGAACGCGAATCAGCACGATCCCGATCAGGATGGCATCGGTGAGATGTGTGATGGGGACGTCAACCGGGACGGTCGCGTAGACCGAAGCGATGCAACGACCATCCAGCGCTGCCTCGTGCGACTGATTCCATGTGAAAGCAAGTACGACACCGACGGGAATGGGGTAGTCACATCCCGGGACGCCAGCTTCGTTAATAGGAGGGTGGTGGCTGGGCTCTCGCAAGGTCCGTCGGGGGTGAGGGGCGAGGCTGCTGTCGCGTCCGTCTTCTATGTCCACCCGGATCACTTGAATACGCCCAGGGTTCTCACCAACAAACAAAACCGGATCCTCTGGCAGTGGGACAACGCCGACCCGTTTGGCGCTAACATGGCGAGCGAAGATCCGGATACCGACTACATCTACTATCGCTATCCGCTGCGCTTCCCGGGGCAATACTTCGACAACGAGACGAGGTTGCACTACAACTACTATCGCGATTACGATCCGCAGACGGGACGATATGTCCAGAGTGATCCGATCGGACTCGAGGGCGGGATCAATACATATGGATATGCAGGGCAAGATCCTCTGCGCAAGATCGATCCTGATGGTAGGTGGTTCTTCCTGGTCATTCCGGGGTTGTGTGCTGGCGGGGGCTGTGAGCTCCTCTTTGGCGGAGCGGCTCTCTGGTGCATCCTTAACAGTCAACACACAGGCGATAAAGCAAAGGGTAGCAGCAGCCCGAATACCCTTGAGCCTGGCCCGCATGCTGGTGACTCTGTTCCAGCTCGAGGGTCAGGGAGGAATTTCGACAAGGGTCAGCGAGACGCAGTCAACGACGTCGGTGACAGATCGGGTTGCCACACCTGCGGAGCTGACGAGCCAGGTACTAAGAGTGGGAACTGGGTTCCCGATCACCAACCGCCTTCATCACTTAATCCGGAGGGCAATCCTCAACAACTTTACCCTCAGTGTATTAACTGCAGCCGTGTGCAAGGTGGCCAAGCGAGAGGCGCAAAGGGTAAGGCTGGTGGAACAAGCGGACAATGACGAGCTACCAATACAGCATCAAGTGTAGAGATTCAGTCGCCGAAACGCTTGGTCTTCGTCAGCGCAATCACCCAGAATTGAGGATAAATGCTGGTGCCCCTCGTTTCTTACCAGACGCTCAGGCATTCTTAGAATTTGTTGTGCGCTATATGGAGCAGACAAATGCTCGCATTAAACCCGGTGAGACTCTTGCGTATGGCTACTGGCTGACCAAATTCGAACGAGCGCAAGACGATTACTTGGAGGTCTGGGAGTACAACGCCAATGCGACCAAGTTCATCGAAGGAGGGATGCTTGCACTGACCTATTGGCGAGATCAACATGACTTCTGCGCAAGAGTTGGGGCCCAGTTTGTTCCTCCGAGAGCTGACAAGAAAGCTGCTATTTCACTTGGAGTGTACGAGGGCGATTCGGTGGAAGCAGTGCGATATCCTTCGCCGGAGCACATGTCGGGATGGTGGCTTACCACCGACCGGTACAATGGAGACATTAAATCTTTGCGGGTTGTGCATCTTTATCACGTGACCGCCGCACGTCCAGAGCTTGCGCGCTACCTTGCTCTACCAAATGGATGGAGATTTACATCTGACGGTCAGGCTTGGTTTGACGAACAAGTCGCCAAAGAACCGGCGTAATCTACGCGAGAGTCGGGGGTCAGAGGGGTCCGGGTCAAGTCAGAGGGGTCAGAGGGTCAGGTCAGAGGGTCAGGGTCAAGTCTTGCCTCTTGCCTCGATCCAGCGCTTATGCTTCAGCTTCTGTTCTCGATGACCGCCGGCGGCGCGGCGCTTCTCCTTCCGCTTGCTCGCCACGCGGCGGCTCGAACCGCATCCCGAACAGTCCCCCGTCGAGGGTCGCGTCCGTGAGCCGCTGTGGCAGCAGGTAGTCGTTTTGACCGCACATCTGCTCGGTGTGCGGTTGGATCGGAAGTGTATTAGTGGCTCCTTCGCACAGGATTAGACGAGGGTCGGTGGAATTACGAGGATGCATCCATTCAGCGCCGTGCGTCACCGGGACAAGTGGCACAACAGCAACGCGTCCACGCGCCCCTGCGGCTATCCCCGGCAAGTCCCATTGTACGCCCGACCAGGTGGCGCGCTACCGCCGCAAGATCTCGAGGCCGCTGCTCGATCGCATCGATCTGCACGTCGAAGTGCCGGCGGTCCCTCCCGACGAGATGGCTGCGTGGCCGCGCGGCGACAGCAGCGACACGATTCGTGCACGTGTCATCGACGCGTGGGCGCGCCAGCTTGCGCGGCAAGGCAAACCCAACGCCCTGTTATCTATCATCGCGTGCTCAAGGTCGCGCGCACGATCGCGGATTTGGCGGCTTCCGAAGCAGTGACCGCGGCGCATGTGGCGGAGGCCGTACAGTATCGGCGGCTGGAGAAGCCCTAACGAAGAAATGGCTAGTATAAAGTATCGGCCTGACCCCATAGATTCATGATGGTGTCGCCGTCTGCGATACCCACGACGCGGCCCGTCAGCACCTCTGCCAGGGCCGCCGCCGCGGACAGGAGAAGAGCCGCCCCAGCAAGAGCTAGGGTCAGGCGCCTATTTGGCCGCAAGGTGTACCCGCCACCACTCGAAGGCGCTAACGGTTTTCCGCTCCTGGTCGGGCAGCACGTCATGCTTCGCCACCTCCCAGAACTGGCCCTCCAGAAAACCAAAGACCCTGTCGCCGTTATCGGCGTTGCACTCCCAGTTGTCAAGGCTTTTCACCAAGCAATCGTCGTAGCGGTTGATAAAGCCCGCCGCGCTGCCTATTACCCGCTGCTGCTTGAAGTCTATGGCGTACTCGGTGGGGTTGATCGTGTACCAGCGCTCCGTACCTTTCTCTCGGACTATTGCATAGTGGGTGACGGTGTCATTGCTACAAGCACAAGCAGCCAGCAGACTAGCCAGTAGCGGGAGGGTGTAGCGCATAGCGTCTACCCGTTATCCTTCTTGGTCCTGGGTCGGCCGTCCTTGCAGGTCTGGGCAGCAATGGCAGTAGCCCAGATCCCCACACTCGTATGTCCGGTGGTCGGACGGACAAGAATGCCAACGGTGACAGCCGTCCCGATGCGCGTCGGCGGTGAATGTGACCACAAGAA
>DAIQQA010000012.1:53573-55120 GCA_036787045.1 Burkholderiales bacterium | reverse complement strand
GCATCTCAAGCTTTGTTAGAGCTTTGTAGCAAAACGGGCAGATCGCCGACCCCTGCAAGCGAGGAAGGGATAGGTAGCCAACAGGCCTCACGGCACCCTGCAGACCCGCGTGGATATTGGGCCTCCAGGGCCGTTTTTGGCCTACCTCAGCTCCCCCGCAAGGCCTCCCTGACGGACTCCTCGGAGACCCCCTGCATGGCCGCGACGGTCTTAGCCGCGCCTCCCTTGGCGAGGGCCTGTCGCAACCGCGACTCAAGCTGGTCGTTGGGCCGGCGCTGACTGCGCCGGTAAGGCAGTAAGAAAAAGCCCTCAATCCACCTGTCCGACGCGATCGCGGCCGGCTTCCTTAGCCGTGTACAGCGCACGGTCTGCCCGCCTGACCAATCCGTCAACCGTGTCGCCGGTGCGATAGCAGGTAACCCCGAAGCTGGCGCTTCTCCGTATCGCGCCGGGGAACTCGGCGTCGGCATATGCTCTGCGCAGTTTCTCGGCCAGCGCGCTCGCGCCCGCAAGGTTGGTCTGCGGACAAACCACGAGGAATTCCTCACCGCCCCAGCGGCCAACACTGTCCGAATCGCGGACCATCCGCCGCAGCAGGGCCGCGGTTTCTTTTAGCAGCCGATCACCCATCTCGTGGCCGTAGGTGTCGTTGACCTCCTTGAAGCGATCGATATCCATGAGGATGACCGTAAAGGTGCCGCCATACCGTTGGCAGCGGCCAATCTCGCTCGCGATTACCTCCGTCGACTTGCGTCGATTCGACAGCCCGGTCAGGTAGTCCTCGTGCGCCCCGCGCCGGATCTCCTCGATCAGTTGCTGCTCCCGGGCAATCAATCGGTAGCCGGTGATGGCGGGAAAGACCATGGCGATCAAGACTACCGCCATGACGGATACCACATGCTCCCAACGCTCCGAAGTCGGCTCGCGTGCCTGGAGTTGCAGCCAGTCAACCAACAGGGGGTCCTCCAGCCAGAACTCCCACGCCATGCTGAGCAGGAAGGTCGTCACGAGGATAAGAGCCAGGGAGAGGAAAAAGTGGGTGACTCGCATGCGTTCATTGGGGCCGAGGCGCTGGGCTGTCGGGCGACAACACCCGTGCTGGACTAGCTTGAGCCATCTCGGCGCCGGAGTGCCGCCAGTGCGCTGCTACACGGCGTCATAGCAGCGCTCTACTTTCCAGAATTTCAGCAATGGCCACGACTATCTCGACCACCCTCCTGTCTACGACCCGAATGAGGAGAAGACCTGGGCAAGAAAATGGCCCAGCGGGTCAGTGCCAGGCCAAATGGGAGAAGACTCCCTCGAAGGAGGTGTACTCCAGGCTCATCCTTCTCCTTTGGTTTCCCCCGCGCAAACATGCCTGCGGCAGTGTCCAAGATTGGTGCGAAGCGGCAGCGGGAATGTCAAAAACCTCACGCCTTGATCCGTATCAAAAGATCCGGCTTGGTCGCGAGCCTGGCTCTTTCAGGCAGGCCATTGACCAGCGCAACTGACGGCTCCGGCGGACGCGGCAGGTCAGGGTAATCTCTGGGGTCAAGAGAACTCCT
>DAIQQA010000012.1:52104-53473 GCA_036787045.1 Burkholderiales bacterium | reverse complement strand
AGCGGGGGCGTTGCGTGCCGTCGGCGGATGTCTGTTCCGGTGAGAGGTTCGACGGATCGGGCGCCTGCGGAACCCATGCGGCCATACCTTCGAGCAGGGCGCTGCCCGAAGAGCCGATCCCTATGATCTGGCAATACTTCCGCGCGATGTCGAGCGAGTGTTGGATGAGCGCTTGCAGGTGATCCGATGCACGCGGTAGCGTGGCGCGGAAACGCTCGATAGGGCTCGCCGAAGCCTGCGCGCGATGCGCTTCAGGGGTGCGCCAGGCCGCATCGCAGATCTCACGCGCAAACCCAGCGCAATGAGCGATCCTCTCGAGCTGCGATTCGCCTCTTGCCCTACTTCACCGTCAGGATTGCCCTGTAGAGGGTCGCTTCAGCACGCGCTCGCTGAGCCCGCCAACGCGCGCATGGAGCGGCCGACGACAGGGCGCGAGAGCCCGGCCGGCACGGCTTGCGTAGCACCTTCGGCATATTCCCTCGCACACCGCGGACGACCATCATCCAGACTGCGTTCCTGACCGCGCGTCCGGAGCCGAAGCTTGCACGGGGCCGCGTGCCCGCTCGCCGCCTGGCTGGCGGGCAATCCTCGTCTGCTGGTTGGCCCGCAGATCGCCCCTGCACGAGAGGTGCGGAGAGAGAGGTGCGGAGCTTGACAGGGTCTTGCTATCGGCATAGCGTGGTTGTCAGCTCAGGACAAGCGTTTGTCCTTACGTCACGAGGGGACCAAAGGTGGCGGAAGTCGACACGCCCGATTCTGACTATCTGGATTTCGAGCTCAGCATCTGGGCCGAGGGTAGTCGCTATTACGCCAAGGTGACGCAGTCGCCGGCGGGAGAGTCGCAGCGCGCGACTCTGACCTCGCTGGTCGACAGTCCCGCGGCTGCAGAAACGCTGCGGCTGAAACTGGAGAATGCGCTCCTGCGCTCCGCCGCCTCGGTGCGCGGCCCGCTCTCGGTCCAGGAGAAGCTGCTGCGGGAGTTCGGCGAGGGGGTGTTCGACAGCGTCTTCCGTCGGGCAGCGCCGATTGCGGACCAGTACACCCGCAGCCTCGCCATCGTCGACACGCAGCGCCCACAGGGCAAAGTCAAGGGACTTCGCGTCAAGCTGCGGATCGATGCCCCCGAGCTCGCCCAGCTTCCCTGGGAATACCTGTACAACAGCGGGGATGAGGAGTGGCTGGGGCTGCAGCATCGCTCTCCCATCATTCGTTTCCTCGACGTCGGCCGGCCGCCGCAGGAGCTGACCGTCACCGGCCAGCTGAACGTGCTTGGCATGATCGCCAACCCGGGCGGCGAGTGGGAGCCCATCGATACCGAACGGGAGCGACGCCGGATCGACGAGGCGCTCAAGCCGCTGCAGGAGCAGGG
>DAIQQA010000012.1:0-52004 GCA_036787045.1 Burkholderiales bacterium | reverse complement strand
TCGCCGACGAAGACAGCGGCGCGAGAGAGGTGCCGGCGAGCGATCTGAAGGTCTACCTCCAGGGACCGTTCGGACAGCCACGGCTCGTGGTCCTCAATTGCTGCGAAGGTGCGCGCGAGGGCGCCAGCAAGCTCACCAGCCCCGCGACGACGCTGGTGCGATCGGGCATTCCTTCGGTGGTGGCGATGCAGTTCCCGATTAGCGACGAGTCGGCCATCAAGTTCGCCGAAGCGTTCTACGAGCGCCTGGTGGACAACGCACCGATCGAGGCCGCGCTCACGCATGCGCGGATCATGATCCAGGTCAAGTCGCGCGTCGAGTGGGGCATTCCGGTGCTGTATACGCGCTCGCGCAGCGGGCGGCTGTTCGCGGGCGGAAAGCCCTTGGATGCGATGCCGCTGGTACCTGCCGCGAGCCCGGTGCGACCGGACGATGACGGCGCGCGCAAGGCGCGTATCCGGCTGCAGGAGCTGTTCCGTGCATAGCCTTCGCGACGGCTCCCGCTTGCACGATGTCCTCTCGGGAGCGGCTCGTGGATGACTGGCGCCTGCACTTCGCGCTGAGCCTCGTCGCCGTCATGTGGCTCGCCGCCCGCCGGTTCGACACGCCGACCCCGGTGCGCAGCTTCACCACCGCGGCGCGGTACTACTGGGGGGTGGTTGCGTACATGGGAGCCGGGGCGCTGCTCTACTGCGCGCTCAATGGTTTCGTGCTGTTCGCGCTCGGTTCGGCAGGAGGCTATCCCCATCAGTCGGTGCCACTCGCGGCTCTCGCGCTGACCGTGGTGGTGGTCCGGCTGCCGTTCATCTCGCATGCGGACCGCTGGCTGAGGAAGGTCTTGCATCGGGCCATCGGATACCCGTCACAAGCGCACCGGCTGGCTGCATTGCTGTCTTCTGCGCCCCTGTCCCCGAGCAAAGAGGTGCGCAGCGAGGTCAGTTCGGTGCTGATGCGGCGCGGCTACGATCTGGAGGATGACTGGCTGCCAGTGGCCCAGCCGATGCGCGAGCTGTGGCACAGGGTGGCCATGTTGTTCCAGCAAGTTCGTGGCTGGGAGCACGACGAGCGTTACGGTGATTTTGTGTCCGCTGCGCGCGAGGAGTTCGATGTGCTGCGCCAGCGGTTCGACCAGCTGTCCATGAAGGTGGTCCGCGTCCTCGGCACTATCGAGCGGCTGGGTGGGCTGTGGGAGCAGGTGGAATGCGCGACGCTGCCGGCTCCGGCCGGGCGCCGATCGACCGATTGCGACGAGGCCCGCAGTCAATGCGGGGATACGGTGCGCGCGGTGGTGAACGAGCTTCTGGCGGACCTGCGCGAGGACATCGCTTTCTTCCAGCGCAACCTTTGCGTGCTCGTCGCCCGGGGCGTCCTGGCCCAATCCACGACCGTGCGCCAGCGCCAGCGTCGGCTGGAGGAGCTGGGGTTCACCGTGGAGTTGCGGGCACCGTCCACCGCGACCTTGCTGGCCTGGGCCGCCGGGCTCTACTTCGTGGTGTTCGTCGCGTTCCTGGCGTTGCCGCCGCTGCTCCACGATGCGAGCGTCGCGCATTTGATTCAGCAGCTCGGGCGCGTGGCGAGGATCACGGGCAGTCAAGTCCTCGCGGTGGCGGTGGCCATCATTCCAAAGCAGCACTTCGGTTTCGCCAACGAAGATCTTCACGGCCGCACGCCATGGGGCTTCGTTCTGGGCGCCGGGTTGGTTGCGGCGGCCCTTGCGGCAGCGATCCAGATCGCCTTCCTCGGAAGCACCTTCTCCTTGAGCGCTCCCTGGCTGGTCATGCCTTTTGCCACCGCAGCGATCATCGCCTACCTCGTCCAAGACAGCCGGTGGAAAGGCAGCCGATTCGCGAACCGGCAACGTGTCGCAGACGCTGTGGTGATGCTCATCGGAGTCGGCATCGCGCTGGCACTCGCGCGGGGCTTGAAGTGGGTGTTCTTCGGGGAACTCTCCTCGGCCAATGGCAGTTACCGGTGGTGGTACGACCCCGCCGTGGTCCTGCTGATCGGGGTCGGCATCGGCGCGTTCGTGCCTTCGGCCTGTCGGCGGCCGATGCATCCGGGTGCGGCCCGTTCCCGCGCGAGGCACGGCGCGGCGACGCTGCGACGAGCCCACGAACCCGTCTCTCCGACGCCTCAAGTGTAGGAGCTTGCAGCCGTGATCGACACCGGTTCCTTCGGCGATCTCGCGTTTCGCCCGCGTCGCACCCGCCGCGCGGATTGATGACAGGACATCCACCATGCCCTTCTTCTTGCACCAGTGGCTCTACAAGGATCCCGAGATCCGCGCGATGGTCACCCAGCCGCAGGACCGCGAGGAGATCGTACGCTTGGCCACGGAGGCCTTCGACGGAAAGCTGCATGGGTTCTACCTCTGCTTCGGCGAGTACGACGGCGTCGGCATCTCGGAGTTCCCGGACAACAAGACGGCGCTGGCGTGCATGATGTCCATCGTCGGCCAAGGGGGACTGGCCACCATCAGGACCACTCCGCTGATCACAACGGAGGAGAGCAAGGAAGCGATGCTGCTCGCCCACAGCGTGATCAGCCCCTACCAGCCTCCGAGCAAGGGGGGCTGACCGCGGTTCCGCGGGCAAGCCAGCCGTGGGCAGCCCGTTTCGTGTCCCCGAATCGCAGACCGGGGCAGGCTTCGTCTAGCGCGCTTCAGTGTTAGGCACTAGTACTTCAACCCATTAATTCCACCTCTCACCACGAAGGCACGAAGACACGAAGAAAGCCGAAAGGACGAGGACAGACGCGCCTTGCCGATATTCCATGTCTGCCAGGTGATGTTTCGCAACTACTGTGTCGCTGTACTAGTTCCACCTCTCACCACGAAGGCACGAAGAAAACCGGAACGACGGGCTGTGAGGGCTTCCGGCGGCTGGCCACCTCTATCACACGATGTTTCGGTACTAACGTGTCGTACTAAATTGGTCGGCTCGGGGCGCCGGCCCCCAAGCCGGCCTTCTGGACTCGTGACAACAGGTGCTGTTGCGCTTCGCGGCGGAAGTCGTTGTCTTCTCCTTCGGGGTCGGGGCTCTTCGGCTTCTTCTTGCCGCGGAAGACAGCGCCGGCCAGCGCACCGGTCTGCGGCTGCGTGACAGCGAACGGCGTCAGCTGGGACCGGATCCAGAGCACGCTCTTCGGGCGAACCCCCTGCTCCGCGAGCGACTTGACTCGCGTGAGATCCTGTTCCTCCAGCATCAGCGTGTAGTCGTACCGGATCCCGGTGCGCCCGCGCGGGTCGGTCAACTGCGAGGGAAGCTCCGCCGCGCGTTGCACCGAGTCGAGCAGAAGGCCGGCCGGCGCGTCCAGGTCGGCACGCCACGGAATCGTGATGCCGAAGAGCTCGGAGGTGAGATAGACCGGGTCGCCCGAGTCGGGGGCCGGTGAGGCGAGTTGCATGCTTCCGACCGGTTTATGCGATTGGTCTTCTGCGACGCGATCGTCCCGCCAGGTGCGAACCAGCTCGGTCAGACCCGGATCCAGGTTCGGGTGGAGGTCGACATAGAGCCGCGGCTTGAGGAGATTCGGGAGCGGATGGTCGTCGATCCGGCCCACAGTGAGGAATGCCCGTGCCTCCTCGACGGAGCGGTAGAGTGCGCTTTGCCACTCCAGGTCGACCCATTTGCGCGTGGCTGCGGCCGCGGACCACAAGAGCAGGCAGAAGTCGCTGGTGGACAGCGCGCTCTCCATGAAGCTGATGAAGCTCAGCCCAGCCTCGAGCTTCTCGCGGTCGAGGACCGGCTCCAGGCCTTCCTGGTTCAGACGGTCGGCCACTCGCTGCGCGATCTGCGACTCGGATCCCGCGTGGGACAGGAAGATGCGGCTTCGATTCATCGGCGACCTCCCGTGTGCCGGAGGCATTGTGCGGGTGAAGAGGGCATGATGCAATGGCTGGAACGACGGCCTGCCAAAGGGTTTAAGCGAGGAACCGTTGGTTGCGTAGTTCAAAGGACTCAAATGAATGAGCTGAAGGGCTGGCAGGAAGAGCAGCGCTCCGCATACCTGTACACACTGCTCGCCGAGATCGAGGGCGATACTCCGCAGGGCCGGCTGTTCACACAACTGGCCCGCGAGGCGCGCAACCAGTCGCGCATCTGGGCCGACGCCGCCGAACGCGCGGGCGCCAAGCCCCCGACGGCCTACCGAACCGACACGCGTACCCGCATCGTCGCTATGCTCACCCGCCGGCTCGGCCCCCGGTCGATGCGAACCGTGCTCGCTGCCATGAAGGTGCGCGGGCTGTCCCTGTACCTGCCCGGCGGCCCCGGGCATCCGCACCACGATCCTTCGGCGGGCCTGGAGCGGCGGCATCGCGGGCTGGCCGGCGGCGGGAACCTGCGCGCTGCAGTGTTCGGAGTCAACGACGGACTGGTTTCCAACGCCAGCCTGATCCTGGGTGTGGCCGGCGCCGGGCCCGAGCCCGGGGTGATCATTCTCTCCGGGGTGGCGGGGCTGCTGGCCGGGGCGTTTTCCATGGCTGCGGGCGAGTACATCTCCGTGCGCTCGCAGCGCGAGATGTTCGAGTACCAGATCGCACTGGAGCGCGAGGAGTTGAGCCAGTACCCGGAGGAAGAGGCCGAAGAGCTGTCGCTGATCTACCAGGCGCGGGGCCTGTCGGAAGCGCAATCGCAGGATCTCGCCAAGTCGATGATCGCGGACCCCGTGCGCGGGCTCGACGCGCTCGCCCGCGAGGAGCTGGGTCTGAACCCCGACGAGCTGGGGTCGCCCTGGGGTGCCGCCATCTTCTCCTTCCTGTCCTTCGCGGCCGGCGCGCTCCTCCCGCTGCTGCCGTTTCTGGTGGCGCCCGCTGGCCGTGCGCTGCTGGGGTCCGTGGTGTTGACGGCATTCGCGCTGTTCGGCGTGGGCGCCACGCTGAGCCTGTTCACCGGCCGTCAGGCCTGGCTCGGCGGCTTGCGCATGCTGGGAATCGGTGCACTGGCCGGAGCCGCCACTTACGCGATCGGCACATTGCTGGGTGTCGGACTGGGGTGAGGCCGGACTCTGCTGCGCCGAGCGCGCCGCTCGGGCAGGAACGTCGTATGATGATCCATGGCCAGATGACGGAAGCACCGGGTACGGTGCCGGCCGGGCGCCGACCCCTCTGACCGGCGCGTTTCCGGCGCTCTATACGTTACTCACCACAACGAGATGAAACCCGAGGAGGAGACGTCATGAAAGTCTATTACCATCCCGTATCCACGACGAGCCGGATGATCATGCTGTTTGCCGCGGAGGAGGGGGTCGATCTGGAGTTCCAGGTGGTCGATCTGTTCACTGGCGAGCATCTCAAGGACGCCTATGCCGCCATCAACCCGAACCGTCTGGTGCCGGTGCTCGAGGATGGCGATTTCCGGCTCACCGAAAGCTCCGCCATCCTCAAATACCTGGCCGACAAGGTCGGCTCGCCCGCCTATCCGAAGGATCTGCAGAAGCGGGCGCGCGTGAACGAGCGGATGGACTGGCTCAACAGCAACCTGTATCGCGACCTCGGCTACGGGCTGATCTATCCGCAGATCTTTCCGCACCACAAGCGGGGTGACGAGATGCAGGCCGGCACGCTGGCGTGGGGTCGGGACAAGGCCAAGGGGTGGCTGCAGATACTCGACGAGAACATCATCGGGCCTCGCAGCGCCTGGCTGTGCGGCGACCAGATCACCATCGCCGACTACTTCGGCGGGCCGATGATTTCCCTCGGCGAGGTGATCGGCTGCAATTACGCGCCCTATCGCAACGTGACCCGCTGGCTGGGCAACGTGAAGGCATTGAAGAGCTGGCCGAAGGTGAACGAGGTGTTCTACGGGCTGGTCAACTCGGTGAAGGACAAACCCTTCCAGGCGCTGTGAAGCGCGGGTGTCCGACTGCGCTGGAGGAGACTTGAGCATGATCAAAGGACTGCATCACAACGCATACCGCTGCCGTGACTCGGAGGAGACGCGCAAGTTCTACGAGGACTTCCTGGGGCTGCCGCTGGCGGGAACGCTCGAGATCAAGGAGAGCAAGAGCGGGCGCAAGACCAACACGCTGCACACTTTCTATCGGCTCGACGATGGGTCGTACCTGGCCTTCTTCGAAGCCCCCGACATGCCCTTCGAGTTCAAGCAGCAGCACGACTACGATCTGCACATCGCGCTCGAGGTGGATGCCAGAGCCCTCGAGCAGATGCTCGCGAAGGGCAGGACGGCTGGCGTCGAGACCCGAGGCGTGTCCGACCACGGGTTCATCCATTCGATCTACTTCCGCGACCCCAACGGCTACGTGATCGAGCTGACCGCCAAGCTGCCCGGACACGACCAGGCGATGGATCCGGCGATCAACGGCGCGCGCGCCAAGCTCGACCGCTGGCAGGCGGAGAAGCGGGCGGCGGCGCGCTGAAACGCAAGTCAAAACCTCACCTCAACGGCGCAAAGACGCAGAGGAATGCGCAAAGGAGACACTAGGAAACCTTAGCACCCGGTTATCGGTATGGGCAGGAAGTCCTTCGGCACCTTTGTCTTTGCGCCTTTGCGGCCCTCGCGGCAGTGGGGTTAACAATTCCGCAACGGGCATCATGCGTTGCACCCGATTGCCAGACGCCGCCGAAAGCATTAGTATCTTGCCCATCGCGCCGATTTGATCGCAGCTTGCGGGCGCGTAATAAATGTCGCTAAAGCGCGGGGAAGTAGCCAACCCGTCCGCGCCACGCGGCCGGGTTTTTTGCTTTATGCGGTAACCGTGATGTCAGCCGATCGTATCCACCTCCTGCATCAGCAGCTCGAGAAGCGCATCCTCATCCTGGACGGTGCCATGGGCACCATGATCCAGAGCCATCGGCTGGACACACACCAGTATCACGGCGATCTGTTCCACGACCACGCCTGCGACCAGAAGGGCAACAACGATCTGCTGTCCCTGACGCAGCCGCAGATCATCCGCAACATCCACGCGGGCTATCTGGAAGCCGGTGCGGACATCCTCGAGACCAACACCTTCAACTCCACGCGCATCTCCATGGCCGACTACGGCATGGAGGGCGCGGTGCCCGAGCTGAACCTGCAGGGCGCGAAGCTGGCGCGCGAGACGGCGGACGACTATACGAAGCGCACGCCGCACCGGCCACGCTTCGTGGCCGGGGTGCTCGGACCCACTAATCGCACGGCATCGATCTCCCCGGATGTCAACGATCCAGGCGCGCGCAACGTGAGCTTCGACGAGTTGGTGGCGGCCTACGGCGAGGCAGTCGACGGGCTCGTCAGAGGTGGCGCGGATCTGCTGCTGGTCGAGACGATCTTCGACACGCTCAACGCCAAGGCGGCGATCTTCGCCGTCGAAGACTGGTTCGAGCGGCACGGCGCCTGGCTGCCAGTGATGATCTCGGGGACGATCACCGACCGCTCGGGCCGCACCCTGTCCGGGCAGACCGTCGGTGCGTTCTGGAACTCGGTGTCGCATGCACGGCCCTTCTCGGTGGGGCTGAACTGCGCACTGGGCGCGAAGGACCTGCGGCCTCACATCGAGGAGCTGGCCGGCATCGCCGAGACCTACACCTCCCTGCACCCGAACGCCGGGCTGCCCAACGAAATGGGCGAGTACGACGAATCGCCCGAGTACATGGCCGAAGTGCTGCGCGAGTTTGCGCAGGAGGGGTTTCTCAACATCGTCGGCGGCTGCTGTGGTACGACGCCCGGACACATCCGCGCCATCGCGGAGGCGGTGCAGGGTTGCGCGCCCCGGCGCGCGCCGAACGTGGAGAAGAAGCTGCGGCTGTCGGGACTGGAGCCATTGAACATCGGCGACGAGTCGCTCTTCGTCAACGTGGGCGAACGCACCAATGTTACCGGCTCGAAGGCCTTCGCGCGCCTGATCCTGAACGCCAACTATGCCGAGGCTCTTTCGGTCGCGCGCCAACAGGTGGAGAACGGCGCGCAGATCATCGACGTCAACATGGACGAGGCCATGCTCGACTCGCAACAGGCCATGGTCACATTCCTCAAGCTCGTCGGCTCGGAGCCGGACATCTCCCGGGTGCCCGTCATGATCGACTCCAGCAAGTGGAGCGTGATCGAGGCCGGCTTGAAGTGCGTGCAGGGCAAGTCGGTCGTCAACTCGATCAGCCTGAAAGAAGGCGAAGCCGAGTTCCTGCGCCAGGCAAAGCTGGTGCGCCGCTACGGTGCGGCCGCGATCGTCATGGCGTTCGACGAGCAGGGCCAGGCCGATACACTCCAGCGTCGCATCGAGATCTGCGGCCGCGCCTACCATCTGCTGGCCAAGGAGGCCGGGTTTCCGCCCGAGGACATCATCTTCGACCCGAACATCTTCGCCGTGGCCACCGGCATCGAGGAGCACAACAACTACGCGATCGATTTCATCGAGGCCACACGCGGGATCAAGAAGTCGCTGCCGCATGCCAAGGTGAGTGGGGGCGTCTCCAACATCTCTTTCTCGTTCCGCGGCAACGACCCGGTGCGGGAGGCGATCCACACCGCGTTCCTGTATCACGCGGTCCGGGCCGGCATGACCATGGGCATCGTCAATGCCGGCCAGCTCGGGGTCTACGAGGAGATTCCCGACGAGCTCCTGGAGCGGGTCGAGGACGTGCTGTTCAACCGCCGGGCCGACGCCACCGAACGGCTGGTGGTCTTCGCGGAAACCTACAAGAAGGAAGGGAGGCAGGTCGTCGAGGATCTGGCCTGGCGGCGCGGAAGCGTGCAGGACCGCCTCACCCATGCGCTGGTGAGAGGCATCGACACCTACGTCATCGAGGACACCGAGGAGGCCAGGCTGCAGGTTGCGCGCCCGATCCAGGTCATCGAGGGCCCGCTGATGGACGGAATGAACGTGGTCGGCGACCTGTTCGGCGCCGGCAAGATGTTCCTGCCCCAGGTCGTGAAATCCGCGCGCGTGATGAAGCAGGCGGTGGCCCACCTGGTGCCGTTCATCGAGGCCGAGAAGCGCGCCACCGGCGTGGAGCAGAAGCCCAAGGGCAAGATCGTGATCGCCACCGTCAAGGGCGATGTGCACGACATCGGCAAGAACATCGTTGCGGTCGTGCTCCAGTGCAACAACTTCGACGTGGTGAACCTGGGTGTGATGGTGCCGGCGGAGAAAATCCTCGAGACGGCCAGGCGGGAGCACGCCGACATCATCGGCCTGTCCGGTCTGATCACGCCTTCGCTGGAGGAGATGGTGCATGTGGCCAGGGAGATGGAGCGGCAGGGGTTCGAGGTCCCGCTGCTGATCGGTGGCGCAACCACCTCGCGCGTGCACACCGCCGTGAAGATCGAGCCCCACTACCATGGTCCGACCGTCTGGGTGCCGGACGCCTCGCGCAGCGTGGGCGTGTGCACCAGCCTGGTGAGCGAGGAGCTCAAGGGCGACTACGTGCGCAAGGTTAGGGACGAGCATGATCGCACCCGCCAGCAACACAAGGGCAAGAAGGGGCAGGGCCCGCACCACCCCATCGGTGAAGCGCGCAAGCACGGCCTGAAGACCGACTGGTCGAGCTATGTACCGTGTGTGCCGGCGCGGCTCGGGCTGCAGGTATTCGAGGGCTATCCGCTGGAAGAGATCAGCCGCGTCATCGACTGGACGCCCTTCTTCCAGACCTGGGAGCTGGCCGGACGCTACCCGAAGATCCTGCAGGACCAGATCGTGGGCGAGGCGGCGCGCAACCTGTTCGCCGACGCCCAGGCCATGCTGCGCCGGATCATCGAAGAGAGATGGCTGCAGGCCAACGCCGTCATTGGCCTGTTCCCGGCCAACAGCGTAGGAGACGACGTCGAGGTCTACACGGATGAGTCGCGCGCTCGCGTGCTGACCACCTTCCATTTCCTGCGCCAGCAGATGGTCAAGCCGGAGGACCGCGCCAATCACTGCCTGGCCGACCTGGTCGCGCCGAAGGGCTCCGGGGTCGGGGACTATCTCGGCTGCTTTGCAGTCACCGCCGGCATCGGCATCGACACCCGCGTGGAGGAGTACGAGGCGAAGCACGACGACTACAACGCCATCATGCTGAAGGCGCTGGCCGACCGCCTGGCGGAGGCCTTCGCGGAGCTGATGCACCAGCGCGTGCGGCGCGAGCTCTGGGGCTACGCGGCGGAGGAGGATCTCGGCGTGGACGCGCTGATCGACGAGGCGTATCGCGGGATCCGCCCGGCGCCCGGCTATCCGGCCTGTCCCGACCATACCGAAAAAGGGCTGCTGTTCGAGCTGCTGGACGTTCCGGCGAGCGCCGGCATCACGCTCACCGAGAGCTTCGCCATGCTCCCGACGGCGGCAGTGAGCGGGTTCTACTTCTCCCATCCCCAGTCGCAGTACTTCGCGGTGGGCCGCATCGACCGCGATCAGGTCGAGGACTATGCACGCCGCCGCGGATGGGATCTGCGCACCGCCGAGCGCTGGCTCGCGCCGATCCTAGCTTATGAGCCGGCGGCAAAGGCTGCGGCGTGATCGGCGATCTCCTGCGATGATCGGTTTCGTTCTGGACGAGACCAGTCCAGTGTTCGCGCCCGATGAGGTCCGGCGCTTTCGGGCCGATGGCTTCGTGGTGGCGCGCGGGCTCGCCGATGCCCGCACCTGCACGCGCATCCTCGCCGTGGCGCGCGAGCACCTCCTGGGCGAGGTACCCCCCGCCGAATACGAGGCGCAGCTGCACTACCCGGGTGCGCCGGAGTCGCTGGACGCGCCGGGCGGCCACACCGTGCGACGGCTTCTGCAGGCCTACGCCCGCGACCCGGCGTTCCGGGAATGGGCGACCTCTGCGTCCATCGCGCAGCGGCTGCGCCAGCTCATGGGGCCCGATGTGCGACTGGCACAGGCTCATCACAACTGCGTGATGACCAAGCAGCCGCGTTACAGCTCGGTCACCGGCTGGCATCAGGACATCCGCTACTGGTCCTTCGAGCGGCCCGAGCTGGTGTCCGTGTGGCTCGCGCTCGGGCGCGAGTATCCGGACAACGGTTGTCTCTCCCTGATCCCCGGCACCCACCTGCTGGAGTTTTCCCGCGAGCGGCTGGACGGCGCTTTGTTCCTGCGCACGGAGGTGCCGGACAACCGCGCGCTGATCGATGCTCGGGTCACCCCGCTGCTCGAGCCTGGCGACGTGCTGTTCTTCCACTGCCGTACCCTGCATGCGGCGGGCGCGAACCGGACGCCGGACACGAAGTTCTCGCTGGTGTTCACCTACCACACGGTCGATAACCGGCCGGCGCCTGGAACACGCTCCGCTGCGCTGCCGTCGGTCCCGCTCTGAGTGGGGACGGCGGGGTGTTGCGACCGGCCCCGGGCGGACGCTGACAACTGGATAGCTGATATCCTTGGTGCCGTTCGCTCTCCCAAGCACGACTTATGAGTAGTTTCCCCTGGATGGCGGCCGGCAGGCTGGCGGCCACGATGCTGGCGCTGGGGCTGTCGCTCGAAGTCGGCGCCGATCCAGCGCGCCTGCACCGCTACACCGTCTCCATCGACGAACCGCTCACCCTGATCAGCGTGCGCGCCTGCTTCGACGGCAGGCCGCCGCTGTACCTGGTGTCGGAATCGCTGGACGCTGCCGAGGCGCTCGCCGATGTCGCTGTCGAGGGGACGCGCAAGCATCTCGAGCCCAACGGCGCCGAGCTCAAGCTCGGCGCGCTGCCGGATGGGTCATGCGTGTCCTACCGCACCGACCTCACGCGCGCCACTGGACGGCACGAGCGCAGCGGCGGTCCGCTGCGCCGCGCGGGGCACGATCTCATCACCGAGCTGGGCATCTGGTTCTGGCGCCCCGAGTCGCTGGCCTCCGACGAGGACATCGAAGTGCGCTTCGATCTGCCGGCGGGGATCTCGGCTTCCGCACCCTGGCGGCCGGTCATCGCCGCGGATGGGGCACGCGCCTATCGGGTCGGGCATAGCCCCTACGACTGGCCTGCGAAGGTCGCGTTCGGCCGCTTCCAGGAGATGGAGATCGAGGTGCCGGGTGCGGTGCTGCGCGTCGCCCTGCTCGACGGGTCGCCCGGCGTGGAGCCCGACTTCGTTCGCCAATGGCTGACGCGGGCGGCCACCGCTGTCACGACGTTGTACGGGGCGTTTCCAGTGTCGCACGCGCAGCTCGTCGTAGTGCCGGGCGCGCGCGGCAACGAGCCGGTGCCCTGGGCTTATGTGCTGCGCGGAGGGGCGCCGTCCGCGCACTTCTTCATCAACCAGCGCAGGTCGCTCGATGAGTTCATGACCGACTGGACCGCCGTGCACGAGCTGTCGCACATGCTGCTGCCCTATCTCCGTCCCGAGGACGCGTGGCTGTCCGAGGGCACGGCGAGCTATTACCAGAATGTTCTGCGCGCGCGTGCCGGGATGCTTTCCGAGGCCGAGGCCTGGCAGAAGCTGCATAGCGGCTTCCGGCGCGGGATGAAGAGCATGCCGGGCCTGACGCTAGCCGATGCCACCGAGCGGATGTTCCGCGACGGCGCTTTCATGCGCGTGTACTGGGAAGGCGCGGCGATGATGCTTCTGGCGGATCAGCGGCTGCGCGAGCGTACCGGGGGCGAGCAGTCGCTGGACTCTGCCCTGGCGCAACTGCGGGCCTGCTGCCTGTCGCCGGATGCCGGCTGGCAGGCGCGCGGCCTGTTCGAGAGGCTCGATGAGCTGACCCGGACCAGTGTTTTCAGCGAGCTGTATGAGGCGCACGTTGCGTCCACAGCATTCCCGCAGGTCGCGCAGGCGTACCGGCTGCTTGGCCTCGAGCTGGATGCGGAAGGCGAAAGCATCCGCATGCTCGACACCGCGTCACAGGTCGCTGCAAGAGATGCGATCATGCGCGGACCCGACCGCGCCACGAACTGATTGTTCCTGCCGACTTCCGGCCGCCCAGCCCGTCCAGCATCTCGATGATCTTCTCCTGTCGCCCCTCCTGGAGCGTCCGCACATGAGCCGTGATCTCTGTTTTTCCTCTGCGACCGAGCTGGCGCGACTGATCCGCGACCGGTCGGTGACCTCCGAGACAGTGATGCGGGCGCACCTGGATCAGATCGAGCGCGTGAACCCCAAGGTCAACGCCATCGTCACCTTTCTGCCCGACCGGGCGATGCAAGGCGCAGCCGAGGCCGATCGCAAGCTGCGCGCCGGCGAGCGGGTCGGTCCGTTGCACGGGCTGCCCGTCGCGCACAAGGACCTGGTGACGACCAAAGGCATCCGCACGACCTTCGGCTCACCGATCTACCGCGACTTCGTGCCGGACACCGATGCGATCATCGTGGAGCGGCTCCGTGGCGCCGGCGCGATCACCGTCGGCAAGACCAACACCCCGGAGTTCGGCGCGGGCTCGCAGACCTTCAACCCGGTGTTCGGCGCCACGCGCAACCCCTGGGATGCGAGCAAGACCTGCGGCGGCAGCAGCGGCGGCGCCGCGGTCGCGCTCGCCTGCGGGATGGTGCCGATCGCGGACGGCTCGGACCTCGGCGGCTCGCTGCGCAATCCGGCCAGCTTCTGCAATGTCGTCGGGCTGCGGCCCGCTGCCGGCCGGGTGCCTTCGTGGCCCAGTCTGAACGCCTGGTATCCGCTGTCGGTGCTGGGGCCGATGGGGCGCACCGTGGAAGACGTCGCCCTGATGCTGAGCGTGCTCGCGGGACCGGATCCGCGCGCGCCCATCTCCATAGCCGAGCCCGGGTCGCTGTTCGCCGGCTCGCTGGAGCGCGACTTCCGCGGCGTCAAGGTGGCCTGGAGCGCAAACCTGGGCGGGTTGCCTGTGGATGCCCGGGTGCTGCAGGCACTCGCGCCCGCGCGCGAGGTGCTGGCTGGGCTCGGGGTCGAGGTGGTCGACGCTACGCCCAACCTGCGTGACGCGGACGAGGTGTTTCGCGTGCTGCGGGCCTACAACTTCGAGCTCACTCATGGGCAACTCCTCGACACGCGCCGCGGCGAGCTCAAGGACACCGTGGTGTGGAACATCGAGGAGGGACGTAGGCTGACCGGTCCTCAGATCGGCCGTGCCGAGGCCAAGCGCACCGAGCTGTACCACCGACTGCGGGAGTTTATGGAACAATACGCCTTCCTCGCGGCTCCCGTAGTGCAGGTGCCGCCCTTCGACATCAACCAGCCGTGGGTCGCCGAGATCAACGGCGAGAAGCTCACCACTTACCTCGACTGGATGAAGTCCTGCTATCACATCAGCGCCACCGGCCTGCCCGCCATCTCGGTGCCCTGCGGGTTCACGCCCCAGGGCTTGCCGGTGGGGCTGCAGATCGTCGGTGCGCACCGGGACGAGCTGGGAGTGCTGCAGCTTGCCTATGCCTTCCAGCAGCGCGCACCGCTGTGGAAGCGGCGTCCTCCGCTCGCGGCCTAGACCCAAATCCCTTTACGATGACTGCAACGGCGCAAAGGCGATGACACCCTCCTTCGTTGCGGATCGAGGCCGGGTTCTCTTTCCGAACCCTCTGCGCCTTCGCGCCTTTGCGGTGAGACTCCAGAGACACACATGACAGATCGGTTTTCGTTCGCGCGGCCGCTGGCGGTCGCGAGCGTCCTGCTGGCCGCTGGGCTCGTTGTCGCGGTGCTCGGCAGCGTCCCTGCGGCAGCTCAGGACAAGCCCGCCGACCCGGAGGCGCAGCCTGCGGAGCCCAAGGCCCCCAGCTCGCGATACAAAGACCGGGTCTACATGAAGGACCTGGAGGGCACGTGGATCGCACGCGACTACCTGGAGCGGCTGCGCAACTCGCGCGCACCGCACGCCACAGCGCGCCAGGCTGCGGGGATCGCCATCAAGATCGAAGCAGAGGGCCAGACGTATCCGATCCTCATCACCAACTTCCAGAAGGCGATCCTGAACTTCGTCATCGACATCCAGCCCGACGTCAAGCCCGGATCGTTCCGGCTCGCCGTCGCCAAGCAGGACCGGCCCGGCCTCAGCTCGACCGACCTCACCTATATCTACTTCCGCGGCGAGCGCGATTCGGAAGGCATGTTCCAGGCTCTTTCGATCGCCGAGCCGAACTTCGCCAAGAAGCGGTATCTGACCTATCTGCGCCTCGGCGACCCACTGGAGACCTTCGTCAACCGCTCCGTTCTTGCCGGCAGCTATCAGGATGCGGAGGGCCAGAGCTACGAGTTCAGCGAGGCGGGCGATGCGGTCCTGCCGGACCGCAGCTTCCTGTACGAAGTTTCGCTCGACCCGACGCGAGCCAATTGCGAGCTGATCATGAGCCATCGGGAGCGGGAGCCCGAGGGCAAGGAGCGCATCGGCTTCGCCTGGAAGGGCGCCGCGCTGCACCTGTTCGAAGTCACCGGCAGGAAGCCGCCCTTCAAGTGCAAGAGCAAGCCGTTCGCCGTGCTGACGCGGCAATAGCGGTCTACCCCCTCAAGCTCTGAACCACCGAGGCACAGAGACACAGAGGGAAGCAGAGCAACTTCGCATGGCAGATCCGGGGACTGGATAGGGACTCCCGGCCGCCGCCCCGACTTCTGCAGGCTCTCACTCGACTCGAATTCTCTGCAGTTCTCTCTGTGCCTCTGGGGTTCCTACTCCCATGGGCGCCGGTTGAGTTGGACTGCGGCCGCCAGCGACCGCTAGAATTCCGAGTTTCGGCCACCGTCCGGCCGCACCTACCCCATGTCCGAAGTCCAGGAGTCCGGCGCGCCGGAGAGCGTACAGGAGCACCTCCAGCAGATCGTTGAGATCCTGGAGAAGCAGCGGCTGGTGGCCGATCTCGTGCACAAGCAGGAGATGCCGCGCCACGAGCTGGTGGAGTCGCTCGTCCACAAGCAACACGTGGCCGAGCTGCAGAAGAAGCTCGACGCCCTGCACTCGGCCGACATCGCCTACATCCTCGAGGCGCTGCCGCTGGACCAGCGTCTCATGGTCTGGGACCTGGTCAAGGCCGATCGCGACGGTGAGATCCTGCTCGAGGTCTCCGAACCGGTGCGCGAGACGCTCATCGCGTACATGGAGCCGGCCGAGCTGCGGGCCGCGGCCGAAACCCTGGATACGGACGAGCTGGCCGATCTGGCTCCCGACCTGCCGGAAGACGTCATGGACGACGTCTTCAAGGCCCTGCCGGTGGAGGAGCGCGAGCAGCTGCGCGCGGCCATGTCCTATCCGGAGGACTCGGTCGGTGCGCTGATGGACTTCGATCTGGTCACCATCCGCGAGGATGTCACCCTCGAAGTGGTGCTGCGCTACCTGCGCAGGTTGGAGGAGCTGCCCGACCATACCGACCAGATCTTCGTGGTCGATCGCAAGGAAAGGCTGAAGGGCGTGCTGCCGCTGAATGTGCTGCTGGTGAACGACCCCGATCGGCTGGTTGCGGAGCTGATGAAGGAGGACATGCTCAAGCTCACGCCGACGGACAGCGCAGCCGAGGCGGCCCAGGCCTTCGAACGCTACGACCTGGTGACCGCGCCCGTGGTGGACGAGCGGGGCCGGTTGGTGGGCAAGGTGAGCGTGGACGCCGTGGTGGACTACATCCGCGAGGCCGCAGAGAGCGAGCGTCTGAATCTGGGCGGTCTGCGCGAGACAGAGGACCTGTTCGCCTCGGTCTGGGACAGCGCAAAGAACCGCTGGACCTGGCTGGCGGTCAACCTGGTCACCGCCTTCATCGCCTCGCGCGTCATCAGCCTGTTCGAGGGCAGCATCGAGAAGCTGGTAGCGCTGGCCGCGCTCATGCCCATGGTGGCCGGGATCGGCGGCAACTCCGGCAACCAGACCATCACCATGATCGTGCGTGCGCTGGCGCTGGGGCAGATCACCCACAGCAGCGCACGCGCGTTGCTGGCCAAGGAGATCACCATTGCCGTCCTCAACGGCCTGGTCTGGGGCGGGATCATCGGCGTGTTCGCCATGCTCCTGTACGACAGCATCCCGCTGGGCGTCGTGATGACCGCTGCGATGACCCTGAACCTGCTCGTGGCTGCGCTGTTCGGCGTGTTCATCCCCATGCTCATGGTGAAGGTCGGCCGCGACCCCGCGGTCGGGTCGAGCGTC
The DNA here is from genome assembly GCA_036787045.1 of Burkholderiales bacterium. GTDB lineage: Bacteria > Pseudomonadota > Gammaproteobacteria > Burkholderiales > SHXO01 > SHXO01. The sequence continues at coordinate 35,074 of DAIQQA010000012.1, read as the reverse complement.
ATGATCACGGCGATCACGGACAGCGGGGGTTTTTTCATTTTCCTGGGCCTTGCTACGCTATTCCTGTTGTGAGGCGGGGCGGTACGCTGCGGAAGGCGCCGTGTCGCGCCAGGAGCATTCGGGTCGTCGGGCTATACTGACGAACACGCCTGGCGCGGACACACTGCCCCGGGGCGCTGCCCGTAGCGCCTGTCAGCACGCTAAAGTGCGCCCCCGCTCGGTTGTCTGGCCAGGCCACCGTTGCTGCGAACCCATGAACCGGCAGCCCGGCGGCCGGTCGAAACCGCATCTGTACTGACCTGTGGCCCGTATACACCCTGTAAGGAAGCCCAACCCCGGGCGACCAAAGCAGGTTGCGAGGAATAGCCGAATGCTGATCAAACGCAAGCCCGATATCCTGCCGTCGGAGATCACCCGGCCGGAGCTGTATGCGCGCCGTCGCGAGTTCATCAAGGCTGCGGGAGCTGTGGGCGCCATCGCCGGCATCTCCGCGCTGAGCCTCGTCGCCACTGCGGAGAAGGCACGCGCCGGGATGAAGCTGCCGGGCGTGCGCAAGAGCCCGTTGTCGACAGCCGACGAGATGACCTCGTACAAAGACGTCACGACCTACAACAACTTCTACGAGTTCGGCACGGACAAGACCGACCCGAGCGACAACGCGCACACGCTGAAGACGCGTCCCTGGACCGTTGCCGTCGAGGGCGAGGTGAAGAAGCCGAAGGTCTACGACATCGATGAGCTGCTCAAGCTCGCACCGCTGGAGGAGCGCATCTACCGCATGCGCTGTGTGGAGGGCTGGTCCATGGTCATCCCCTGGGTCGGTTACTCGTTGAGCGAGTTGATCAAGCGGGTCGAGCCGAGCGGGAAGGCGAAATACGTGGAGTTCATCACGCTGGCCGATCCCGCGCAGATGCCGGGAGTGCGGTACGAGGTCCTGCAGTGGCCCTACGTCGAGGGCTTGCGCATGGACGAGGCCATGCACCCACTGGCTATCCTCTGCCTCGGCCTGTACGGCGAGGTGCTGCCGAACCAGAACGGCGCGCCCGTCCGAGTCGTCGTGCCCTGGAAGTACGGTTTCAAGAACGGCAAATCGATCGTCAAGATCCGCTTCACGGAACAGCAGCCCAAGACCGCCTGGAACCTGGCGCAGCCGAGCGAGTACGGCTTCTACTCCAACGTCAACCCACAGGTCGATCACCCGCGCTGGAGCCAGGCCAAGGAGCGGCGCATCGGCGAGTTCGGCAAGCGCCCGACGCTGATGTTCAACGGCTACGCCGACCAGGTCGCGTCGTTGTACGCCGGCATGGACCTCAAGAAGAACTTCTAGGGCTTACCTCTCACCACGAAGGCACGAAGACACGAAGGAAACCAAGAAAGACAATTCGGGTGAGCGGTCGGTTGGGACCCATAGCGAGAGAGCAAGTAGTGGCAGTGTGTGCGCGTTTGTCCTACGCTGGCTTTCATTTCAGGCTGAGCGCGCGATCGGTCCGCGAGCTGCTCCGGCTTTTCTTCGTGCCTTCGTGTCTTCGTGGTGAGAGGTAATGGCGTCCGCCCAACTCAGGCCGGAGCAAGTCAAGTGGATCAAGGCAGCAGCGTTCGTGCTGTGCCTGGTTCCGCTGGCATTGTTGACGTGGCGTGGCTTCAACCACGGCCTCGGCGCCAACCCCATCGAGTACATCACCCATTCGACCGGGTGGTGGACGCTGACCTTCCTGCTGATCACTCTGACGGTCACGCCGCTGCGGCGGCTGACGAACTGGAACCGGCTGCTGCGGCTACGGCGCATGCTGGGCCTGTTCGCGTTCTTCTATGCCTGCCTGCACTTCACCACGTATATCTGGCTCGATCAGTTCTTCGATCTGATGAGCATCGGCAAGGACATCGTGAAGCGGCCCTTCATCACGGTCGGCTTCGCAGCCTTCGTTCTTCTGATTCCGCTGGCAGCAACGTCGACCAACGCCATGGTGAAGCGCCTGGGCGCGAAGCGCTGGCAGCTGCTGCATCGACTGGTGTACGCGATCGGCTGCTGCGCGGTCGTGCACTTCTGGTGGCTGGTGAAGAAGGACATCACCGAGCCGTTGATCTTCGCTCTGCTGCTAGCGCTGCTGCTCGCTGCGCGGCTGGTCTGGCGCGCCCGGCGTTCCGAGGCCGGGCGATCCGCTCGCGTGCGCTCGCAGCCCATCTGATTTTGCGCTGCGCGACTACCCCTCACCACGAAGGCACGAAGACACGAAGAAAGGCAACGTCAAGAACACAGAGTGTCGCCTTGCGGGCATGAAGGCTTGTGCCGTATCTCGTGGGCCCTCTGCCGGTTCATGATGTAACCGCCTGATGCCGTGTCCGACGGACTATCTATTCGAACTTCTTCGTGTCTTCGTGCCTTCGTGGTGAGAGGTGTTCAGCGCATCGATGGGCAGCGTCTGTCACAATGACTGCCGACTGCGTGGCAGACAGGCGAGGTGACCTATGCTGATCGGCGTTCCCAAGGAGATCAAGGATCACGAATACCGCGTCGGCGTGACGCCGGCCGGCGCGCATGCGCTGGTACAGCATGGCCACGAAGTTTTGGTCGAAACGCGGGCCGGAGCGGGGGTCGGCTTTCCCGATTCGGAGTACCAGGCAGCCGGGGCGCGCATCGCACCCAGCCACCGGGAAGTCTGGGAAGCCGAGATGGTGGTGAAGGTCAAGGAACTGCAGGAACCGGAGTACCGTCTGTCCAAGCGCGGCCGGATCCTGTTTGCCTACCTGCACCTGGCGCCCGACCCGGCACTGATGGAGGCGCTGCTGTCCTCCGGTACGGTAGGCATAGCTTACGAGACCGTGACCGATGCCGGCGGGGGCCTGCCTCTGCTGGCTCCCATGTCGCGCATCGCCGGCAAGCTGTCCATCCAGTTCGGCGCCTGGGCGTTGCAGATGGCCAACGGCGGCAGCGGCGTGCTGCTCGGCGGAGTCCCGGGCGTGGCGCCTGCGCGAGTGGTGGTGATCGGCGCGGGAGCCGCCGGCCAGAACGCGGTGCGAGTCGCCGTGGGCATGGGCGCGGACGTGACCGTGTTCGACCTCAACAACGCCGCCCTCGCCCACCTCGAGGAAGTGCACGACGGGCGCGTGCGGACATGCTATTCCGAGCCTCTGACCCTGGCCGAGCATGTTGCGAGGGCGGACCTGGTGATCGGCGCGACGCTCACACCCGGCAAGCTCGCCCCCAAGCTGATCACCCGTGCTCTGCTCCGGCAGATGCGCAGCGGCTCGGCGTTCGTCGACATCTCCATCGACCAGGGGGGTATCGCCGAGACCTCGCGGCCGACCTCTCACTCCGACCCGTTGTACGTCGAGGAAGGCGTGCTGCATTACTGCGTACCCAACATGCCTTCGGCGGTCGCGCGCACCGCCACGCTCGCTCTAACGCAGGCTACGATCCCGTATGTACTGAAGCTCGCGGATCGAGGGTGGAAGGCCACGCTCGCCGAGGATGCCGGCCTGCGCAACGGGTTGCAGATCTGCGCCGGTCACGTCACCCACGCCGGCCTGGCCCAGGACGTGGGCAGGCCCTATGTGCCGTTCGAGCAGGCGGCGGTGTTGCTGACCACTGTGTAGAGCCTACACCCAACCGGACATATCAGTCGCATCAGGTCGGCTGCGCCCGGCGCTCGGAACGGGCTGCGACGAAGATTCCCACCAGGATGAGCAGGAAACCGGCGAGCTGCTGGGTCGCCAATCGCTCGCCGAAGGTGAAGTAGGCGAGCAGGGCAGAGCCGACCGGCTCACCGAGGATCGACAGCGCCACGAACGTCGCAGACAAGTGGCGCAGCGACCAGTTGAAGGCAGTGTGTCCCAGCAGTTGCGGCCCGACCGCGAGGGCCAGGACCAACGCATAGGCGAACAGGGAGAACCCCAGCAACGCAGTCCCCGATGCGAATGCCGCGGCCCACAGCAGCACCGCAGAGGTGGCATAGGCGAGCCAGACGTAGCTCAACAAGCTCAGCCGGCTGCGCAGCGTGCGGCCGATCAGCAGATACGCCGAGGCCGAGACCGCGCCGACCAGCGCGAGCATGTTGCCAAATCGCGGTGCCGGGTATGTGGCGACGACGCCGGGCTGGGTGTCGCTGGCGAAGATCAGTCCGGTGCCGGCGATGGAAAGCGCAATACCCGCGAGGCTGGCCGCAGGCAGGCGTTCCCGCAGCAGCAGCAGCGACGCGAGTCCCACCCAGATCGGGTTGGTGGTAACCAGCACCGTGCTGCTTGCAACGGACGTATAGGCGAGCGATGCGATCCAGGACCAGAAGTGCACTGCGAGGCAGGCGCCGGAGAGGAGCGCCAGGCGCAGGTGGCTTCCGGCCAGTCGCGGCAGGTCGCTGCGCAGGCGTGGCCCGGCGATGGGGAGCAGGATGAGCGCCGCCAACCCCATCCGCATGGCGGCGATGGTGAGCGACGGCATCCCCTCGGCCTGCGCCAACCGGATGAGAATGGATGCCGTGGATGCAACCAGGACGCCGCCGGCCAGGACGGCGTAGGGAAGCCAGGGGCGATTCATTCAGGCCTACGCCCTACACCTGTCCTCGTCCTTTCGGTTTTCTTCGTGTCTTCGTGCCTTCGTGGTGAGAGGTGGAATTAGTGGGTTGATCTACTAGTGCAAGCGCTCGGGGGGAACGGGCGAGCCCGGGAGGGTGAACACCTCGATGCCTTCCTCGCGCAGCTCGTCGGCTTCCTGGGCGGTTGCCTTGCCCCGGATGGCGCGCTCGGGCGCCTCCTTGTGGAAGATCGCGCGCGCTTCCTCGGAGAAGCGCTCGCCGACGTCCTCGGTGTTTTGAAGTATGTACTCCACAACCCGCTTGCGGATCTGCGCCAGCATCTCCGGCTTGGCCATCACGGCGTCCTCGCGCCCGCTCTCTCTCGCCCCCGTTTGCACGTAGGGCGCGGAGGGCTGCTTGCTGACCTGGGAGGAGCCGCATACCGGGCAGCTGAGCTGGCCGGCCTCGTGCTGGTGGGAAAACGCATCGGGCGACACGAACCAGCCCTCGAAGCGATGGGCGTTGTCACACAAGAGGTTGTAAACAATCATGTTTTTTGGCTCTCAAACTGCAGGTCTCCCAGCGAGTCTAGAGCCCCTGGACGGAAATCACAAGGATCGTTAATGGCCTGCCCGGGATTGACGGGTACGGCCCTCTGTGCTCTCGGCGACGGGTCCTCGTCGGGGCGGGGCATGGATTTCGATTGCTGCCCGCGTGTTGCGCGTTCCTCTCACGTGGACTGCGCCGCGTACGGGTGCGGGTGCAATTTGTGATGCGGTAAGATACACCGCCCCAGATTTGCGAGCCGCCGTGCTGCGCCGGTGTCGCGCCCCGCATCTCGTGCCAGATGACCCCGCGCTCGCCCTTCTGATCCACACCGCGCCGCAAGAGCAATGGACCAGGACCTCGCCATCGCCCGACTGCGAGCCATGCAGCGGTTAGCGCTCATGCTGTTGCTGGTCGCGGCAGGCGTCTTCCTGGCGGCGCGGATCTATGAGCCACTCCACCCGGGCCTGGGTTACCTGCGCGCATTCTGCGAGGCTGCGTTGGTGGGCGGACTGGCCGACTGGTTTGCTGTCACAGCCTTGTTCCGCCGGCCGCTCGGACTGCCCATCCCGCATACTGCGATCATCCCCGAGAAGAAGGACCGCCTCGGCGATGCCCTTGGCGATTTCGTCGAGCGCAACTTCCTCTCTCCCGAGATCGTCGCCGGGAAGCTCACTGACATCGACTTCTCCAGCGTCCTCTCGGAATGGCTCGCCGACCCTGGCCGATCCGGTCTCGTCGCCGGGAAGCTGGCCGAACTGCTGCCGCGCCTGCTCGACGCGCTCGGCGAGGAGCCGATGCGCCACTTCATCCGCGACAGTGTTGTGCAGGGGCTGCGCCGCATCGAGATGGCGCCGATCGCGGCGGGACTGCTCGACACGCTGACCGCAGGCGACCGGCACCAAGAGCTGGTGGACGAGCTGCTGAAACAGGCCGAGCGCCTGCTGCGCGAAGCAGAGCCGGAGATCCGCGGCCGGGTGCGCACCAAGACAGCATGGCTGTGGCAGAAGCTCGGGGTGGACGAAAAGATCTCCGATCGCCTGATCGAGGCTGCCGAGGAGGCGCTGGCGGAGGTGGGCAGCGACCCGTCCCATGCGTGGCGCCAGCGCTTCACCCAGCTCATCCGGGAGTACGTGGACGCGCTGCGCAGCTCGGACGAGTATCGCCGGCAGGCGGAGCGTCTCAAACAGGCCGTCCTGGCGCACCCGCAACTTGCGGATTATCTGGGAGCGGTGTGGGACGAGGTCCGCGCGCACGTGCGCGAGGACGCCGCCCGGCCCGACTCCCGCGTGCGCACCAACCTGGAGGCGACCCTGGTGTGGCTCGGGCAGGCGCTGAGGGCAGACCCCGCAGTGCGCGATGCCCTGAACGGATGGGTGCGCGCGGTGCTGACCGAGCTGGTGCAGACGCGCCGCAACGAGGTCGCGGCGCTCATCTCCGACACTGTGCGGCGCTGGGATGCCGGCACGGTATCCGACAAGATCGAGCACGCGATCGGCCGCGACCTGCAGTACATCCGGATCAATGGCACTTTGATCGGCGGTTTAGTCGGGCTGCTGCTGCATGCCGCTTCGCACCTATTTGCTACCTGAAGCCCTTGGAAGCCCAACCCGCACAAAACCAGAGGACACAGAGCAAAGCGCAAGGCACATTGACCGGGTGGATGAGGTGTTTGTGCTTCCCATCGCGTCCTTGCTGCGGTGAGCGCCTGGTTCCGACCGGCATCAAGCGGAAGTCCGGCCCGAAGGCTAGGATCGCGCATCGACCTACGGGAGGCCCCCATGACCAAGTCCTACGACGAGATCACTGCGCATATCAACCGCGGCATCCTCAAGCTGCGCGAGGCGCAGCCCGAGGCTCTTGCCGGGTTCAGTGCCATGGCCAAGGGGGCAATGAAGGGCGGCGCGCTCAGCGACGTGCACAAGGAGCTCATCGCGTTGGCAATCGGTGTGGCGGGTCACTGCGACGGATGCATCGCCTTTCACGCCAAGGCTCTGGCCAAGCTCAAGGCGCCGCGCGATCAGGTGATGGAAGCGCTGGCCGTGGCGGTGTACATGGGCGGCGGGCCGTCGCTCATGTACGCAGCCGAGGCGGTGCATGCGTTCGAGGAGTTCACCGGACCCGTGCAACCCGGATCTACTGCCTGAACGTCTGTAGCGGTGGAAAGGCCTTAACCACGCGAGCGAGGAACGCCGCGTGGTCCCACGTGCCCGGCAGGCGCGACAGACCCAGGCGCACCACCACCAGCTCCTGGCTAGGTACGATGCTGACCAGCTGCGCTTCGTGGCCGGAGAGGTGGAAGGCGTCCGCGGGCAACGCGGCGCTTTCAGCTTCCGCACCGCCGAAATTCTCCGGGACTTTCAGCCAGAGGTGCGCGCCGAAGTCGCCGCGGAGGCATTGCGGCGTGGGCGTGCGCATATACTCCACCCACCCCTCGGGCAGGATGCGCTCCCCCCGCCACACGCCGTCCTGCAGCAGGAACTGCCCGAAGGCGGCCCACTCCCGCGGGGTCGCATGCATGAAGGACGACAGAACCGGCGTGCCGGCGGCGTCGGGCTCCAGCACCGCGTGGCGCAGGCCAAGGCGGTCGAGCAGCCTCTGCCTGAGAAACCGGGAAAGGTCCCCGTCATCCAGCGACCGGCGCAGCGCGCGCGCAAGCACGTTGGTGGTCCCGTTGGCGTAGCGCCACGTCGTCCCCGGCGCCGCTGCGAGCGGCTTGTGGAGCGCAAAACCGGACGCGTCGCCGGTCGCGAGCAGCATGATCATCACGTCCGATAGCGGGTCGTCGTACTGCTCGTTGAATGCGAGGCCGTCGGTCATGCGCAGCAGGTGCTCGAGCGTGATGTCCGCGCGCGGATCGCCGGGGGCTTGCCACTCCTCCAGCAGCGCACGGGACTCGAGTGCAACACGTCCTTCACTCACCAGGATCCCGGTGAGCGCCGCTGCCGCGGTCTTGGTCATCGACCAGCCCGGCATGGGGGTGTGTGCCGTGAAGCCTGGAGCGTAGCGCTCGGCGACGATCTGCCCGCGGTGCACTACCACCACCGCGCGAGTGCGGCGCAGCCGCTTCGGGTCCGGCTCCTGGAAAGCCCAGTCGAGCGCGGCGGTGAGCGCCTGTCCATCGACGTCGGGAGCGGCTGCCGAGACCGGCAGGACGCTCGCTTCCGCGGGTTCGACTGCACGCGCTTCGAGCTGGGGCGCCGCTTCGATGCGTGTTCCCAGGGCGAGCGTGCAACCCAGCCCGGGCCGGAACTGCGCATCGCGACGGGCAAAGCCGAGAAACGTGGCCGATGTGCGCTGGCTGTCTGCGTCGACTCGCGTATGCACCAACCGCAGCAGCCAGTTGTTGTCTGCGAGGATGTCTTCTGCGATGACCGAGCGCGCCTCGCGGCCGGACACGAAGACCCAGGAGCACAGCATCTTGGCTGCGTATGCGCTGCCGATGGGCGCGATCCGCGACAACCGCCACCCGCCGTAGACCGATCCGACGACGAGGACGAGCAGCAACAGGAGCAGTAAGCGACGCAGGCGACGCGACATGAGAGATCGGCGGACGTGGTGAGTCGGGTGATCTTGTCGGATCGCGCGCCGCACGGCAAGCGTGCCGGCGGGCTAGCCCCCCAGGCCTCCGCCATAATGCCGCGTCCTGATGAAATATCCGGGCTAGAATCCTCAGCCCGTGCAGCTCGCAGAACTGGTCGAAACCTCCCGCCGGGTGACGGACACCTCACGGCGCTCCGAGAAGATCGCCGCGCTGGCGGCGTGCCTGCGCAAGCTGGGCCCGGACGAGATCGCCATCGGCGTGGCGTACCTGTCCGGCGAGCTGCGACAGACCAAGCTCGGTGCGGGTCCGTCGACTATCCTGCAGGCGCGGCCGCCGACTGCCGCTGCCGCGCCCACGCTCACGGTGGCCGAAGTGGACAGCGTGCTCGAGCGGGTGGCTTCTGTCTCCGGTGCCGGCTCGTCCGCCGAGCGGCGCCGGCTGCTCGCCGAACTGCTGTCCCGAGCGACGCCGGCAGAGCAAGAGTTCCTGGTCCGGCTGGTGTTCGGCGAGCTGCGTCAGGGCGCCCTGGAGGGCGTGATGCTGGACGCGGTGGCGCAGGCAGCCGCACTGCCCGCGCCCGACGTGCGCCGAGCGGCAATGCTGGCGGGCAGTCTGGGCGATGTGGCGCGAGCCGCCCTTACACAGGGCGCACCGGGACTGCGCGGCTTCTCGCTGACGCTCTTCCGTCCGCTGCTGCCCATGCTCGCGCAGCCAGCCGAAGACATCGGCGATGCGCTGGGCCAGCTCGGCATCGCGGCGCTGGAATGGAAGCTGGACGGCGCCCGTGTCCAGGTGCACAAATTGGGCACCGAGGTGCGCGTGTTTACGCGCAACCTCAACGACGTGACGCTGGCGGTGCCGGAAATCGTCGAGGCGGTCGGTGCCCTGCCGGTGCGGGCCCTGATTGTCGATGGGGAAGCCATTGCACTGCGCAGCGACGGCTCCCCGCAGCCCTTCCAGGTGACCATGCGGCGCTTCGGACGCAAGCTCGACATCGAAGCGGCGCGCCACGAGCTGCCATTGTCGGTGTTCTTCTTCGACTGTCTGCGGCGCGACGACGAGGATCTGATCGACAGTCCTGCGCGGCAGCGCTTCACGGCATTGAGCGATTCACTTCCCGGGACGCTGCTCGTGCCGCGGCTGGTGACCCGCGACCCGGGCGATGCACAGGCGTTCATGGATGCTGCACTGGCCCGTGGGCACGAGGGCGTGATGGCGAAGTCGCTCGAGGCGTCCTACGAGGCCGGCGGCCGCGGCAGCGCCTGGCTCAAGGTCAAGCAGGCGCATACCCTCGACCTGGTCATCCTTGCGGCAGAATGGGGCCATGGTCGCCGCAAGGGCTGGCTGTCCAATCTGCATCTGGGCGCGCGGGATCCCAGCGGCGCGTTCGTAATGCTGGGCAAGACCTTCAAGGGCCTCACCGACGAGATGCTGGCCTGGCAGACGACGAGGTTGCTCGAGCTGGAGGTGGCGCGCGACGCCTACACGGTGTACGTGCGCCCCGAGCTGGTCGTCGAGATTGCCGTGAACGAGATCCAGGAGAGCCCGCACTATCCGGGAGGCATGGCTCTGCGCTTTGCGCGGGTGAAGCGCTACCGCCCCGACAAGACGCCCGAGCAGGCCGACAGCATCGAAACGGTGCGTACGCTGTTTGCGCGTGCGGTGCTTTCGCCGTCTCAGTGAACCCGAGAAGCCGCGCCGCTAGCGCTCGCCGGCCCCGACGCCGTCTCGCCCTCGCTCTTGCGGCTCCCTGTCACGGCTTTCTTGTCGTGCCTCACCCGCTACGTCTCACGCAGCCTCCTTCACGCTCGGCAACCCCGCCAGCGCCATCGCCAGCTCGCTCTCGTCGTACTGCTGGTCGACCAGCTTGCCGGCGGTGTAGTCCATGTAGGCTTGCATGTCGAAGTGGCCGTGGCCGCACAGGTTGAACAGGATGGTGCGGCCCACGCCCTCTTCCTTGCAGCGCAGCGCCTCGTCGATCGCGCCCTTCACCGCATGGTTGGCTTCTGGGGCTGGCACGATGCCCTCTTGGCGGGCGAAGAACACACCGGCCTCGAAGCATGCCGTCTGGTGATACGCCTTGGCCTCGATCAGTCCGAGGTTTTTGACGTGCGACACCAGCGGCGCCATGCCGTGATAGCGCAGCCCGCCGGCATGGAAGCCGGGCGGGATGAAGGTCGAGCCCAGGGTGTGCATCTTCACCAGCGGGGTGAGATGGCCGGTGTCCCCGAAGTCGTAGGCATACTTGCCGCGCGTAAGGCTCGGGCAGGCGGACGGCTCGACCGCGACGATCCGCGTCCTCCTGCCGCCGCGCAGCTGGCTGCCCAGGAACGGGAACACGATGCCCGCGAAGTTGGAGCCGCCGCCGGTGCAGGCGACGATGACATCGGGGTAGTCATTGGCCATCTCGAGCTGCTTCATGGCCTCCTGGCCCACCACGGTCTGGTGCAGCAGCACGTGGTTGAGCACCGAGCCCAGAGCGTACTTCGTGTCGTCGTGCTGGGCGGCAACCTCGACGGCCTCCGAAATGGCGATCCCCAGGCTGCCGTTGCTGTCGGGTGAGGAAGCCAGGATCTTGCGGCCCGTCTCGGTCTCCATCGACGGGCTCGCGATGCAGCGCGCGCCGTAGGTCTCCATCAGGGCCCGGCGATAAGGCTTCTGGTTGTAGGAGACCTTCACCATGAACACCTGGATGTCGAGCCCGAACAGGGCGCCCGCGAAGGCGAGCGAGGAACCCCACTGGCCGGCGCCGGTTTCGGTGGTGATCTTCTTGACTCCGGCTTCCTTGTTGTAGAAGGCCTGGGCCACAGCCGTGTTGGGCTTGTGGCTGCCTGCGGGGCTTACGCCCTCGTACTTGTAATAGATGCGCGCAGGGGTCTGAAGCGCCTTCTCCAGGCGGCGCGCCCGGTATAACGGGCTCGGGCGCCACTGCTTGTAGACCTCGCGCACCGGCTGCGGGATCTCCACCTCGCGCTCGGTGGTGACTTCCTGCATGATCAACGACATGGGGAACAGCGGTGCGAGATCGTCGGGCCCAAGCGGCTGCAGTGTGCCCGGGTGCAGCACTGGCGGCGGCGGCTTCGGCAGGTCCGCCATGATGTTGTACCAATACTTGGGGATCTGGCTCTCGTCGAGCAGATATTTGACGCTGTCGGTCATGGTCGTCTCCAGGCTCTTGTAGTCGTGTCGTCTCCCTGGCGGGGCGCATGGGGCATCTCCCGCAGGCGAACCGATTATAGGCGCGAGCGGCGTGGGCCGCCGGGGTCAGGGTGCCAGGGCCGTCCGGGTGGAGCGGGCGCGAGTGGCCCAGCCCCTCAAGCGCTCCAGGTAGATATAGATCACCGGGGTGATGTACAGGGTGAGAACCTGGGATACGAGCAGACCGCCGACCACCGCCAGGCCGAGCGAGCGGCGTGCGTCGGCCCCGGCGCCCCAGCCCAGCGCAATGGGCAGGGTGCCCATCAGAGCGGCGAGGGTAGTCATCATGATCGGCCGGAAGCGCACCAGCCCCGCCTGGTAGATCGCCTCTTCAGGGCCCTTGCCTTCCCGGCGCTGCGCGTCGATAGCGAAGTCGATCATCATGATCGCATTCTTCTTCACGATTCCGATGAGCATCAGCAGCCCCACCCAGCCAAACAGATCCAGCTCGGGGTGGAACACGAGCAAGGTCAGCAGGGCGCCCAGCACCGCCGAAGGCAGGCCGGAGAGGATGGTGAGCGGGTGGATGAAGCTCTCGTACAGGATCCCCAGGATCAGATAGATGACGAACACTGCTATGAGCAGCAGCAAGGGCATGCCCACCAGCGACGACTGGAAGGCCTGGGCCTGGCCCTGGAAGCTGGAGCTCAGCGTGGCCGGCGCACGCAGCTCGGCGAGAGCATCCTTCACAAGTCCTACGGCATCGCCCAGGGCCACTCCGGGCGCCAGGTTGAAGGAGATTGTCACCGCCGGCAACTGGCCGAGGTGATTGATCGACAGCGGCCCGATCGACGTGCCGATGCGGGCCACCGCCCCCAGCGGGACCAGGTTGCTGCCCGAGCTGCGGACGTACAGCAACGACAGCGTCGAGGCATCACGCTGGTACTGCGGCTCGACCTCGAGGATCACCGAGTACTCGTTGCTGGGTGTGTAGATGGTGGACACCTGGCGCGCGCCGAAGGCGTTGTACAGCGCGTTCTGGATCTGCTCGGGGTCCAGTCCCAGGGCCGACGCTTTGTCGCGGTCGATCGCGATATCCACCTGAGTGTTCTTGATCTGCAGGTCGCTGGTGACGTCCTGGAAGCCGGGGATCGCGCGCACTTGCTCCTCCACGATCGGCGCCCAGTGATAGAGCTCGTCCAGGTCCGCGCTCTGCAGGGTGAACTGGAACTGGCTCTTGGTGATCATGCCGCCCAGGCGGATGCTGGGCAGGTTCTGCAGGAACACCTTCAGGCCGGGGATATCGGCGAGCGCGGGCCGTAGCTCCTGCATGACCTCGTCGGCGGCGGGGCGCTCGCTGCGCGGCTTGAGGATGATCACGACGCGCCCCACGTTCATCTGCTGGCTGGAGCCGCCCACGCCGATGAAGGACATGGTCGATGCTACGTGCGGGTTCTCGCGGATCTGCGCCACGGCCAGCTGCTGTTGCTGGTACATCGCGTCGAAGGAGATGTCCTGCGCCCCCTCGGTGAAGGCGAACAGCGACCCCACGTCCTCGGTGGGCAGGAAGCCCTTCGGTATCGTCACGCCCAGGGTGATCGCCAGCGCCGTGGTGACCGCGAATACACCGAGCGTGACGCGCGGGAAGGCGAGCGTCACGCGCAGGGTGCGGCCGTAGATCTCGCGCATCCGGTCGAATGCGCGTTCGCTGATCTGGTAGAGGCGCCCGTGGCGCTGCTCCCGCTCGGGCCGCAGCCAGCGCCCGCACAGCATGGGCGTCAAGCTCAGGCTGACGAAGCCGGAGATCAGGATGGCGGCCATGATGGTGACGGCGAGCTCGTGGAGCAGACGGCCGATCACGCCGCCCATGAACAGCACCGGCACGAAGACGACCGCCAGGGACAAGGTCATGGACAGGATCGTGAAGGCGATCTCCCGCGAGCCCTCCAGCGTGGCCTGCAGCGGGCTCTTGCCCGTCTCCAGGTGACGCGCGATGTTCTCCAGCATGACGATGGCGTCGTCCACCACGAAGCCCACGCACAGGGTGAGCGCAAGCAACGACACGGTGTCCAGGCTGAAGCCGAGCAGGTACATCACCGAGAACGTGCCGACGATGGACATCGGCAGCGCCGCGGCGGGGATGATGGTGGCTGAGAGGTTACGCAGGAACAGGAAGATCACCATCACCACCAGCACGAGCGCCAGTATCAGCGTGAACTGCACTTCGTGCACCGAATCGCGGATCACCGCCGAGCGGTCGTACAGCACTTCGACGTCGATGCCGGGCGGGATCTGCGCGCGGAACTGCGGCAGCAGCTTGCGGATCTCGTCGACCACCTGCACCGTGTTGGTTCCGGGCTGGCGCTGGATGGCGAGCACGATGCCGCGCTTGTCGTTGTACCAGGCGGCCAGGCGGTTGTTCTGCACGCTGTCGATGGCGTGGCCGACATCTTTGACCCGGACGGGCGCGCCGTTGCGATACGCGACGATCACGTCATTGAAGCCGGCGGCGTCTTGCAGCTGGGCGTTGGTCATTACGGAAGCGGCGCGGTGCTCGCCTTCCAGCGTCCCGGTGGGGAGATTCGGATTCGCCCGCACCAGCGCCTGCTCGACCTCGTCGATGCCGATGCGCCGGGCTGCCAGCGCCCGCGGGTCCACCTGCACCCGCACCGCGTAGGCTTGTGCACCGAACACCTGCACCTGCGCCACACCGCTCACCATGGAGATGCGCTGTGCCATCAGCGTCTCGGCATACTCGTTGACGCGATACAGCGGCAGCGTGTCGGAGGTCACGGCGAGATAGAAGATCGGCATGTCCGCCGGGTTGACCTTGCGGTAGGACGGCGGCACCGACATGTCGGCTGGGAGCTGGCGGCGTGCCAGCGAGATTGCCGTCTGCACGTCCAGGGCGGCGGCGTCGATGTCGCGCTCCAGCGCGAACTGCAGGGTGATCTGGGTGGTCCCCTGAGTGCTGGAGGAGGTCATCTGCTCGACCCCTGCGATGGTGGAGAACTGCTTCTCCAGCGGTGTCGCGACCGCGGCGGCCATCGTCTCCGGGCTGGCGCCCGGCAGCTCGGCGCGGACCTGGATGGTGGGGAAGTCGACGTTGGGCAGCTGCGCAACCGGGAGTTGCCGATAGGCCACCACCCCGAAGGCGAGGATGCCGATCATGACCAGAACGGTCATCACCGGGCGGCGGACGAAGATCTCGGAGAGATTCATGGGCGCTCGCGCCGCGTCAGCCGGCGCGCGGCGCGACCTTGCCGCCCGGCACCACCCGCAGCTGGCCGGTGGTCACCACCGTCTCGCCGGCCTCGAGGCCTTTGGCGACGACCGCCTGCTCGCCCTCGGTGCGCTCCACCACGACATCGCGCAGCTCGGCCGTGCTGTCGGGCTTCACCACGTACACATACTGGCCCTTTGGCCCGTTCTGCACCGCCTGGGACGGAATCACAATGAGGTTGGCCTGCTCCTGCAGTGTGACCCTGGCGGTCACGAACTGGCCTGGCCACAGCTGCCGGTCGGTGTTGGCGAACGTGGCCCCCAGCCGGATCGTTCCCGTCTGCGGGTCCACCGCGTTGTCGATGAAGGTCAGTCGTCCCACCGCCTCCACGCCCTGCGCACCCTGCGGTGTCGCGCGCACCGGCAGCGAGCCCTTGGCACTGAAGGCCCGGATGTCGTTCAGGTAGCGGTCGGGAACGGCGAAGCCGACCTGGATGGGTGCGATCTGGTTGATGACCACGAGCGGGCTCGCGTCGTTGGCCTTGACGTTGTTGCCCACCGGCAGAATCACCTTGCCGGTCCGCCCGCTGATGGGCGAGCGCAGCTTGGTATAAGACAGTTGCACGCGTGCCGTCTCGACTGCGGCATGGTCGGCCGCGACCGTAGCCTCCGCCGCGTCGCGGCTGGTCCTGGCCTGGGTGTAAGCCTCCTGGGAGATAAAGCCCTTGGCCAGCAGGTCCTTGTAGCGCTGCTCAAGCGACTGGGTGTTGGCGAGCAGCGCGCGATCGCGCGCCTCGGCCGCCTCCAGTTGCTTGAGCTGCGCCTGCAGATAGCGGTCGTCCAGCTCGAGCAGCAGCTGGCCCTTGGCAACGTCCTGCCCGTCCCGGACGTGCACCGCGACGATTTCGCCGTCGATCCGCGACTTGATCGCCACCGTCTGGATCGGCTCGACGTTGCCGATGGCAGCGAGGCTCACCGGCACGGTGGCGCGTGCGACGGTGGTCACCGTCACGGGCGCAGGGGGTGGGCCGGATTTCTTATCCTCGCTCTTGCTGTCGTTGCAGCCGGGTGCGGCGAGCGTGCCCAGCAGCATGGCGCAGGAAAGCCCCCGCCACCAGGCGGCGATCGGTGCAGTCGCGGTGAGATGCAGGGTTGCCACGAATCATGCCTCTCTGCCGAACAAGGTGCGAGCAGCCGGGGAACACTCGCGGCGCACGCTGAGCAGCCACTCAAGAAAACCGTTCACCGGGGAGGAGCAGCAGCGGGACACTGCATCAGCGGGCTCCCCTGATTCGAGGCGCGCCTGCCTGAATAACACAGCGATTCCCTCTGCGTTCGCCGCGCCCTCCGCGGCTCGTCTTCTAGCCTAAGAGGGGATTGTAACTCCGCCCCCCGAGCCGGGCTCAGCGTAGGAGTCGCTCCAGCGAGAAAAGTTGCGCGACTGTTTCGCGCTCACGGATCAGGTGCAAGTCCGAGCCGTCCACCATGACCTCGGCGGCGCGCGGGCGCGTGTTGTAGTTGGAGCTCATGCTCATCCCGTAGGCGCCGGCCGACATGATTGCCAGGAGGTCGCCTTCCGCCATGGCGAGGTCGCGCTCATGGCCGAGAAAGTCGCCGCTCTCGCATACCGGACCGACTACCTCGTATCGCCGAGGCGTCTGCGCGCGGGAGCGTACCGGCAGGATGTCATGGAAGGCATCGTAGAGCGCGGGGCGCATGAGGTCGTTCATCGCTGCATCGACAATGGCGAAGTTGCGCTCTGCGCCATGCTTGAGATATTCCACCCGGGTGAGCAGCAGCCCGGCGTTGCCCACGAGCGCGCGGCCCGGCTCGAGGAGGATCGCCTCCGGCCGACCCGCCAAACGCTGCAAGACTGCCGCGAGATAGGTCGCCGGCTCGGGCGGCGATTCCTCGTGGTAACGGATCCCCAGACCCCCGCCGAGATCGAGATGATGCAGGCGGATGCCCTCCGACTCGAGCCGTGCAACCAGGCCGAGGAGCTTGTCGAGGGCGTCCAGGAACGGCGCGATCTCGGTGATCTGGGAGCCGATGTGGTAGTCCACGCCGGTGATCTCGATGCCGGGCAGCCCGCGCGCGTCGCGATACAGGCGCAGCGCGTCCTCGAAGGGCACGCCGAACTTGCTCTGCTTCAGCCCGGTGGAGATGTAAGGATGTGTCTTGGGGTCGACGTCCGGATTTACCCGCAGGCTGATGCGTGCAGTCTGCTTCCGTCCGGCGGCGATCCCGCTGATCCTGTGCAGCTCGCTCTCCGATTCCACGTTGAAGCACAGGATGCCCTTCTCCAGCGCCAGCTCGATCTCGTCGCTGCGCTTGCCCACCCCGGAGAACACCACCTTGCCGGGATCGCCGCCGGCAGCGATCACCCGCTCGAGCTCGCCGCCGGAGACGATGTCGAAACCGCTGCCCAGGCGCGCGAAAAGATCCAGGATCGCGAGGCTGGAATTGGCCTTGGCGGCATAGCAGACCAGGTGTGGCCGGTTACCGAAGGGCCGGTCGAAGCTCTCGAAGCTGTGGACCAGAGCGGCGCGCGAGTACACGAAGCAGGGCGTGCCGTAACGCTCGGCGATCGCCGAGAGCGGCGCCTGCTCGGCGCAAAGCTCCCCGTTTCGACGGGTGAAAGGCGAGAGCTCGGGACGGTCCAAGGAGGCCTCGGAGAAGCTGGCTGGCGCTGAGTGTACTGCGCCGGCTACTGGGGGGGCTGCGGTTGCGCCGGCGCGGACTGCGCAGCAGGGGCCGGCTCTGCCGGAAGTTGCTCCTGCTCGGCGCGGCGCCGCTCTTCCCGCTCGCGCAGCCGTTGCTCGCGCTCGGCCGTCTCGCGCCTCTGCTCCTCGGTCGGAATATACAGCGGACCCTTCAGGCCACAGCCGTGCAACAACGTCAGCAGCAGGATCGCCAACCAGACTCCACGCATCGCAGCTAGCCCGGAACGAGCAGATGAGTGTAGCACGGCGCGTTACAGCGCCATGAAATGCTGGCTCATCGCCGAAAGCTCGGCCTTGGCCGACTCATACTCCGGATAGAGCCGCTCGACCAGCCGCCAGAAGCGCGTCGAGTGGCTGAGCACCCGCAGGTGCGCGACCTCGTGCGCGACGACATAGTCGATGACTTGGCTGTGGGCCTGCAACAGGCGCCAGTTCAGACGGATCTCACCGTCGGCGGTGCAACTCCCCCAGCGCGTGCGAGCGTTGGAGAGGAACAAGCGCGGAGCCGCGACATCCAGCACCGTGCAGAAGTGATGGACCCGGTCGGAGAAGTGCGTGAGCGCGTGCCGTCGATACCACTTCACGACGGCCTCGCGCACCTGCGGTGGAGCATGCGGAGCGGCCAGCGACACCTCGAGCACGTTGCCATCCCGCAAGCGGCTGATCGCTGGGCCGCCGCGCTCGATCAGCTCCAGGCGGACCTGGCGACCCAGGAAATCGAGCAGCTCGCCGGCAACCCAGGCGCGCGCCCGCGGTTTCTTGTTCTCCCACTCGGCCAGCTTGCGCAGAATCCAGGGCTCGGCCTGACCCACGGCCTCGGCCACCGAACGCTCGGCGGTGCGCAAGGGGACGTGGACCACCAGTCCGTTCTCGTCCACCGTGAACACGATCCGGCGCCGCCTCGCGCTGCGCTTGAGGAGGTACTCGACGGGTCGCCCCCGCAACACCGTGATGCGCGGCTCGGACAGCCGCTCGGGGGGGTCGAACAGATCCAGCGTGGTGCCTCTCACGCGCGCCTATTCACCGGGCGGAAAAGAACCGAACCACGGAGGACACGGTGGACACGGGGGAACAGCAAGTCGGGCTTGAGCCACGAGCTCGGTCCAGGCCGCCGGGCGCACGATCGGAGCCCGCCGCTTGGACGAACCGGAGCCCGCGCGACTTCTCGACGGCACGCCGAAGCCCGACCCCGCTGGCAGTCTTCCGATTCTCCATTGTCATTCGAGGGCTTGGCTTCCTCCGTGTCCACCGTGTCCTCCGTGGCTCATCCTTTGTTTGGACCAACAATAGGTCAGCGGCGCCGCCCGTCCCCCAGCCGAGCGACTTCGGTTTCGATCCAGTCTTCCACTGCTTTGCTCAGCGCGTCGGCCTTCATGCCTGTGGGATGGATGGGAGGGGCGATGCTGACTGTGATCTTACCGGGATACTTCAGGAAAGAGTTGCGCGGCCAGACGTACCCCGAGTTGAGGGCGACGGCCACCACCGGCGCGCCGGTCTGGACGGCGAGCCAGGCGCCGCCTACGTGATACGGGCCCTTTTCGCCGGGGGGGAAGCGATGGCCCTCGGGGAAGATGACGATCCAGAAGCCCCGCTCAAGCCGTTCGCGTCCCTGCTCGAGGGTCTGGCGGAGCGCCTTCACGCCGGCCCTGCGGTCGATGGCGATCGGGCTCATCATGGCCAGGCCCCAACCGAAGAACGGAACCCACAGCAGCTCACGCTTGATCACCCACACTTGCGGCGGCAGGAAGAGCTGGAAGGCGAGCGTCTCCCAAGCGGACTGGTGCTTGGCGAGGATGATGCCGGGCTGCTTCGGGAGGTTGTCCAGCCCGCGCACTTCGTAGTCGATGCCGCAGAGCGTATGCGCGAGCCAGATCACCATCCGCGACCAGATGGTGATGAAGCGATAGCGCGTGAGCGGGGGGAATGGGAATGTCAGAAGCGACAGCAGCGACCAGACGATGGTCAGCGCCGACTGGATCAAGAAGAAGACCAGCGAGCGCGCAACGATCATGCAATGATGGCGCGCACGGCCGCTGCAAGATCCTCATAGACCTGTGTGGTCTGCGGCAGGCCGCCGGCCGCCTGGGTCTTCCTGCCCTTCCCGGTCAGCACCAGAATCGGCTGGCAGCTCACCGCTGCGCTGGCCTGCAGGTCACGCAGCGAGTCGCCGACGCTCGGCACACCGGCGAGGTCGGTGTTGAAGCGCTGCGCGATGTCCTGGAACATGCCCGGCTTTGGCTTGCGGCACGCGCAGTTCGCTTCTGCCGGGTGCGGGCAATAGAACAGTGCGTCGATCCGGCCGCCGAGCTGGGCCAGCGCCCGATACATCTTGTCGTTGATCGCGTTGAGGGCCGCCATGTCGAGCAGGCCGCGGCCGATTCCGGACTGGTTGGAGCACACGACCACGCGGTAGCCCGAGTGGTTGAGCTTGGCGATCGCCTCCAGGCTGCCCGCGATGGGCTTCCACTCGTCCGGGCTCTTGATGAAGGCGTCGCTGTCGAGGTTGATGACGCCATCGCGGTCGAGAATGATTAACTTCATGAGTGCGTGAGGAGTGAGGAGTGAGGGGGGAGGACGGTTCCGTGAGGCGTGAGGCGTGAGGCGTGAGGCGCAGAGCCGCCGCCGCTGCTCGTGCTTGCCGCGAGACTACGGGGCGAGCATTATCGCAATCAGTTATCGCAGACATCGACGACGCCTCAACGCCCTGCCTTTCACGCCTCACGCCTTACGCCTCACTTGCGCGTGGCGCTACTGCGCCAGGCGCGAAATGTCCGCAACCTGGTTGAGCAGCCGCTCCAGCTGCGCCAGGAGTGCCAGCCGGTTGTTGCGCAGCACCGGCTCGTCGGTCATGACCATGACCTGATCGAAGAAAGTATCCACCTCGGCACGCACGCCCGCAAGCACACGCAGCGCCTCGGTGTAGTCCTCGTTCTCGACCAGCGAGTGCACTGCCGGCAGCAGGCGCGTGGTAGCGGCGTAAAGGCTCTTCTCCGCCGGCTCCTTCAGCAGCGCTGGGTCGGGCTCGCGCTGGGCGACCTCCGTCTTCTTCAGGATGTTGCGGATGCGCTTGTTCGCGGCGGCCAGCGACTCGGCTTCCGGCAGCTTGCGGAAGGCCTGCACGGCCTCGAGCCGCGGGATGACCAGGTCGATGCGCCGCGGGCTCTGCCCCACCACGGATTCGATCTCGTCCTGCCCGAATCCCTGCTCCCGCAGGTAGTGGCGCAGCCGTTCCAGCATGAAGCCGTGCAGATCGGCCGCCACGCTGTCGTGCACGATGCCGGTCGGAAAGCTGAGCCTGGCCAGCTGCAGCAGCTCGACCAGATCCAGCGGCAGCGCCCGCTCGGCCAGCGTGCGCAGCACGCCCAGCGCCTGGCGGCGCAGTCCGAAGGGATCCTTGTCGCCGGTGGGGGTGAGGCCGATGCCGTAGATGCCTACCAGCGTGTCGAGCTTGTCGGCCAGCGCAACCGCAGCGCCGACGTTGTCCTCGGGCAGCGTGTCGCTGGCGAAGCGCGGGTGGTAATGCGCCTCGATGGCGCGCGCCACGGTCGCGTCCTCGCCGTCGTGCCGTGCGTAGTACTCGCCCATTATCCCCTGCAACTCGGGGAACTCGCCCACCATGTCGCTGGTCAGGTCCGCCTTGCACAGCCAGGCGGCGCGCTCGGCCTTGTCGACGTCGGTGCGCAGCTTCTCGGCGATCGCACTGGCCAGCTTCTGGATGCGTTGCACCCGCTCGAGCTGGGTGCCAAGCTTGTTGTGGTAGACCACCGCGCCCAGCCGCTGGACGCGGTCGGCGAGCCGGACCTTCCGGTCCTGATCGAAGAAGAACTTGGCGTCCGACAGCCGTGCGCGCAAAACGCGCTCGTTGCCGGCGATAATGTTCCTTGGATTCCCGGTCTCGAGGTTGCTGACGATGAGGAAGCGGTTCAGCAACCGGCCGCTCTTCGGGTCGAGCAGCGGGAAGTACTTCTGATGCTGCTGCATGGACAGGATCAGACATTCCTGCGGCACGGCGAGGAACGCCGCGTCGAAGCGGCCCTCGTACACCGCCGGGCTCTCGACCAGTGCGGTCACCTCGTTGAGCAGCGCGTCGTGATCTCCCAGCCGGGCGCTGCCCGCCGCCCCGGCGAGGAGCTCGGCGATGCGCCTGGACCGCGCCTCGAAGCTTGCGATGACCGCTCCGCGCGTTTCCAGGGTTGCGGCGTAGTCGCGCGCATGCTCGATGCGGATCTCGCCTTCGCCCTGAAAGCGATGGCCGTGCGTAGCATTCCCCGCCTGCAGACCTAGGACCTTGCCGGGCACGACGCGCGTGCCGTGCAGCAGGATCAGGCCGTGCACCGGACGCACGAACAGGTCCTCGCGGTCGCCCCAGCGCATCAGCTTCGAGATGGGCAACTCCTTGATCGCGGCCTGCACCACGCCGGCGAGGTGAGCGTCGAGGGCCTCGCCCGCCTTGCGGGTGCGGAACACGAAGTATTCGGCCTTGCCGTCGTGCATCTTGCCGAGCGCATCCACGGTCACGCCACAGGAGCGGGCGAAGCCCTCCAGGGCCTTGGTCGGCTTGCCGTCCGCGCCGATGCCGGAGGCCACGGCGGGGCCTTTCCGCTCGATCTCGCGCTCGGGCTGCTCGCTGACCACGGCGTCGATCGTCACAGCAAGGCGGCGCGGTGACGAGTAGGCGGTCATAGCGCTGCCGGCCGCCACGAAGCCCAGCTCCTGCAGGCGACTGCAGATGCCCTCGGCGAACCGGTTGCCCAGGTTCTGCAGTGACTTCGGTGGCAGCTCTTCGGTGAGGAGCTCGACGAGGAGAGTGTCGCGCGTCACTTCGCTAGACATCGATTAACCACAGAGGCACAGAGGCACAGAGGAAACGCGGAATAGCGATTTCGCGCTCGCAACAGTGCGTGCTGATTCCGGGGCTGCATGGGTTGGCTGGCGAAATTCTAGACCGATCTCTGTGCCTCTGTGTCTCTGTGGTGAGAGTCATAGGCGAGGCTTCAGCATGGGGAAGCCCAGCTTCTCCCGGGAGTCGTAGTAGGCCTGGGCGACCAGCCGGGCGAGCGCACGCACGCGGCCGATGTAAGCGGCGCGCTCGGTCGTGGAGATGGCGCCCCGCGCATCCAGCAGGTTGAAGGTGTGGGAGCACTTCATCACCATCTCGTAGCCGGGCAGCGGCAGCCCGGTCTCGATCAGCCGCCTGGCCTCGTGCTCGAACTGGTTGAAGTGCTCGAACAGCATCTGCACGTTGGAGTGCTCGAAGTTGTAGGTGGACTGCTCGACCTCGTTCTGGTGGTAGACGTCGCCATACGTCACACCGTCCACCCAGACCAGGTCGTAGACGTTGTCCTTGCCTTGCAGGTACATCGTCAGCCGCTCCAGCCCATAAGTGATCTCGCCGAGCACCGGCTTGCAGGTCAGGCTGCCGACCTCCTGGAAGTAGGTGAACTGCGTGACTTCCATCCCGTTCAGCCACACTTCCCAGCCAAGGCCCCACGCGCCCAGCGTGGGCGATTCCCAGTCGTCCTCCACGAAGCGGATGTCGTTCTCGCGCGGATCGATGCCGAGCTCCCGCAGCGAGTCGAGGTAGAGGTCCTGGATGTTCTCGGGAGAGGGCTTCAGCACCACCTGGTACTGATAGTAGTGCTGCAGCCGGTTCGGGTTCTCGCCGTAGCGGCCGTCTTTCGGCCGCCTGGAGGGCTGCACATAGGCAGCGCGCCACGGCTCGGGGCCCAGCGCGCGCAGGAAGGTGGCGGTGTGGAATGTGCCCGCACCCACCTCCATGTCGTAGGGCTGCAGCAGCGCGCAGCCATGCCCGCCCCAAAAGGTCTGCAGGCGAAGGATGACGTCCTGGAAGTTCATCGGCTGCGGGCGGGGCGGCCCCGCCCGGCTCTCGGAAAAACCGCGATTCTACTTCTTTCGTACGCCAACACCCAACGCAGAGGCGCAGAGAGCGCCGAGGCCGCAGAGCGAACAATGCCTACGGCTGTGCCCGCTACGATGTCCGACCCAGCACGGTACGACACGGCGGCATTGGTATTCCTCTCTTGCAGTTCTCTGCGTCCTCTGTGCCTCTGCGTTGAGATTTTCCTGCGGGTCAGGAGCGGCGGGCGCGAAGCGCGACGGCCGCGAAAAGCATCGCCGCAGTCAAACCCAGGAACACCCAGTTCCCCCACAGCACATAAGGCGTGCTGCCGGCGAAACCCTGTGCAGTGCCGTCTATCGCGGTTGAGACGAACTGCGGCGCGGCCGCGAGCACTCGTCCGCGCTGGTCGATGATGGCGGTCACGCCGGTGTTGGTGGCGCGCAGCATGTAGCGCCCGGTCTCCTGGGCGCGCATCTGCGAGATCTGCAGATGCTGCTCGGCCGCGAAGGACTCGCCCCACCAGGCGTCGTTGGTGAAGTTCGCCAGCAGCGTTGCGCGCGGGAGCTGGCGGATGATCTCCTCGCCGAACACATCCTCGTAGCAGATGTTCACGGCCACATGCTGGCCAGCGACCGCGAGCGGGGCCTGTACCGCATCGCCGCGCGAGAAGCTCGACATCGGGATCTGCATCGCGTTCATCACCCAGGTGATGAACGCCCACTGCGGGAAGTAATCGCCGAACGGCACCAGGTGGTGCTTGCGATAGGTCTGGGTGGGGCTGACGCCGAAGCTCATGACGCTGTTGTAGTAGCGCGGCGGGTTGCCTTCGACATATTCGGGAATCCCGAGCAGCAGGTCGCCGCCGTTGTCGCGTGCGTGCTCCGCCAGGAGTGCGAGGTACCCCTGGGGCACGTCGACGTTGAGCAGCGGTACGGCGGTCTCGGGCAGGACGACGAGTCGGCTCGTGGCCGCTCGCGTCAGGCGCAGGTACGTCTCGAGTGTTGCCTGGAGCGCCTCGGGCCGCCATTTGAGATCCTGGCGGATGTTTCCCTGCAGCAGGCTGACGCTGATGGGGGCGCCGGTCGGCTGGGTCCAGGGGGCCTGCGCGAGCCCCAGCCCGGCGATCCACAAGACAATCACAGCGGGCAGGCCAGGGTGCAGCATGCGCCGGACATCGAAGCGAGCCGGCCAGGGGGTCCACCAAGCCAGCAGGCCGGCGCTGAGGACGGCGAGCAGGGACACCCCGTACGCACCCAGCAGCGGCGCGTAGCCTGCGAGCGGTCCGCCCGGGCCTTGCGAATAGCCCACGGCAAGCCAGGGAAACCCGGTGAACATCCAGCCGCGTACCCACTCCATCAGCACCCACGCTGCCGGGAATGCCAGCGTCAAGCGAATGCCCCGTGCCGCGGGGATGCGGCGAGCGATCCACGCGGCGGCGGCGATGAACAGTGCGAGGTAGCTGCAGAAGAACAGGGTGGCGAACGCGGCGATCGGTACGGCCATGCCGCCGAACTCGGTCATGCTCACGTAGATCCAGCTCACGCCGGTGATGAAGTAGCCGATGCCGAAGCAGAACCCGATGACGGCTGCCCGGCGCGGACCGGACGCCCAGTCGACCAACCAGGCGAGGACGGCAAGAGACAGGACCGGAACCAGCCAGAAGTAAAATGGCGCGAAGCCCAGCACCGACGCGCTGCCCAGCAGACCGGACAGGAGCATGGCGCCGAGGCCGGTGGTGAGAGGGACAACCGCGCGGGGGCGTCCCTGTGACAGATGCGGGCTGGGCGTGGCCGGGCCCGCGCTCATTCGGCGGTCTTGAGCTTTTCCACCAGCAGCGCGTGCAGGCGCCGGCTGTCGGCGCGCAGCACCCGGAAGCGCAGGCCGTCGATCACCGTTTCCTCGCCGCGCTTCGGCAGGCGCCCGAACTTCGACAGCAACAGACCGCCGATGGTGTCGAACTCCTCGTCGCTGAACTGTGTGCCGAACGTGTCATTGAAGTCGCCGATCTCGGTCTGCGCCTTGACCCGGTACATCCCGTTGCGGTCCATCAGGATGTTGGCTTCGGTCTCGTCGAAGTCGTACTCGTCTTCGATCTCGCCGACGATCTGCTCGAGCACGTCCTCGATGGTCAGCAGGCCGGCCACCCCGCCGTACTCGTCGACCACGATGGCCATGTGATTGCGGTTGCGGCGAAAGTCGCGCAGCAGCACGTTCAGACGCTTGGATTCGGGGATGAAGACGGCCGGGCGCAGCATCTCGCGCACATGGAACTCCTGCCCGGCAAAGTAACGCAGCAGGTCCTTGGCCAGGAGAATGCCCACGATGTCGTCCTTGCTCTCGCCGATCACGGGGAAGCGCGAGTGCCCGGCTTCGATGACCTTGGGCAGGAACTGCTCGGGCGGTTCGTGGATGTCCACCACGTCCATCTGCGCCCGCGGCACCATGATGTCCCGCGCCTGCAGCTCGGAGACCTGCAGCACGCCCTCGATCATGGTGAGGGCGTCCGCATCCATCAGGTTGCGCTCGTAGGAGGAGCGCAGCAGCTCGATCAGCTGCTCGCGGTCCTCGGGCTCGCGCATCAGGATGGCGCCGATGCGCTCGAGGAGGGAGGGTTTAGGGTGCGGCTCCATTCGTTTAGAGAAAGAAGTTCACCGCGGAGGACGCGGAGGACGCAGAGGAAAACGATTGGGTTCTTACACCCGCGGGCTCAGCCGAACGAAGCGGGCATCTGCGCGCATAACACTTTGATTTACCCCGCGTCCGCTGCGGTTCATCGTGCAGTTCCGGGGTCAGCCAGTCTGCACTTGCTCCCGCCTCAGAACGCGACCGCATAAGGATCAGGATACCCCAGCTTCCGGAGGATTTCAGTCTCCCGCGCCTCCATCACGCTGGCCTCGGCGTCCGACTCGTGATCGTAGCCCTGCAGGTGCAGCATGCCGTGCACAACCAGATGGGCGTAGTGCGCCTCCAGCTCCTTGTGCTGGCTGCGGGCCTCTGCAGCGACCAGCGGAGCGCAGAGCACGACGTCCCCGGAGAGCGGATCGGCGTCGTCGTAGACGAAGGTCAGCACGTTGGTGGGATAGTCCTTGCCGCGGAAGTCGCGATTGAGCCGGCGTCCTTCCGCCTCATCGACCAGTCGCAGGGTGACTTGCGCGGGGCGTTCCAGCGCGGCCTGGGCGAAGACCCGCAGGCGGCTACGCGCCGGTACTCCGGGCTCCGCGGTCGCGTACTGGACGGTGAGCGACAGGCGGGCACTAACAGGATGTTGAGGAACGACGGTCCGCACTCCGATCTCGCCGCTAGGCCAATGTCTGGCAACGCTCAAGCAAGCAGTTGCGCGTGTGCGCCCCGCAAAAGGCCCGCGGGCGCTCGCGAAGCAGCTTTTTCAACGGTCTAGCGGCCATCGTCGCCGTCGGGGCGGCGCGCCTTCGCCGCGCGCTCGCTTTGCGCCTCGTATGCGTTGACGATGCGCGCCACCAGCGGGTGGCGTACGACGTCCTCGCTGGTGAAGCGCGTGAAGGCGATCCCGCGCACGTCCTTGAGCACCTCCTGCGCATCCACCAGGCCGCTCTTCTGCCCGCGGGCCAGATCGATCTGCGTGATGTCGCCGGTGATCACGGCTTTGGTGCCGAAGCCGATGCGGGTGAGGAACATCTTCATCTGCTCGGGCGTGGTGTTCTGCGCCTCGTCGAGGATGATGAAGGAATGGTTCAGGGTGCGCCCGCGCATGTATGCGAGCGGCGCGATCTCGATGCTGGCGCGCTCGAATAGCTTGCCGACCTTCTCGAACCCCATCAGGTCGTACAGCGCGTCGTACAGCGGGCGAAGGTACGGGTCGACCTTCTGTGCGAGGTCGCCGGGCAGGAAGCCCAGGCGCTCGCCGGCTTCCACTGCAGGGCGCACCAGCACGATGCGCTTGACGGCCTCGCGCTCGAAGGCGTCCACCGCCGAGGCCACGCCGAGATAGGTCTTGCCGGTGCCGGCCGGGCCGATGCCGAAAGTGATGTCGTGCTCGCGGATCTGGCGCAGGTACTGCGCCTGGTGCGGGGTGCGCGCATGCAGATCGCGCCGGCGCGTGATCAGCGCCGGCAGCTCGTCGGCCTCGCCGCCGGCGGGGTTGGCGACCTCGATCAGACCGAGCTGGACGTCTTCCATGTTCAGCTCGTCGCCGGCCTTCTCGTAGAAGCTGCGCAGCGCCTGGGCGGCAAGCTCGGTCTGCGCCGCATCGCCGGCGATCGTGAAGCTCTCGCCGCGCCGCGAGATGCTCACGTCCAGCACGGACTCGATCTGCTTGAGGTTCTCGTCCAGCACGCCGCAGAGGTTGGCCAACCTCTGGTTGTCCACGGGCGTGAACGAGATCTCGACCGGCTTCAAGCGGGCTGCTTCACTGCCACCTCGCCACGCAGCGAGTGGGGCATGGCGGCGGTGATGGTCACATCCACGAACTGGCCGGTCAGCCGCGGCGCGCCACGGAAGTTGACCACGCGGTTGTTCTCCGTGCGTCCAGACAGCTCGCCGGGATCCTTCTTCGACGGACCTTCCACCAGGATGCGCTGCCGCGTCCCAACCATGGCCTCGCCGATGGCCTGGGCCTGCCGGTTCAGCTGGTCCTGGAGCCGCTGCAGCCTCGCGAGCTTGACCTCATGCGGCGTGCCGTCCGGCAGGCTGGCGGCGGGCGTGCCGGGGCGGGGGCTGTAGACGAAGCTGAAGCTGGCGTCGAAGCCGACTTCTTCCACCAGCCGGAGGGTGGCTGCGAAGTCCTGCTCGGTCTCGCCGGGAAAGCCGACGATGAAGTCGGACGCGATGCAGACCCCGGGACGCACGGCCCGCAGGCGGCGGACGATGGACTTGTACTCGAGCACGGTGTAGCCACGCTTCATGGCGGTCAGGATCCGGTCGGACCCGCTTTGCACCGGAAGGTGCACGTGGCTCACCAGCTGCGGCACTCGCGCGTATGCATCGATGAGCCGCTGGGTGCATTCCTTCGGGTGTGAGGTCGTATAACGCAGGCGCTCGAGCCCCGGCATCTGCGCGAGGTACTCCAGCAGGAGAGCGAAATCCGCCACTTCGCCATCGCTCATGGTGCCGCGATAGGCGTTCACGTTCTGCCCCAGGAGCGTGACTTCCCTTACTCCGCGGTCGGTGAGATCGGCGACCTCGGTCAGCACGTCATCGAAGGGCCGCGAAACCTCCTCGCCGCGGGTATACGGCACGACACAGAAGCTGCAGTACTTGCTGCAGCCTTCCATGATAGAGACGAAAGCGCTGGCGCCCGCAATGCGCGCCGGCGGCAGGTGATCGAACTTCTCGACCTCGGGGAAGGAGATATCCACCTGCGGGCGGCCGGAGCGGCGACGCGCCTCGATCATGCGCGGCAGGCGATGCAGCGTCTGTGGACCGAATACCAGGTCCACATACGGCGCGCGCTCGACGATGGCCGCCCCTTCCTGACTGGCCACGCAGCCACCCACGCCGATCAGCAGTTGCGGGTTGCGTTGCTTGAGGTGGCGCACGCGCCCGAGGTCGGAGAACACCTTCTCCTGCGCCTTCTCGCGCACCGAGCAGGTGTTGAACAGAATGAGGTCGGCCTCTTCGGGGTTGTCGGTCGGCTCCAGGCCGTCGGCGGCGCGCAGCACATCGGCCATCTTGTCCGAGTCGTACTCGTTCATCTGGCAGCCGAAGGTGCGGATATAGACCTTGCCGGCCATCGTGTGCGTGCTCCCCGCGTCAGTTGCCGCCCAGCGTGGACGGGTTGTCCTTGGGCTTGTCGGCAGGCGGCTTGACCACCGGCGTGGTGCCGGGGGTCACCGGCTTCCTGTAGCGCGCGGCTTCCTGCGCTGTCAGCAGCCAGACTCCCGACAGGTCGCCAGCCGTGTCGAGCTTGAACAGCACGTTGGCCCGGCCGGGTGCGGCAGCAGGCATGATGATGAGGTTCTGCTGGTCGTAGATCTTGCCGCCGGGGGCCATGCGAAACGTGCGCTTGCCGATCGTGACCAGCGGGTACGCAAACCGGGTCATCTCGCCGAAAGATGCGTCCTTCGGCAACTGGCGCTCCGACCAAGCCCCTTCGGGCAGCGCCAGCAACGCCACCAATGCGGCGGCCAGCAATGCGGCGGTGAGGCGCAGCTCTAAATCCGGGAATCGGGCCGGCAGGATGTGGGACACGTGGCAGGCAGTGGTGGCGAATGAGGGATTTGAACCCCCGACCAAAGGATTATGATTCCTCTGCTCTACCGCTGAGCTAATTCGCCCCGTCCGAAAAACATAAGGGGCGAAAGGGTACGTGAGCCCGGCGGACCGTGTCAAGGCGCGATCGGGCAGCGGAGTAGACCACAGGGACGGGCATGGAGTTCGATGTTGCGATCGTAGGCGGTGGGTTGGTGGGGCTGAGCCTGGCGCGGGCGCTGGCGGGCAGTGGGCTCAGCCTGGCGCTGGTGGATCGAGCGCCTGCTTCGCAGCAACAGCGCTGGGAGCCCGACGGCTGGGACGTGCGCGTCTACGCCGTCAGCCCGGGGAGCGAGGCCTTCCTGGCGCAGCATGGGGCGTGGCCCGAGGATGGGCCCGAGCGCATCGCCGCAGTCCTGGAGATGCAGGTCTTCGGCGACGCGCCGGGCAGCCGCATCGTGTTCGGGGCCTATGAAGCGCACGTCGCGCGGCTGGCCTCGATCGTCGAGAACCGTGTGCTGCTCGCGGCGCTCTGGGGGGCGCTGCGGGCGCAGCCCGACATGGAGGTGCTGGCTCCGGCACATTGCGAGTCGGTCGGCTTCGGTGAGGACGCAGCCCGCTTGACGCTGGTCGACGGCACCCGGCTGCAGGCGCGGCTCCTGGTGGCGGCCGACGGTCAGGAGTCGTGGCTGCGTGCCCAAGCGGGCATCGAGACGCACGTGCAGCCGTACCGGCAGACTGCTGTCGTGGCGAACTTCACCTGTGAGCAGCCGCACGGCGGGACCGCCTTCCAGTGGTTTCGCGCCGACGGTGTGCTCGCGCTGCTACCGCTACCGGGGAACCGGGTCTCGCTGGTGTGGTCTGCAGAAGAGGCGCTAGCCGACGAGCTGATGGCATTGCCGGACGCGCTGGGTACGAAGGTGGCCGAGGCGACCGGACACCGGCTCGGCGGGCTGGAGATGATCACCCTTCCGGCGGCCTTCCCGCTGAGGCTTGCGCGGGTCGCGCGGCTGGTCCAGCCTCGCCTTGCGCTGGTCGGGGACGCCGCGCATAATCTGCACCCGCTCGCGGGGCAGGGAGTCAACCTCGGATTCCAGGATGCTCGAGAGCTGGCGCGGGTGCTGCGATCTCGCGGTGCGTGCGCCGACGTCGGTGAGCTGCGACTGCTGCGGCGCTACGAGCGGGCGCGGCGGGAAGACGTGCTGGCGATGACTCTGGTCACCGACGGGCTCAAGCGGCTGTTCAACAACTCCTTCCCGCCACTGGCCTGGTTGCGCAATCATGGCCTGAACCTGGTCGACCGTGCATCGCCCCTGAAAGACCGGCTGATCCGGCATGCCCTGGGCTGACCCGTTACCCAACGCTGCACCGAAAGGACGCACATGTTCAAACGACTGTTCACCGTGGCGGCCGCCGCCGTGTTGCTGGCGAGCCAGACTGCCGGCGCCGACGAAGCGTCCGTTCGCAAGGCCTTCTCCGCCAAGTTCCCCAAGGCGCAGGTGCAGAGTGTGACCAAGCTGCCGTATCTGGGGTTGTATGAGATCGTGGTCGAAGGCGAGGTGCTGTATGCCGACGAGGGCTTCGAGTACCTGATCGACGGCAGCATCATCTCCACCAAGACCATGAGCAACCTCACCGAGCAGAAGAAGCGCAAGCTCTCGGCGATTCCTTTCGCCGACCTGCCGTTCGAGTACGCGTTCAAGAAGGTGAAGGGCAACGGCGAGCGCAAGCTGGCGGTCTTCTCGGACCCGGACTGCCCGTTCTGCAAGCGCGTCGAAGGCGATCTCGCCAAGCTGGACAACGTGACGATCTACATGTTCCTCTATCCGATCGAGTCCCTGCATCCCAACGCACCAGACATGTCCAAGCGCATCTGGTGCTCGCCGGACAAGGCCAAGGCCTGGGACGATTACCTGCTGCGCGGGATCGCCCCCAGCGCGAATGGCAGCTGCCAGAATCCAGTCGACAAGATCGTCGACTTCGGCCGCAAGAAAGGGATCAATGCCACGCCCACGCTGGTGTTCGAGAGCGGCGCACGTGTGCCGGGCGCCATCTCTGCGGCGCAGATCGAGAACTACCTGAGCAAGAAAGAAGAATAGCCGGTTGCCCGAGCAGCCACGAGGCAGGGTAGTCCGATGCAGGATGCCCGGTCCCGCCTGGCTGTTGCGCTCGCCGTCTCGGTCGCGCTGCATCTGTCGTTGATCTTCCGCGTCGCGGTTCGTACACCGGCACCTCTGACCTCGCCGGTTCTCGCGCGGCTGCAGCCCGAGCCGCCCGAAAAAGTCACCCCTCCGGCAGAAATTACCAAGGTCTCCCGAACGCCGCTTGCGGCGGCAGCGGTGGAGCCGCGCCCGCCAGCGCCTCGCCCCGAGCTCGCCCTCACCGCAGAACCGGCTCTCGAACGGACTGGGCCTGTCGCGTTGCCCGCGCCGCCCCTCGATACGGCGTTGCCCAGCGTTGAAATGCCGCTGCTGGCCGATCCGACCTGGTATCCCGCGGGACAGCTGGACCTGTATCCACGCGCCCTCGAGCCGGTACGCCCGGCCTATCCGGAACAGGCGGCACAGGATGGTATCGGAGGCGAGGTCACCTTGTTGTTGAGCGTGGACGAGCACGGCGCAGTGCAGGAAGCAGCCGTGGTGCGAGCGGCGCCAGCGGGCCACTTCGAAGGAGCTGCGCTTGCCGCGTTCGAGACTGCACGCTTCGCGCCGGCGCAGAAAGACGGCCGCAGCGTGCGCAGCCGCGTCCTGGTCAGGGTCTCATTCGACCCGCGTGAGGTTGGCGGAAAGCAAAGCAACCTCTTACCACGAAGGCACGAAGACACGAAGAAAGACGAGACATGGGAATGAGTCGGTGGCCTCTAGCAGCCAGGGGTTGACGCCAAGCGGGTCGCTTCCCTTTGGATGACTGGGAAGCGAAGGGCGTTATTCGCCGTTCTTCGTGTCTTCGTGTCTTCGTGGTGAGCGGTTGACTGAGAATTCATTAGGTCAGTTGGACGCAAGCGGAAAGTCCTTGGGCAAGAGCACCCACATCTGCCCGCTCTGCCGCATGCGCCCGGCCATGGCGCTGGCCTGTGCACCCGAGCCCCAGTAGAAGTCGCCGCGCACGGCGCCCTTGATGGCGCCACCGGTATCCTGCGCCAGCATCAGCCGGCGCAGCGGCGTCTCCGTGTTGGGCCAGGTGGTGGAGATGAACACCGGTGCGCCGAGCGGGACCGCGCGCGGATCGACGGCGAGGCTGCGCCCGGCACTCAGCGGGACGCCCAGGGCTCCGGTCGGTCCGTCGGTCGAAGCGTCGGTCTCACGGAAGAACACATACGACGCGTTCTGATTCAGCAACTGCGTGAGCCGCTCGGGGTTACGCTCACCCCACGCCTTAATGCCCTGCAGGGAAGCCTGCTCCAGTGTCAGCTCGCCCTGCTCGACCAGCAGCCGTCCGACCGAACGGTAAGGATGCCCGTTCTGGTCGGCGTAGGAGAGGCGGATTGTCTCGCCGGTGTCCAGCAACACACGGCCCGAGCCCTGGATTTGCAGGAAGAACAGCTCCACCGCATCGTCGGTCCACAGCAATTCCCGGTCCTGTACGGCGGCCTTGCCTGCCTCAATGTCGGCGCGCGGGTAGTAGGGGACCACGCGGCGCCCCTCGAGGCGGCCGCGCAGGCGCATGTGCTTGATCTCGGGGTAGAGCTCCGAAAGATCCACCACCAGCAAGTCATCCGGGACCCCATAGACCGGATAGCGGTAGATCGCTGAGGGTTGGCGGCTGCCGCGGATCATGGGCTCGTAGTACCCGGTGATCGTGCCGGTCAGCGTGCCGTCCGGGTTGACTACCTGGTACGGAGTGAAGCGCTCTTCGAAGAACCGGCGCACTCCGGCGCCGTCCGATCCGTCGAGAGACGCGGCCGCAGCGCAGGTCGCCTGCCAGGCCTGCTGCAGCTGCACGGCCGCGCAGCTACGCTGGAACGCCGTCCAGGCCTCGCTCTGCGCGTCCTCGCCCCAGCCGGGAAGGGCCTCGAAAGAGGCGCGGCGCAGGGCCGTCGCCCAGGACAAGGGTGCGGGCGGCGACGGGGCCGTACCGTTCGCTGGGGCCGGACAGACCGGCGGCGCCTGGACCGGCTGGGGAGGCGGGGTTTTGGGTACACTCGCGCATCCGGCGAGACCCAAGGCAAGGCCGGACAGGATCGCCGGTATCACGTGCCGGCCGACCACCCCGACAAGCGACTGGATGGAACCGACCGTGGCCTGGCTCGCTCTGGAAATCGTACTCGGCCTAGCGGCCTTCATTCTGATCATCTGGTGGACGCTGCCGCGCCGCAAGCGCGACGACGGTAAAGCCCCGCCTGACGGCTAGTCTGAAACTGGTACGCGGCGACACGGTTTGCGAAACACCGTACGGTACCCCCAGCTCGCCCGGGCAGCCCCCACCCGAGCTGGTGCTTCGGGTCTTCTTCGTGTCTTCGTGGCGAGAGGCGCCAGTAGCGCGTCTGAAGCAACTAGTGGGCCGTAACAATGAGATGGAGAGCACACTCCCTCTCCCTTGTGGGAGAGGGTTGGGGTGAGGGGTATTACCGAATCGGCTGCTACGGTCCACTAGTGCAGGACCCGGGGCATGCTGAGGGTGAACTCGGGAATGGCGGCGTCGAAAGCGGTGCCGTTCTCGGCGCGCATCTGGTAGCTGCCGCGCATGGTTCCCACGGGGGTAGCGATGGCCGCGCCGCTGGTGTACTCGAAGCTCTCCTGCGGACGCAGGAGCGGCTGTTCGCCGACCACGCCTGTGCCGCGTACCTCCTGCACCTGGCCGTCCGAGTCCGTTATGATCCAGTGCCGGCTGATGAGCTGCGCGGCCTCGGACCCGGTGTTGGTGATGGTGATGGTGTAGGCGAACACGTAGCGCCCCTCGTCCGGATCCGACTGCTCCGGCAGGAACGTCGCGCGCGCCTTGACAGCGATCTCGTATCTTTTCGTCATGTTTGCATTCCACACGATTTTCCCATGAGTGACAAGCGCAGGACCAGCGGTGAGCGCCGCTACCGCATTGCGGCCAGCATCTTGTCGGCCGACTTCGCGCGGCTGGGCGAGGAAGTCGGGCGTGTGGTCGAGGCCGGTGCGGACTTCATTCACTTCGACGTGATGGACAACCACTATGTTCCGAACCTGACCGTCGGACCCATGGTGTGCGAGGCGATCCGACCCCTGACGCAAGCCACCATCGACGTCCACCTGATGGTCAAGCCGGTGGACCGCATCATTCCCGATTTCGCCCGCGCCGGCGCGAACATCATCAGCTTCCACCCCGAGGCTTCCGAGCACGTCGACCGCACCATCGGGGGCATCAAAGAGGCGGGCTGCAAGGCGGGCCTGGTGCTCAA
>DAIQQA010000173.1:0-10068 GCA_036787045.1 Burkholderiales bacterium | reverse complement strand
CGCGGACATTGCCGACCTGGCCCGCGGCTTCACCGTACAGATCGAATGCGTTCCCGGCCGCAGTCCACCGCCGGAACCGGGCCGTGTGCAAGTGACACCACGCGCTGCACCGCCGGTGAGCGCCACACCGATCGAGCCGCCGGATGCCGCGCCCAATGCGTCGGCGCCGGTTGTTGCCGATGCCGACCGCGAGCTGCTTGGGCAGCAAGTGCAGCTCATCGCCGTGCGCACGCCCTATCCGACCGCGGCGCCGGAGACGCGCGAGCTGACCATCGCCAATGGCTCCGACCAGAACGTCTACAAAGTGACGGTCGGATGGCTCGATCGCGCCTTGCAGCGTTGCCCGTATTCGCCGTCGGCCTATAGCGGGCGGCGCGAGATCTACGTGAGCGTCAAGTCCGGCGAGCAGGGAAAAACCATGGGCAACTTCCCTGCGAATGCGAAGCTGTTCTGCGTGATCGACGCGGCGTTCCTGGAGCCGACGCGTCCGCGTGCCGAGCCCGCGCCGCAGCCGGCCGAACCGCAGGTGACGCCGACCCCACCGGCGCCGGCCGCACCCGAGGAGGCCGCACCACCGGGAGTGCCCGCCGCGCCTGCGGCGCCGACCGAGCCCGATGCGACCCCTGCTCCACCGGCCCCGGAAACCTCGCCCCCTGCTCCGTCACCACCCGAACCGGCGCGACCCGAGACGCCGCCGAGCGGACCCGGGCGTCAGTAGCCCGTGGGGTCGACGTTGAGTCTTTGGCTCCTCGCAGAGGAGCGGGCAGAGCCTGTACTTGCCTGGCGTCTCGAACGCCCTCCCCCTCAGGGGGAACGACGCGATCGGGCTGGGTTTGATGCGCGGCGCGCCCCGCACGCCGGCACTGCACATCGTCCACGCACCGGTCGCTCATGCATCCTCGATCGCGACCTCGACGCGCCGGTTCTGCCGGCCCTTCTTCTCCATTTTCACGACGCGCGCGCGGCCGATCTCGCCGGTCGATCGCAGATGGCTGCCACCGCAAGGCTGCAGGTCGATGCCCTCTATGCACACCAGGCGGATCTTGCCCCCTCGGGCAGGCGGACCGACCTCGAGTGTGCGCACCAGCTCCGGCTTTCCCCGCAGCTCCTCCTCGCTGATGTACTCGAAGCTGACCGGCGCATTGCGGGCGATCAGCTCGTTCAGCTTGGCGGTCAGCTCCTCCTTGTCCAGGATCGGCTGCGGAATGTCGAAGTCCAGCCGTCCCGAGCCGGCGCGCACACTGCCACCGGTGACCGGAAACGGTATCAGCGCGCAAAGCAGGTGCAGGCAGGTGTGGCAGCGCATGTGCGCGTAGCGCAGATCCCACTCGATGGTCGCGGTTACCGTATCGCCGGTTCGCAGGTCCACTGCGCTGCCTTCGGCCGGCACGTGGAGGATGTCTCCCGTCTCTCGGTCGCGGACAGTCGAGACGATCTCGATACGGCGGCCGTCCGACCGCACGAGTTCGCCTCGGTCGGCAGGCTGGCCGCCGCCGAGCGCGTAGAAGGGTGTCTGCTCGAGCTGAATCCCGCGTCCATCGACGTGGGTCACGACGCTGTGGCAAGTGCGCAAGTAGGCGTCGTCGAGGTAGAGCTCGGTGGTCATCGTTGCTCCCATGCGGTCAAAAAAACATGCGCAATCTTACTGGCGGACTGCAATGAGCGCCTGCGTTGCATCGCAGATCTTCCACGGCCACTGAGATCGTGCCGGCACCTGATTCGTGACGAGGCTCAGCCAGTCAGCGGACAGTGGCCCGACCCCTTCATTTCCGGGGCTGCCCGCGAGGGCAGAACTCGGAATCCAGGGACTTCTCGACCTCGATTCCTGGATTCCGGGTCCCGCTATGCGGCCCCGGAATGACCAACCGAGCTCCATGACCAAACCGCAACCGGAGCGACTCAAGATGGCCCACAACTTGCCGATACTTCGGACAAGAGCTCGAGCGCACACGTTGCGCAATCGTCAACAATTCGAGCTCGCCGCCCTGGCAACCTTCGCTTACTGAAGGAGGGCTTGCTATGCGTAACTTGGCCTTGAGTGGGCTGCGCCGCTCTGCTACGGCGTCCGCCATCGCGTCCCCCGCCTCCGTCGGGCATCCCGCCGCCGACGCTGACTACCAGCGTTACCTGCACGCACACTTGCGCTGGCGTCCGATCCTGACCGCCTGCGCCGTCTGGGGGCTCGTGCTGCTCATGTATTTCCTCACGCTCTCGCCGGCGAAGGCAGATCCGCTGCGCACGGACGGTCGCACGCCGCACCAGTTCACCACCCTCGGATGCTACCAACTGGTCCAGGATGCCGGACGCATGATCGCCTGGGCGCGCTGGGAGCAGGGCTTCACGCTGGAAAAGACGCGCTCCGCGCAGTTCCCCGCGAATACGCCCGCCTGGATGACCGACTTGGTGCAGGAGTGGATCACCGATGCCTATCAATGGCAGGCGACCGATGACCAGGTCCTGCAGTGGGCCTCCGAGCTGGGCAACGTGCAAGACCTGCCGCATGCGGACCGGCTCAACGTACACGAGACCACCGCGATCTGGCTGCGGCGCATTGCCAGGCAGTGCCAGGCGCGGCGGGTCTAAGAACAAGAGAAAGTCGGACGTAGGATGTCGGACGTAGGAGGTAGCAGATAGGGCGTAGGGGCGCACCCCGCGCGCGAATGCCTGTAGTACTCCCTGCCCACGGAGCGTCTGATCGGGTGTTGCTATGTCGTTCCTGCCCCCGATCCTGTCGAGGGCAGGCTCCGGCGGGAACCCAGAGCGCTCAGCCACTCTGGATCCCCGCCTTCGCGGGGATGACACGTGATCAGATGCTTCCTTAGCCATCAATCGTCGTCCGACGCTCGCGGCACCAAGCCGTAGTCCTGCCCATGGCCGATGCTGAAGTCATTGCCCGCCCGGTCCTCCCCACGCACTAACCAGATCGGTCTGCGGCTCAGACTGAACGCGACGCCGGCCTGCGACTGCTGCTGATCGCTGCTGCGGTCGAAGAGCGAAGTCGCCGGCATGTAGCGGACGACGAAGCCGGCACGCCGCCGCAGCGAGCGATTCGGCCGTGAACCGTGGATCAGATACACGTCGTGGAGCGAGAACTCTCCTGATTTCAGGCAGTCGTCACGGGCGAGCGAGGGGTCGAAGGCGGAGGGCTCGACCTCCTGGTTGAGCACGATGCCGTCGCGGTCGCTCACGCGATGGCGGTAGATGCTTCCCGAGGCGTGCGAGCCCGGGATGTAGCGCATGCAGCCGTTGTCTGCATCCACATCGTCGAGTGCGATCCAGGCCGAGCAGGTGGCCAGCGGCCGGATCGGCCAGTACTGCCCGTCCTGATGCCAGGGCACCTCCCGTCCTGTGCGCGCGGGCTTGCAGAACACCTGGCTGCCCCACAGGATGATGTCGCGGCCGATGAGCTGCTCCACGAGGTCGAGGATGTGCGGGTTGGTGCAATAGGTGAGCCACGCGGCCGCCGCGGTCGCATCGTGCCGGCCGCCCGACGGGATATGCGGGCAGATCAGGCTCTCGGGAGGGATATCCGCTTTCGCATCGAGCAGCCGGTGGAGCGAGGCGCGCATGCGAGCGAGCAGCTCGTCGGGAAGCCGATACGGCGATTGCAGCAAACCGTCGCGACCGTAGCGATCGATCTCAGATGGCTTCAGACGCCATGCGCTCTGCATGTCTTCTCCTAGTACTGCGACACACTAATTCCACCTCTCACCGCGAAGGCTCGGGGCGGGAGGCTGCGCGAACCACCCCGTCGCCTTCGGCGCCACCCCTCCTTGGAAAGGAGGGGAGAACAGAGACGCTTCCCCTCCTGCCCGAGGAGGGGTGCCCCGCAGGGGCGGGGTGGTGGGAGCCTGCCCGAGGAGGGGTGGCACGCGCAGCGTGACGGGGTGGTGGGAGCCCGCCCGAGTGCACCGATCGCGCGCACCGAATGATCCATGCTATCAGTCTTCAGCCGACGTCACGACGTCGTACCGGCTTAGACGGACACGCGTAGGATACGCATCTCTTCCCTTCACCAGAGGCGCTGCACCCGGCGGACTTCGAGATGGACGCGAGCCTCGCTCATTTTGCTCTCACCGCATTCGTCACGCTGCTGGTGGTCGTCGATCCCGTAGGCGTGGCGCCGATCTTCGTCGCCGTCACCCGTCAGCTGGACGTCCAGGCGCGCCGCAGGACGCTCGCCCGCGCGGTGATGATCGCCTTCGCCGTCGCCCTCTTCTTTCTGGTCGCCGGACGCTGGCTGCTGTCCTATCTGGGCGTGACCGTGCACGCCTTCGCCATTAGCGGCGGCATCCTGCTGTTCGCCACCGCCCTGCCCATGCTGTTCGGGCAGCGGCCCGTCCTGCAAGGCCCGGAGCGCGAGGACTATCGGGGCAGCGATCAGCGGGACGGAGAAGCCGTCGCGGTATTCCCGCTGGCCATCCCGCTGCTGTCGGGGCCGGGAACCATCACGACGATCCTGCTGCTCACCAACCAGCCCGGACTTGCGCCGCTGCGCAGCGTTGCCGTCCTCGCCGCGGTTGTTCTTGTCTTCCTGGCGACCTGGCTGATCCTGCGCACGGCCGAGGTGCTGATGCTGCGCCTGGGCGGAGGACGTATCCACATCCTGACCCGGGTGCTGGGCATCGTGCTGGCTGCCCTTGCCGTGCAATTCGTGCTCGACGGCGTCACCGGGTACTACCAGTCCTTCGCGGAACACTGAAAGGGTCGGGGTTTGCAGCCGCCATGAACGGCGATGCGTCGCCGCGCTGGCGTGACGTGAAATGGCAACATACCGATGCCTTTTCATGCGATAAACTATTCTGGAGATCAGGCGGTTGAGCTGACGAGAGCGGAGCGGTCGCCCCCTCTCATCACGCGCACCTGCTTTTCTGCCCGCACACCGAGGCGAGCCGCGCGGGGCCTCCAGTGCGAGATCGCTTACCTGCGCGCTCTTGAAGAGAGGACTAGCATGATGGTAAGGACGGCAATCGCCGCAGCGGTGCTGGCAGGCGCACTGCTGGGCGGGTGTGGCAGCAGCCCCAAGGTCGTGGACGTCACATCCAACGTGTCGATCGGGCAGCAGCTGATCGATCTCAAGAATGCGCACGACAGCGGTGCGATCACCGACAAGGAATACCAGCGCGCCCGCAAGCAGATCATCGATAACGCACGCTGACCGCGGCAGAAACAGTCATTCCGAGGAAACGAAGATGAAGCAGATGTTGGCAGGTGCAGTAATGCTCGGCCTTACGCTTTCTATTGCAGGATGCGGCGGTGGCGGCAGCGAGCAGGCCGTCGCGAGGCAGACGGTTTCTCAGGGGCAGGAGCTCCAGGATCTCCAGCGCGCCCTGGAAGCGGGTGCCATCAATGAAAAGGAGTACGAAAAGCTCAAGAAGATCGTTCTGAAGCGCTCGGAGTAGGCCCGATCGATCGCTGCTGGGGCTGGTTAGCAGCGATCGAACAGTTCACGCGCGTGTGCGGCCCGCAACCGCCCGCGCCGGCGGTTGCGTAGCCGCTTGTTCAACGGCCGCTAGGAATCAGCCGGCACCGGCCATTGGTCGCTCGCCAGCCTCCGCACCAGCCACGCCCCAGCC
The DNA here is from genome assembly GCA_036787045.1 of Burkholderiales bacterium. GTDB lineage: Bacteria > Pseudomonadota > Gammaproteobacteria > Burkholderiales > SHXO01 > SHXO01. The sequence continues at coordinate 4,492 of DAIQQA010000173.1, read as the reverse complement.
TGATCCGCCGGCAGCGGCTTGCTGAAGAAGTAGCCCTGGGCTGCATGGCAGCCCCGCGCGCGCAGGAAGTCGACCTGCTGCTGAGTCTCGACTCCTTCGGCGACGACGTCCAGCTTGAGGCTCTGCGCCATGGTGATAATCGCCGTTACGATCGCCGCGTCGTCGGGGTCGGTGACGATGTCGCGCACGAAGGCCCGATCGATCTTCAGGCTGTCGATCGGGAAGCGCTTGAGGTACGAGAGCGACGAGTAGCCTGTGCCGAAATCATCCAGCGAGATCGTCAACCCCATGTCCTTCAGCTTGCTGAGCGTGGCGGCCGCGTTCTCGGGATCGTCGATCAGCGCACTCTCGGTGATCTCCACTGCCAGTGCGTCGGGCTGCAGCCTCGCGTCCTGCAGGCTGCGTCCGATGAAATCCACCAGCTCGGGCTGGCGGAACTGACGTGCGGAGACGTTCACCGAGACGCGTACCGCCGAGCCATTCCACTCGCGCAGTTGCCGGCACACCTCGCCGAACACCCACTCGCCGATCGGCACGATAAGGCCCGTTTCCTCTGCGACCGGGATGAAGGACCCGGGCGACACCTCGCCCATGTCGGGATGGCTCCAGCGCAACAGGCACTCGGCGCCGAGCACCTGCCGGTCCGCGAGCTGGACCTGCGGCTGATAGACGAGCCGGAACTCCTTGCGATCGAGCGCCCGCCGCAATCCCGAGACGAACACCAGGCGCTCGAAGGCGCGCGCGTTCATGTCTTCGCGGAAGAACTGGAACCCGTTCTTGCCCTGCTCCTTGGCCTTGTACATCGCCGTGTCAGCGTTCTTGAGCAGCTCCGACATCGTCTGGCCGTCGTTGGGGTAGATGCTGATTCCCACACTGGCAGTGACGAAGATGTCGTGGCCCGAGATGCGACAAGGTTCCGATACGGCCTGAGTCAGGCGCTGGGCGGTGCCCACGAGCGACTGCGCGTCGACGAAGTCCTCGATGTACACGGTGAACTCGTCGCCGCCCAGCCGGCACACCACGTCCTCCTGCCGCACGCAGCTCTTGATGCGCTTGGCGATCTCGGAGAGCAGGACGTCGCCGACGTCGTGTCCTAAGGTGTCGTTGATGACTTTGAAGTTGTCCAGATCCACGAACACGACGGCCAGCTGGCGGCGGTGGCGGGAAGCCTTTTCGATACCCACCTTCAGGCGCGTGTAGAACAGGTTGCGGTTGCCCAGGCCGGTGAGCTCGTCGTAGTTGGCCATGTACTCGAGCTGCTGCTGCGACTGCTTGATGGTGGAGATGTCGCGCATCACGCCCACGTAGTTCAGCACCATTTCGCGGTCGTCGCGCAGGGCGCTGATGGTCATCAGATAAGGGCGCACCTCTCCCGACTTGGTGCGGTTCCACAGCTCGCCGTGCCAGCGACCGCTGCGGTTGATGGCCTCCCACATCTCTTCGAAGAAGCGCCGGTCGTGCCGCCCCGACGCCAGCAGCGACGGCTGACGGCCGCGCACATCGTCCTCGGAGTAGCCTGTCAGCTCGGTGAACGCCTGGTTCACCGCGACGATCCGGCTGCACGGATCGGTGATGAGAATCCCCTCGGCGGTGCTCTCGAACACACGCGCGGCCAACCGCAGCGCCTCGTCCTGCTCCTTCTGGCGTGTCACATCCCGCACCACCAGGATGAGACAGCGCTTGCCGTTGAGCTCCAGGATGCCACCGGACATCCGCGCTATGCGGATCTCGCCGTCGGCCCGCCGGAGGCTGGCGTCGAAGTCCTGCACGATTCTGTGCTGCTCGAGGCGCCGTACCAGACCGCGCCGCTCCAGCGCATCGACCCATACGCCCAAGTCGAGCGCGGATCGCCCCAGCACGTGCTCGCGACGGTAGCCGAACATCTGCTCGTGCGCATCGTTGACATCGACGTAGACGCCATCGTCCAAGGTCGAGATGGAGATGGATTCTGGGCAGACGCGGAACACGGCGGCGAACTTGGCCTCCGACTCGCGCAGCGCAGCCTCGATGCGCTTGCGCTCGGTGATGTCGAGAATGCTTCCGCGCACGAGCCAGCGCTCGCCGGAGCGCAGCCGCACCAGACGCACCTCGCAGACGATGTCGCGGCCTTCCGCGTCCCGGTGCACCCATTCGAATACCGGCGTCTCGCCCCGCAGCACGGCTTCGATGTAGCTCGCGCCGGCGTCGGCCGCGCTGCGCCCATCGGGTTGCACGGGGGCCGACAGCTCGATCGGCCCAAGCGCGAGCAGGGCGGCGCGCGGCAGGCCGAACAGCCGGGTGGCGTTCTCGTTCACGTCGGCGAAGCAACCCGTTTCCGGGTCGAGCACGACGATGGCCTCGGGCGCGTGCTCGACCAGCGTGCGAAAGCGCTCCTCGCTCTCCCGCAGGGCCGACTCGGCAGCAAGGCGGTCGGTGACATCGGTGAACGACGCGACCACTGCCTGCGGGCGAGATTCGCCCGGACGGCACAGAGGCTGGGTGTTGATCGTGATCCAGCGAAGCTCACCGCCGCCATCCCGCACGCCCATCAGCACTTCTCGGCAGGGTTGTCCGGTTTCCAGCGTGCGGATGGCAGGATAATCTTTGGGCTGGAACGGCGATCCGTCTGCGTGGAGGGTCTGCCACGCCGGGTCGCGCAGCTTGCGGCCCATCAGCTCGTCGCGGGTGAGACCCAGTATCCGCTCCGCGCTCTCGTTCGCCGTGAGGCATTGGCCGTCGGGCGCGATCAGCATCACCCCTTCGGCCAGTCCCGAGATGACGGAGCGATACCGCTCTTCGCTCTCCGCCAGGGCCAGCTCGGAGAGCTTCTGCTCGGTAATGTCCGTGGTCAGTCCCGCCATGCGCATGGGCTCACCGCTGTCGCTGCGGTACAGGCGGCCGCGCACCTCCAGCCAGCGCACCTTGCCGTCCTGCCACACAACCCGGTATTCGACGAAGAAGTCCTGGGTCCTACCTTCGATGCAGTCGTCCACCGCAGCGGTCACGCGCGCACGATCGTCGGGGTGGACCATCCGCATCACGGTGTCGTAGGAGCCGTCGAACTGCTGCAGCGCCAGACCGAACAGCGCGGCCGCACGCTCGGACCAGCGCACCTCGCCGCTGGGAAGCTCCCACTCCCAAACGCCCATGCGTGCCGCCTCTAGGGCCAGACGCAACTGGTCCTGGCTGGCGCGCAATGCCACCTCGGTGCGCTGGCGTTCCGCGATGTGCTCCTGCAGCTCCCGATTCGCTGCCTCCACTGCCGCGGTGCGGTCCTGGATCCGGTGTTCCAGCACGTCCGCAAGTGCCTGCAAATCGGCCTGAGCGCGGCGTCGTTCCGCAACCTCGGCCTCGAGGCGGAGGTTGGCCTCTTCCAGCATCGCTTCGCCCGGCATCCGCAGCGCCTGAGGCATCCCCCGCAGCAGGTATCCGGCGGTCAAAGCCGCGATGGCGGCCACCACCGCGTCGAGGCTGCCCAGCACCCACAGGCCACCGCCGAGCGGCCGAACCCAGTAGGCCAGATGGCTCGCAGCGGAGGCCAGGATGAACAGAGCGAACAGCGCGAATAGGCGGCGCAGGCGCAGGTCGGGCCGCCGCTGGTACAGATAGACGAGCAGCCCAGCAATGAGCAGGCTCGCGAGCACCACGACCAGGTCGGCGGCCCCGTGCAGCAAGCCCAAGGCACCGCCGATGCCGTCCGGATCAGCGATGAGCTTTGCGGGCTGAGACAGATGTGGCGTGGGTTCCAAGGGGGTCTCTCTTGTTTGGGGTATCGCTCGATAGCGTAACAACGGCAAAGCGGAGCCATATTTGAGGGGATGAGACTATCTCCTAGGTCCTATGTCCTACGTCCCACGCCCTCCCACTACGCCTTTCGTCCTACGTCCTGCTTCTCCTCTCCGGCACGCGCTATCATCGGCCGGACGCGCACACGACCCATGAACTACCTCGCCCACCTCTACCTCGCCGGTCCCGAGCCCGAAGCACTGCTCGGGGCTCTGATGGGGGACTTCGTCAAGGGCCCGTTGGGCGAGCGCTTCCCTCCCGGGATCACCCGCGCCCTGGCCCTGCACCGGCGCATCGACGTCTTCACCGACGCCCACCCGGTGACGGCCGAGAGCCGGGCTCGGGTGACCCCGGCGCGGCGGCGCTTCGCCGGCATCATGGTGGACCTGTTCTTCGACCACTTTCTCGCGCGCGACTGGGAGCAGCATTCCGCCGAACCGCTCGATGCTTTCACCGGCCGCGTCTATGCCCTGCTCGACCAGCACGTCGCTCTACTACCCGAGCGACTGCGCTTGATCGCACCGCGCATGGCCCAGTTCGACTGGCTTGGGTCGTACGCGCAGACAGACTCGGTTCATGCCGTCCTGGATCGCATGAGCCTGCGCATCACGCGCAAGAACCCGTTGGCCGGCGCCGGCGCGGAGCTGGAAGCGAACTATGTCAGGTTCGAGGCCGACTTCCGGGCGTTCTTTCCCGAGGTGGTGCGCTTCGCGCAAGAAAACCAAGG
>DAIQQA010000172.1:0-10147 GCA_036787045.1 Burkholderiales bacterium | reverse complement strand
GCCGCAGCGAAACGATCCGCCACACACGAACCACTAGCTTCCCTCCCCCTTCAAGGGGGAGGCCAGGAGGGGGATGGGTCATGCTCGCCCGCAACAAGATCGATCACGTGCAGCGCGCCTGGTACAAGACGGGCATCCCGAAGATCCACGGCTGGGTCTTCGACGTCCGCACGGGCAGGCTGATCGACCTTGAACTGAAGATGGCCAACGAGGTCGCGTCGATTCGCAAGATCTACGACCTCAAGCCGCTCGGCTAATGTCCTCGACAGTGGCCTCCCGCTTCTTGACCGACCCCCAATTACCCTGGTAATGTGACTCCATGAAACTCGCAACGTCCAAACTCACTGCTCAAGGTCAGATCTCCGTTCCGGCCGAAGTGCGCAAGAAGCTCGGCGTCGGCCCCGGCTCCATCCTGGAATGGGATGAGCGCGATGATGAGGTGGTGGTTCGCAGGGCCGGACGGCATACCTCGGTAGAGGTCCACGAGGCGTTGTTTGGCAAAGGGAAGCCGACACCAAAGGCATCCATGAGCGTGAAAGAAGGCATCAGAAAGCGCATGCGCGAAAAGCATGCGCGCCGTTGATACCAACCTGCTCGTGCGGCTGTTGGCGCGAGACGATGCGCCGCAGGTCGATGCCGCAGAGAAATTCGTCGAGCAAGGCGCCTGGGTGTCTCACCTCGTCCTGGCCGAAACGCTTTGGGTGCTGGATGCCGTCTACGGGCGAGCTCCCGAACAGCTCGCAACGGCACTCGATATGTTACTCAACCACAAGAATCTGACTTTGCAGGACGCGGACGTCGTTGCTTCGGCGTTGGCGCAGTTCCGTGCACGTCCGTCAGTGGGTTTCTCGGATTGCCTGGTGCTGGAAACCGCGCGCAAGGCAGGTCACTTGCCACTGGGCACATTCGACAAGAACCTCGCCAGACTGGACGGTGCACACGCCCTGTAGAAGAGCCCCATCGGCGTCAAAAGATGGCCGACGAGGTGGCGTCCATCCGCAAGACCTACGACCTGAAGCCACTCGGCTGATCGGCGAGCAACCCGGGGGCATGCTCACGCCATGATGCTGCACTTGGTCTTGTCCGTGGCCGTGCCATTCCCCCCGCATTCGAAACGAGCTTATGCCGGAACAAGAGGAGACCGCGTGAAATACATCCTGACCCTGATCGCCGCCATCGCCTGTGTCCACGCTCCTGTGACCGCCCAGGAGCTGGAGGGCACGCTCAAAACGATCCAGCAAACCAAGACGATCCGTCTCGGATACCACGAAAGCTCGGTTCCGTTCTCTTACCGAGACGCCAACAAACAGCCGGCCGGCTTCACGGTCGACATCTGCTCGCGCGTCGCCAACGGCATTCAGCAGCAGCTCGGGCTCGACAAGCTGGATGTCGAGTGGGTACTCGTGACCGAGCTGAATCGGCTCGAAATGGTCCGCGACGGCGCGATCGATATCGAGTGCGGCACCTCGACCAATACGCTTACGCGCCAGAAGATGGTGGACTTCAGCCTTACCATCTGGCTGGACGGCGCGAATTTCGTCGTCGACCCAGCCCGTTCGGCTGCGCGGAAGCTCGGCGATCTAGCCGGGAAGAAGATCGGCGTGGTGGACAATACAACTACCAAGCAGGTCCTGGCCGACACGCTGAAGCGTGACTATATCAGCGCCGAAATCGTGCCGGTAGGCGACTACGTGGCCGGCCTGAACGCCCTGAAAGCCGGCAAGATCGATGCCTTCGCGGCGGATCAGGCCGTGCTCATCGGGCTGGCCGCCGCCGTGCGAAACCAGTTTCGGGTGCTGCTGGGCGAGCAGAGCTTCTCGTATGAGCCTTTCGCGCTGACGATCCGGCGCAACGATCCGGACTTCCGTCTGGCCGTCAATACGGTAGTGGCGCGCGTCCTGCGCAGCGGGCAGATCGTGGAGATCTACCAGCGCTGGTTCGGGAGTCTCGGCAAGCCGAGCCCCCTGCTGGTGGCGACCTGGGCGTCGAACTCGCTGCCCGACTAGGCGAAAGCATGAATAGCAAGTCGGAATAGAAATGCAGCGCGCGCATCATCGTATACGGTGCCATCCTCGGCACGCATTCGTCGCCGTGGGACGCCTTGCATCCTTACCGGCAAGCCGATCCTCCAGATAGCGGCGCATCTCGCTCCACGGAATCGTCTTGCCCGAAGCCACGATCTCGGCGTAGCGACGCTCGGCGAGGTCGTGAAACTCCGTGCGCGGCTCTTCCTGATCCGCCTTCTCCACAATGGCTTCCAGAGCGAAGTTATGCGAGGCCGTGTAGGAACGTGCTCACGCCATGATGTTGACGCCGCCGTCCACGTATAACGTGTCGCCGGTCATGCGGCGCGCATAGGGCGTAGCGAGGTACGCGCAAGCGAACCCGACGTCCATGATGTCCACCAGCTCGCCGACGGGCGCCTTCCCCACCGCTTCGTTGAGCAGCAGGTCGAAGTCCTTCAACCCGGATGCCGCACGCGTCTTCAGCGGACCCGGCGAGATCGGGTGGACGCGGATCTTGCGCGGTCCCAACTCATAGGCCAGGTACCGGCACGCGGCTTCGAGCGCCGCCTTGATCGGTCCCATGACGTTGTAGTTGGGCACTACGCGATTGGCGCCGAGGTAGCTCATGGCGAACATGCTGCCGCCGTCGACCATGAGCGGTGCTGCCAGCTTCGCCATGCGAATGAACGAGTGACAGGAGATGTCCATAGCCTTGGCAAAGCCATCGGCCGTGCAGTCGAGCAGGCCGCCCTGCAGGTCGTCCTTGGGCGCCCAGGCGATCGAATGCACCAGGATATCGAGCCGGCCCCAGTCTTTCGCAAGCCGCTCGAAGACCGCTTCCAGCTCACCGGGCTTGGCGACATCCAGGGGCAGGAAGATCTTGGCCTGCAGCTCGTCGGCGATCGGCTGGACGTAGGTCTTCGCCTTCTCGTTGAGGTAGGTGATGGCCAGCTCCGCTTCGAGCTCGCGGAACGCCTTGGCACAGCCGTATGCGATCGAGTGCTCGTTGGCGACGCCGACCACCAGGGCTTTCTTGCCTTTCAGGGGCGGGCGGGGGACTTCTATGCTCATGCTTTGCACTCCATTGGAATCTGAACCACGGAGGACACGGTGGACACGGAGGAAAACCAGAAGAAATTTGATTCTGTGGTAGCCAACGGCGGAAATGAGGATGGGTAGCCTGTTGCCCCCTCCCCAGCCCTCCCCCGCGTCCTGCGGACGCAAGGGAGGGAGTCCTGCTTCGAGGATTCGCTTAATCCCTGGCTTTCCTCCGTGTCCACCGTGTCCTCCGTGGTTCAGCTTTAGGCTGAGCCGCGCCCAAGAAGCCGCCGCGTATGCCGCGCAATCATCAACTCCTCGTTGGTGGGGATGGCCCACACCGAGACCCGGCTGCCGGCCGTGCTGATGCAGGGACCACCCTTCGTATTCGCGCGCTGGTCGAGGAGCGGGCCGAGCCATGCCGCGTCCTCGGTCACGCGCTGGCGGATCTCCGCGGAGTTCTCGCCGATGCCAGCGGTAAAGACGATTGCGTCCAGCCCGCCTAGCGCGGCTGCGAGCGACCCCATCTCGCGGCGGATGCGGTAGAGGTACAGGTCGATCGCCAGCTTCGCGCGCGGATCGTCGCTAGCCAGCAGCGTGCGCATGTCGCTGGAGATACCCGACACGCCGAACAGCCCGGACTGGTTGTAGATCAGCTTCTCGATTGCGCGCGCGTCCATCTTGCGCTCATCCATCAGGTACAGGATCACGCCGGGGTCGATCGAGCCGCAGCGCGTGCCCATCGGCAGCCCCTCCACGGCGGTGAAGCCCATGGTGCTCGCGACACTCCTGCCGCCATCCAGCGCACACATGCTGGCGCCGTTGCCCAGGTGAAGAACGATCGTCTTGCCTGCTGCGGCCTTCCCGTCGTACTTCGGCAGCACCGACGAGACGTACTCATACGACAGCCCGTGAAACCCATAGCGCTGCACGCCGGCATCGTGCAACTCCGCAGGGATCGCGAACCGTTGCGAGATCGGCGGGTTGGTCCGATGGAACGAGGTGTCGAAGCAGGCCACCTGCGGCAGGTCCGGCGTGCGCTCCAGGATGAGCCGGATCGGCGTGAGGTTGTGCGGCTGGTGCAGCGGCGCGAGCGGGATGAATTTCGCCAGCGCCGTGAGCACGGTCCGATCGATCTGCACCGGCTGCGTGTACTCGAGTCCGCCGTGGACGACACGATGACCGACGCCGATCGGCGTGAGCTCCTTGAGCTCCCCGCGCAGGAACTGCGTCAGATGATCGAGCGCCCCCTCGTGCCCGAGCCGAACGCCCTCGCCCCAGGATTTCTCGCTGACCGTCTTGCCGGTGCCGTCCTTGGCGATGAAGTGCGGGGCGGTGAACAGAGCTTCGATCTGGCCGCGCACGTCCTGTTGCAGATCCTCGCCGCGCAGGACGAACAGCGAGAATTTGATCGAGGACGAGCCGGCGTTGAGGACTAGGATCGCTTCTTTCATGCTTTTGGTCACTGAAAAACCCAACGCAGAGGCGCAGAGAACGCAGTGGGCGCATAGTGAAGATGTGACAGCTTGCAACCGAGCGCGGGCTGCTTGGTGGTGCGAGCCCTAAACTGAACAGACTCTGATCAAGTCATGCATTGTCGTTCCCGCGGAGGCGGGAACCCAGACTACTGTGGATCCCCGCCTGCGCGGGGATGACAGCTAGACGTTCCCGAATAGCGCTCACACCTCCCTCAGTACACGCCAACCCAATGCACTGGCTGCGCATACTCGTTCTTATCCTCTGCGTCCTCTGCGCCTCTGCGTTGGGTTTAGGCAGGCGCGAGCTTCTGCCGCTTCGAATCGGCCACCAGCGCCATCACCGCGGTAGAGGCGAGCCGCGTCCGCACGCTATCCGCGCGGCTGGTGAGCACGATCGGCACGCGCGTGCCGAGCACGATGCCGGCGCTGTCGGCACCGGCGAAGTACTGCAGCTGCTTGGCCACCATGTTGCCGGCCTCCAAATCGGGCACCAGCAGGATGTCCGCCTTGCCCGCCACGGGCGAGACGATCTTCTTGGTGCGCGCGGCCTCTTCGCTGATTGCATTGTCGAAGGCCAACGGGCCGTCGAGCACGCCGCCGGTGATCTGCCCCCGGTCGGCCATCTTGCACAACGCAGCCGCGTCCAGGGTGGACTGGATCTTCGGATTGACAGTTTCGACTGCCGAGAGAATGGCGACCTTCGGCTGCTCGATACGGAGGATATGCGCGAGGTCGATGGCGTTCTGCACGATATCGACCTTGTCCTCAAGCGTGGGATAGATGTTGATCGCGGCATCGGTCACCAGCAGCGGTCGCGGATAGGCTGGCACATCCATCACGAACACGTGGCTGATGCGCCGCGCAGTGCGAATACCGGTGGCTGACGGCACTACCGCGCCCAGCAGCTCATCGGTGTGCAGGCTCCCCTTCATCAGCGCCTCGACCTCGCCGGCGCGGGCCATGGCGACCGCCTGCGCCGCGGCTGCGTGGCTGTGCTCGGTCGGCACGATGGTGTAGGGCGTGAGATCCACGCCTTCGGCCTGTGCAACGGCGCGGATCTTCGCCTCGGGGCCGACCAGGATCGGCGTGATCAGTCCACGCTTGGCGGCTTCGATGGGGCCCAGCAGCGAGTCGCGATCGCAGGGGTGAACCACCGCAGTAATGACGGGCGGCAACCCCTGAACGGCTTTCAGCAATCTGGCGAACGCGTCGTTGTGACGCAGCACGAGCTGCGGCGTGGCCACATCCGAATAGGCGATGCGTCGCGTCGGCGCCTGCACCAGGACGGTGCCGGAGATGAGGTTCCGCTCGCCGAGGCGGACGCGGCAATCGAACAGGATGAGATTGCCGTCGGGCCGCTTCTCCTTGGCCGTCACGGTCGCGCTCACCTCGTCGCCGACCGTGAGGCTGCCGTCGAAGCGCAGATCCTGGGCAAGGACCGTGGTGCCCGGGCCGGGCAGTTGGCGCGCCAGCAGGCCGGAGATAAACGCTTCCGCGCCCACCGCCTTGGCGAACACCCCTTCTCCGTGCGGGCCTTCCTCGTGGGTGGCCAGGTGGAAAGCGTCCACGTCGCCCGACACCAGCGCGAGCGCTTCCACTTCGTTCACGGACAAGCGGCGACTGACGGTGACGGAAGCGCCGACCTCGATCTCGTCGAAGGTCTTGTTGGTAAAAGACAGCATCGTCGTGCCTGCTCAGGAAGCCACGCGCGCTACCGCCGGCGCCGCCACTGCCTCCAGGCGGACAGGCGTTTTGCCCTCCACACCGAGCACCGCGCGGATGCGCGCCAGCATGTCCAACTGCTCCTTCGTCGGCTTGGCCTGCTGCACGCGCTCGTCGTTGATCAGCCGCTGGCCCAAGGCGAAGAACCGCTCGCGCTCGGCCGGCACTGAGAGCAGTTGCGGCAGGGTTTCCAGCGCACGCTGCGGCTCGTAGTTGACGATGATCTCCTGCGTCCCGCGGTTGCGCCGGGCCTGCTCGAGGGTGATCGGCGGCAGCAGATCCCGATACTCTTCCAGCAGCTCTTTCTTCTGCTCGATGCGCTCGAGCGGCAGCGGCTCGCCTTTGCGGGCCAGCATATAGGCGACGCGGGCGAGCGCTTCGGCGTAACCACCCTGGGCGATGGAAGCGAGCGCCTGCTTGACGAAGGGCAGCTCCCGCGGATCGCTGGCAGCCGCCCTCTCTTCCGCTTCATGCTTGTCGGCGAGATACAGCGAGAAGAGATTGCCGTAGGTCTGGAAGAACTGTGCCTCGCTGAGCGCATCGCGCAGGTCGCGATAGTAATCGAACGACGCGCTCATCAGGTCGGAGAATGCGCGCTCGCTCTGGCGCAGCGGCTGCTCGGCGCCTACCGGCCGGCGCTGCGCCTTCACCATCTCCGCAGCCGGCTTCAGCCACGCCAGCCAGGGGTTGAGATCGGACACCGACCAGCGCGAGAAGCGCAGCGGGTGAAACGTGCGCATGAGCTGCGCGCCGTATTCGTTCGAGCTGGCCTGCACCAGCGGTTGCGCAAACAGCTCATAGGCGCGTTGGTTGAACTCGGAGATCGCCGCCAGCGCCTCGAAGGGCTTCTCGTCGGCGCGCTTGAAGCGATTCAACTGGCCGACAAGCTCCTCGAGCCGCTTTTCGACGAACTGGACCTGGTATCGCGCGCTGCCATCGGGTGCCTTCTCCTCGACGATCTGCATGCCGTACAGACCGGGGGGAAGCGCCTCGATCGACTTGAGCACCGACACGATCTGCGCGTGCTCCTTCTTCGCCACCTTGCCGGACACGAAGATGCCCAGATGGCCGATGTCCTCATGCAGCAGGCCGACGATGACCTGGCCGCGCGCCTTGATCTCATCGGTGGAGCCGTACACGTCGGCCACCCAGTTGAATGCCTGCTGCGGCGGGGTGATGTTGTCGCCCATGGAGGCGAACAGCACGATCGGCGCCTTGATCTCGCGCAGATCGAAGCCCTTGCCCTTGCCGCTGGCGACCTGGCCCGACCACAGCTTGTTGCCGACGAACAGGTTCTGCGTGATCCATTCGATCTCTTCGCGGTTCATCAGGTAAAACCCGCCCCACCAGCGCTCGAACTCGAGGAAGCGCGCCGGCTCGGTGTCGACGTTGGCGAACAAGTGGTAGTACTTGCCCCAAAACGTGTTGGCCGGGTGCAGGTTCTCGAAGTTCTGCACCAGCCAGGCGCCGTCGAACTTGCCATTGCTCAGATCGGCGGTGAGCGAAGCCAGCCAGGTGCCGCCCAGCGCGCCGCCGGCGTAGCGCATCGGGTTGTCGCCCTCACCCTCGCGCCAGGCGCCGCCCCAGTAGGACATGGGCGCGCCGTTGATCACAATCGGGCCGGTGTCGTCGGGGTTCGAGGCGGCCAGCATCATCGCCGCCCAGCCGCCCTGGCAGTTGCCCACGATCACCGGCTTGGAGCTGTCCGGATGGAGCTCGCGAACCTTATGCACGAACTGCGCTTCCGCGTCGCACACATCGAGCATTGTCTGGCCCGGCTCGGGATCGGGATAGAACACCACGAAGTACACCGGGTGTCCTTCGCGCAAGGCGACGCCGACCTGCGAATCGTCCTTGAACCCGCCGATGCCCGGACCATGGCCCGCGCGCGGGTCGATGATCACATAGGGGCGACGCTTGGGATCGACGGTCACGCCCGCTGGCGGAACGATGCGCAGCAGCGCGTAGTTGACCGGGCGCGCCAGCGAGCGTCCGTCCACCACCAGCTCGGAGTCGAAGTGCAGCACCGGCGGCAGGCCTGCCCGCGTGTGCTCGATGAACTTGTTGCCGCGCTCGCGCAGAGTGTCCCAGAACAGGATGGCGCGCTGCGCAAAATCCACCGCGTAGTCCGCGCCCTGCTGCCAGAGCTCGAATGGGGGGAGCGCTGAGGCGGCGGCGCGCTGTCTCTCCACCGCTTTCTGCACGCTGGCGTTGAAGCGCTCCTGCGCCAGCTGGGCGCGGCGCTGGAGCAAGCTGGCAATCTTGGCCGAGAGCTCGCTGCTGCGGGCAAGTTTTTCACCGATGTCTTTCATGGGGGTCCTGGCGGGAGTAAAGGGCGGGCCGGTTGCGGGCACCAGTTGAGGGCACCCACGGAAAGCTAGAAAGGTTAGCACGTCTCATGTTGCAGTGCAATGTCAGTGTCCGCCCGAAGGGCGCGCCGCCTGCACCAGGTGACCGGACAACTCGTGCTCATGGCGGATGGCGAAGCCTTCTGGGCGGGCTTTGGGCACGATCAATCCCGCATCAACCTTCCCTCTTCAGCGAGAACACCTGCGCGCTCCAAGGAGGCTCATCGAGATACAAACCGCGCCCCTGCAAATCGCCGCCCTGCCGATCGTACGTGACCTCACCGAGCAAGCCCCGCAGCCGCCAGCGGCTGTTGCCGAGATCCGCAAACGGCAGCCGCACATGACACTGGCTCTGGTTCGGCGCATAGTTCACCGTCACCAGCAAGCGCTCGCCGCCGGAGCCTTGCCAGGCGAAAGCCAGGAAACAATCCCAAGTCCAGTTGCCGTCCCAGGCGGGAGCGCAGTCCAGCAATTGCCACTGGCCCTCGCGTACCACGGGCTCACGCAACACGGCCAACAGCCGGCCGTAAAACCGTTCCAGCCGCTGGTCGATCGGTTCCTGCGGCCCGCGAACCAAATGAGGAGAGATGCGCTGCGTGCGCCCTTGGAATTGACCTTGATGGAAGAACCGCAGCCCCGGCGACAGGAATGTAATGACCGCCGCGGCCTCGTGGACGTCCGATGAGAATGTTGCAGCCGCCCGCGGCTCGTCGTGGTTTTCCAGGAAGCGGGCCAGCTTGTTCTGGTAGTCGAGCCCGGCATGGAAATACTCGCGCACCGGCCGGGCGTGACCCTCGCGCAAGCGGTCGTACAGCCGCTTGTCGTAGGCGTAGTCGAACCCCTGCTGCTGCATCGTCCATTCCAGGTCCCAGTAGACCTCGGCCATGAACTGGAAGTCGGGATACTTGCGCCGCACGGACTCGGTTGCCTTCAACCAGAAGAGGTCAGCCCGGATGCCCCAAGTGCGTTCGAACACCTCGGGCAAGACCAGCATGGCCATGTCGCAGCGCACGCCGTCGCATTGCCCGGCGATTTTCTCCAGCTCGCCGATCATTGCCTGCTGCAAATCCGGGTTGCCGTAGTTGAGCTGCAGCGTGTCGGGCCAGCCGTCAAAGTACGGGTCTCGGCCGTAGGCGAGCAACAGCGGGCCGTTCTTCGCTTGCACTCGGCTGTAGTTCCGCGGCGAACGAGCCAAATCAGCCTCGCTGCCATGGACGAAGTAGTCCGGATGCTCGTCGATCCACGGGTGATCCGGAGCCATGTGGTTCGGAACAAAGTCGAGCATCAGCTTCAGTCCGCGTTTCCGCAGCCGCTGTCGCAAACGGGCCAGCGCCGCAGCGCCGCCCAGATCGCGATGCACGGTGTAGCTTTGGATGGCGAACCCAGAGCCGGCGATGTCCTCGTCCTTGAGGTCTGGCAGCGTTGCGGCGAACTCGCGGCGCCATTCGGGGTTCGCGCGCGAGATCGCCCGCGCCGCAGGGCCGGTCTGCCAAACGCTCAGGAACCAGACCCAGTCGAATCCCATCTCGGCCAGGCGATCCAGCTCGGCGTCCGG
>DAIQQA010000171.1:7749-10174 GCA_036787045.1 Burkholderiales bacterium | reverse complement strand
TACCCCTCACCCCAACCCTCTCCCACAAGGGGAGAGGGAGTGTGCTCTCCATCTCATTGTTACGGCCCACTAGTCGAGCAGAATGAACAACGACTTCCGCGGTTTTCCGGCCACCGCGCGGCTGATATGGCCCTGGCCGGTCGTGTCCTCGGCCAGCAAGATGTCGCCGGTGCGAAGAATCCGCTTGGTCCCATCGCCCACTTCGATTTCGACCTCACCCTCCAGGTTGACCACGTATTGCCGCCGCGGCGCGGGGTGAAAGTCGTAGTTGTACTCCCCCGTGGTCACACGAAACACGACACCGGTGGCATTGACCACTTCGGAAAGAAAGCCGACCTTCCCGGCGTCCTTGAGCGGGACCTCGATGTCCTCGAAATGGGACTGGTTGTCCGGCCCGGTATAGATGCGCACAACCCTGATCATCTGCCCTCCCTCATCGGCCGCAGCCGGCTGGGAGCAAAGTGTAAAGCCGCTGCCGATCCCGAGCACGATGAACAGCATCACCACAGGCGCGAACCAGGTCTTCTTCGTCGTGTACATGGCTAGTCCTTGCGTTGAACAATGAGCGGCGCTCCGGGTCCGGCTGGCCTGCGCTTCAAGGCTCGCGCTGCTCCAGCAACCGCCGGAACTCCCGAATCAGAAACTCCTCGTCCACTGGGCTGAGATCGAAGCGCCGGCACGCCTCTTCGATCAGCTCCATGGTCCAGCCGCGCTGTTCGGCCAGCCAGGCGACCGCGCGCCTCAAGTCTTCGCCTTTCGGCGTCAGTGACGGAATGGACATTCTCCTGAACTGAGTACGGGTAGGCTGCCGTCGTCCTTACGCTGGATCAGGCGAACACAACTATCGTACTTGGGCGGGGCGATGCTTGCTCGACGCCGGGGCGCGGCCCCTTGCGGGCAGATGATCGGCCCGCTACGTGGTCTGCTGCCGGTGCGCCGGCTCGCGCTTGTGTTTCCCCCAGCGCACCGCCGCGACGCCCCCCGAGCACACCAGCGTCGCCATCGTCCAAAACATCGCCCCGACCCCCAGCACCGAGCCGAAGGCGCCGAACACCAGCGGCAGCACGACCTGGCTGCTGTGGATGATCGTCGAACGCAAACCCAGCGCCTCCCCCACCCTGCCCTGCGGAGAGCGCGAGTGCACCAGCGACATCACGTTCGGCTGTGCCGCGCCCAACCCCAGTCCGAGCAGATAGGCGACCGCGATCAGCGGCACGAGCGACGAGAACAGCGGGAACAGCCCGAACGCAAGCGTCGCGCTGAACAGCGTGTAGGTCAGCACCTGCCATTCGGTGAACCGGTGCGACAGCCACGGCATGGCCAACCGGATCGTGAAGGTCGCCAATGCAAAGCTGCCGAGCACGAAGCCGATCTCGGAAGCCGACAACCCCACGCGCGTACCGTGCACCGGGATCACGAAGGTCTGCAGGTCCCAGGACATCGACACCAGTGCGGTGGCGATCAACACGTGCCGCAGCTCCGTGTGCTTCAGCAGCTCGAGCGGATGCAGAGGCTCCGGACCGCTCACCCTGCGATCGCGACCCGGCAGAAGGTCACGATTGACCCAGATCAGTGCGAGCGCGAGGACAGCCACCACTGCCATTACGCCGAAGGTCGCGCGATGCCCGAACCGGTCGATCAGCAGCCCACTCAGGACCGGCCCGGTGAACCCCGAAACCGACGCGCCCAGGGCTAACCACGAGAATGCGGCCGCTCGGCGAGTGGGATCCGCGCGCTCGCCGACGACCTGCTGCACCGAGACCATCGTCAACATCTGGCCGGTCCCGATCATGGCAGCCGCGACCAACAGGGGCGCCACATCGGCGGTGGCATAGGGAAAGATCGCCGGCA
The DNA here is from genome assembly GCA_036787045.1 of Burkholderiales bacterium. Taxonomy (GTDB): domain Bacteria; phylum Pseudomonadota; class Gammaproteobacteria; order Burkholderiales; family SHXO01; genus SHXO01. The sequence continues at coordinate 8,323 of DAIQQA010000171.1, read as the reverse complement.
GCAGCGTGCCGCCGAGGATCAGGAGCGTTCCTGTCAGGGTCGGTCGCCACGGTCCAACCGCATCGAGCCAGCGGCCGGCCCGTACGCCGATCAGCATCGGCACCAAGGCGAACAGCGCCATGATCACGCCCACCGTGAAGGTCGACGCATGATTCGCCAGCGCAGACAGCGAGGCGGTCATGCGCGCGGCGACGAACGCCATGTGCGTCAGGACGGCGATGGCGATGATGCGGGCCAGTGCCATTGTTGTTAGCTAACCACGGTTTGCGGTACTTGCTCGGAGCGTGGACAAGAGGCCGAGTCTGACCCAAGCGCAAAGCCCACCCACGCGCATTATCGTCGCGATTGCTTCCTCGACCGAGCGCCCGGGAATCGCAGCCACTCATCCAGTGCAAGCTGCGGGGCCGTCTTCGCCAGCGCGCCAAGCCCCTGCTTCGCCCGGGTGACCCATCCGCCCCCGCGTCCAAGGAGATCGGCCCACGCTACCTCGACCTCCCAAGGACGTCTGGCCTTTAAGCAATCGAGCAGCGCGGCCACCTGCCAGAGATCCTTCTGGGACTTCTGCAGGAAGGAC
>DAIQQA010000171.1:0-7649 GCA_036787045.1 Burkholderiales bacterium | reverse complement strand
ATCGAGAAGTGCTCGGCCTGCTCGGTGATGAACTCGAGCAGCGCGGGTATCCCTTCCCGCGTCTTCGCGATGGTGCGTCTGACGCCGCAGGGATGATTGCGCTCGGCTCCGTCATCCGCTCTCCATAGCCGCCTAGCGCCCTCGCGAACTCGGCATAGTTGCCCGTCGGTCGAGCGGTACGTCATTCGAAGACGAGTTCCCAGAGCACAAGCGTGTGGTCCGCGCTGGCCGTAACGACTGTCCTGCCATTGGGGTGGAAAGCCACGCGCGTCACCGCTTCGGTGTGCCCTTGCAGCGGCTGGCCTATGGGCTTGCGGGCCACTACGTCCCACAGAATCAGCGTTTGATCGACGCCGGCGGATGCGAGGGTCTCGCCGTCGGGGCTGAACACCACACTGAGGGCCGGCTGGGTGTGTCCCCTCAGCGGCTCACCCTGGCGCTGCAGAGTGGCGAGATCCCACAGCACCACGCCGCTGCCATCGACACCGCCGGTGGAGGCCAACGTCTTCCCGTTCGGATGGAAGGCCACGGAAAGCACCGGCGTGTTGTTGACTCTCTTCGACAGTACGCCTGCCGGCGCGCGTGTCTGCGCGTGCCACAACAAGATACAGGCATCCGCCGTCCCCGCGGCCAGCCGCTGCCCGTCGCGACTGAACGCCACGCGAAACGGCGCATCGCATTCAGATCCGAGGCTCGCAAGCAGCGTACGATCAGGTACGTTCCACATGAAAACAGTGTCGTTCTCGCACGCCGCAGCAATACTATTGCCGTCGGGATTGAACGCTACCCCCCACACACCGCCTCTGCACTCCTCCGCTTGGAGCGGCTCACCGGTTGGCTCGAGGCGCGATGCGTCCCATAGCTTTACAGTGGCGTCCGCGCTGGCCGATGCCAAGGTCTTGCCGTCGGGGCTGAACGCCAAGCTCAACGCCGCTTCCGCGTGTCCCTCGACCTTGGCCAACACCTTGCGAGTGACCACGTCCCACAGCATAAGGGTTCCATCGCCTCCTGCCGATGCAAGCCGCCTGCCGTCAGGACTGAAAACCGCGTCGGTGACCACCTCCTGATGGCCCTCGAGGGTGGCCAGCCGGCGAGCCCCCGTGAGCTTGGGTCCTGCAGTGACCGCCGGAGCCGCGGTCACGGACGGCGGCTCCAGCGGAGCGGTCTCCCCCGCGGTCACCGGAGCGACCCCCCAGCCGTTCAGGGTTTCGCGCAGCAGCATAACGGTATTGGCGCGCCCGAACTTGTCCGTGGCGCGGGTCACCACACCCACGACCCTCCCGTCCTTGAGTACGGGCCCGCCCGAATTGCCTGCATCGACCGCACCGGTGAGGATCCATTCGCTGCCTTCCCGCCCGCTGACCTGCGCCGTTACCACGGTCAAGCCGCCGCCTCCTTGCGGATAGCCGATGACCTCGACCTCGTCCCGTGTTTGCAGTGTGCTCGCCGACGCCAGCGGAAGCACACCTAGACCCGCAGGTAGGTTCCTGTCGCCGCGCACGAGGAGCAGCGCAAATCCTCTGGGATTCTCGGTTTCGATGTACAGCGTCTCGGCTTGCACCGTCGAGTGCCGCCTGCTGTAGAACTCCACGGAGGGGTTCTTGTCTCCCTCCACCACATGCGCAACCGTGACGATGTACGCGATCTCGGGCTCCAGCCTGACTACGAACCCAGTCCCCGTCGCGCGCTTGCCGGCCACCATCGAGGTAATCTTGACGACGGCGGCCTCGGGCTGGTTTGCATCGACTGCAAGAACCGCGTGCGTCCAAGCCAGCGCGGCCAAAGCAAGTATGCTGTTGCGGAAGATCCTCGGCGCCGAGCTCACGGCCTTGCGTAGGAGAAAAGCAGTACGCCTGTGGTTTCTGATATGGTAAGTCACGCGCAGTATCCGGGAGAACGACCATGCCAGAACGAAGAACTGGACCCGATCATGCTCGCCTCGACCGCGTCGTCGCCGAGGCGCGGCGCGCGAGCGAAGAGCGCGCCAAGGGCTACCGCGAGCAGGCACTCCGGATCTACCCGTGGATATGCGGGCGCTGCAGCCGCGAGTTCACCCACGCCAACTTGCAGTTGCTGGAGGTTCACCATCGCGACCACAATCACGACAACAACCCGCCCGATGGGAGCAACTGGGAGCTGCTGTGCACCTACTGTCACGAAAATGAACACCAGCGTTTCCTTACCGGGCAAGGCCGGGAACCAGCGTCGCCCGGCGAAGCGAGCCAGGCGCCAGCTACACATCAGCCATTCGCCGACTTGAAGGCTCTGCTCAAAGCAAAGGATCCAAGCTAGCTCATCGGGGCTAACCATCGCTCGGGTGGCATGACGACCTACAGAATCAGCGTTTCCCCCTCAGCAACCCGAGATCGATCGACTCTGCCATCGCCTTGTACCCTGCATCGTTTGGATGCAGGTGATCGCCGGAATCGTAGGCCGCCTGGATGTAGGACGGGCGGCTAGGATCGCGCACCACGGCGTCGAAGTCGATCACACCGTCGAACGCGCCGCTCTCGCGGATCCATTTGTTCACCGCTTGGCGCTTCTGCTCCTTGGCTGCGCTGTAGTAGTCCGCCAGCGGCGACCCTTTGAAGGTGTCCTCGAACGGGGTCAACGTCGCCCCGATGATGCGCATGTTGTGCAGATGTGCACGAGCGATGAGCTGCTGATAGCCGGCGATGATATCCTCGGCCGAGGGCGCCGGTGCGTTGGGCTCGAGGATGCTGTCGGGCCAGCCGATGTCGTTGATGCCCATCATCAGGATCACGGTGTCGGCGTGGCGATGCCGCAGGACGTCGCGATCGAAACGAGCCAGGGCGTTCACACCCATGCGATCGGTGAGGATTCGCGCGCCGGAGATACCTTGATTCAAGACCGCCACCGGCGGGCCGCCGGCTTCGACCAGCCGCCGCGCCAGCACGTCGGGCCAGCGGCGGTTGGTGTCGGGTGTGGAGTTGTTGCCGTCGGTGATCGAGTCGCCGAACGTTACGATCGCGCGTGCATTCGCGGGCGCGTCCACCAGGATACCGCTTAACAGAATCCTGGCGGTGAATCTGGAGTCGGCCTTGAAGTCGGTCTCGCCGATCTTGTTACCGGCCACGACGTAGGTGGTCTGGCACGCGTCCCAATGAAAAGTGGTCACCGGTGTCACGTCGGGGAGGAAGAAGCTCACGACGACGCTCGAGAGCGGCGCCACGGAAAGGTCGACCGGGTCGCTGATCGCCGGTGCACCGGGCGGGATCACGATGGAGGTCCGGCCGCCGAAGGTGAGCGGCTTGCCCGAACCGGCGACGATGGCGGAGCCTTTATCGCTCAGCGCGATGTGCGCCGCGCCGATCTTGAGCGGCCAGAGACCGTACTCATTCGAGAGCACGACGCGAACGCGCTCCCCGCCGATGCTGACCGAGGCAACCTGCCGGACGGTCTGAGCCCACAGATTTCTCGGCACCTTGACCGGCGCCAGAAAATCCGGCGCCCAAACCTCGTGCGGGCTCGCGGTCCAGGTGGCGATCCAGTCGTCGCCGGCCCGGGCAGCGGGGATCGCTTGCAGCGCTGCGACCAGCCCGGCCCAGAGCGCAAAGGCCAGGAAATGTCTACGGTTCATGCCACTCCTCCTGTCTGGTTGGGGTCCTGTCGTTTTGGCGTTCCGCCCGCAGTCACGGCGGAACAACTTATCCTACACCCCTCGCGCCTGCGGCTACCGGACAGGGAACTCGCGACTGCTTCACAGCGGGCGGGCCAGCCACTCCGCCGCACGTATAAAGTATAGGCCTGACCCCGCAATGATACAGGTATGACAAGTAACCAGATGTTGACTAAAGTGATAGTATGCGTTTGCTGCGCTCTCGCCGGCTCGCTGCCGCCCATCGGCCATTGACAGGCCAGCCGGGGCGGCGGTAGCTTGCGAAGATCAACACGAGAACCAGGCAGGAATCCGATGACCGTCTATCCCGTTACCGAAAGCTTTGCTGCCGAGATCGGCGACGTCGACCTCTCACAACCGTTGTCGGAGGAGAGCCGAGCCGAGATCGAGGCGGCGTTCGACCGCTATTCGGTGCTGGTTTTCCCCGATCAGCACCTGACCGCAGACCAGCATCTCGATTTCGCACACCATTTCGGTCCGCTCGAGACCAGCATCCATGCGGTGCGCAAGGACGCAAAGTTGCGGGTCCGCGCCGACCTCGCCGATGTGTCCAATCTCGATCCGGGCGAATCGATCTGGGGCAAGGAAAGCCGTAAACGCATGTTCGAGATGGCCAATCGGATGTGGCATTCGGACAGCTCTTTCAAGCGGGTGCCGGCGAAGGCCTCGCTGCTCTACGCGCGCAGCATTCCGCCGGTCGGCGGCCAGACCGAGTTTGCCGACATGCGCGCCGCCTATGACGCGTTGCCGGATGACATGAAGCAGCGCCTGCGCGGACTGGTGGCCGAGCACGCCATCATGTACTCGCGCAAAAAGCTGGGCTTCGACGACTTCTCCGACGAAGAGCATCAGACCTACCCGCCCGTGCCTCAGGCCCTGGTTCGCCGGCACCCGGGCTCCGGGCGCATGAGCCTGTTTCTCGCCTCGCACGCCGGGCGCATCTTCGGCATGGCGGAAGAGGAAGGCAAAGCGCTTCTTCAGCAACTGATCGATCACGCGACGCAGCGGCAGCTTGTCTATACGCACCGCTGGCGCGTGCACGACCTGGTGATGTGGGACAACCGCTGCACCATGCATCGCGGCAGGCCCTACGACGATCTGCGCTGGCCGCGCGACATGCAGCGCGCAACGACCTCGGACGTGGCGCCGACGTGCGAGCAGGAAGGAATCGCGGCACCGGTCGTAGCCTATTGAGGCTTGCACAAATACATTACGCTCAAGCCGCAGCAGTCCAACGCCAACCACCCCGTCGCCTTCGGCGCCACCCCTCCTTAGTAAGGAGGGGAGAGAAAAGCCTTTTCCCCTCCTGCCCGAGGAGGGGTGTCGCGCGCAGCGTGACGGGGTGGTGGGAGAGGGGTGCCGGCTGCGCTGGGCGGGGTGGTGTGGAGGTCTGCAACCTGATTCTGCAAGGCTCAATAGAGTGCCATTCCCTCCCTGAGGGGTGCCCGCGCAGCAGGGGGTGGTGACAGTTGCCCATCATGAGCAGCGACCTCCATCATTCTCTGCGTATCTCGTCACTTCTCGAGAAACGCCGGGCCGCGGGCGGTCGTCAAGAGCTCCCGCCGCATCTCTGCGAGCACCTCGATGCCAAGCAGCGCCATGTCGCGGTCGATCTCGTCCTGCAGCAGTTTGATAGCATGACGCACACCAGGCTCGCCGGCGATCGCAGCCGCGAAGAGGAACGGCCGCCCGATGAAGACGAATTGTGCGCCCAGGGCGAGCGCCTTCAATACGTCGGTGCCGCGCCGCACGCCGCTGTCCATCATCACGGTCATCCCGCCTGCCTGGGCGGAGATCCCGGGCAGGACGCGCAGCGGCGCAACGGCACCGTCGAGCTGCCGCCCGCCGTGATTCGAGACGATGATGCCGTCGGCGCCGCTCTCGCGGGCGATGCGAGCGTCGTCTCTGTCGAGTATGCCCTTCACCACCAGACGCCCCTTCCACAGGCGCCGAATCAGCTCGAGATGCTTCCAGGAGAGCTTGTCGCGCCGGCCGAGCTCGCGCTCCTCGGTGCGTGAGATAAAGGGAACGCGCCGGCCCATGTTCTCGAAGTGCGGCATGCCGTCGAGCCACAGCGTGCGCAGTAGCATGCCGAAGAGCCAGCGCGGCCGGGTGATACCGTCCCAGGCGAGGCGCAGGGAGGGACGCAGCGGAGTGTTGAAGCCGCTGCGCACGTTGTTCTCGCGGTTGGCCGCCACCGGCCCGTCGACCGTGAGAACGAACGTGTCGTAGCCGGCACGCGCCACTCGCTCGACAAGCTGTGTGATGAGACCGGCCTCGCCCGGAAGGTAGGCCTGAAACCAGGTGGTCGGCCCCGCTTGGCGGACCCGCTCCAGGGGCGTCAGCGAAGCCCCGCTCAGGATCATCGGAACGTTGGCTGCCGCCGCGGCGCGCGCGAGCACAAGATCGCCCTGGTAGGCGGCCATGGCGGTCCCGCCCATCGGCGCGATCCCGAAGGGCGCATCGTAGGTCTGGCCGAAAAGCGTCGTCTTGTGCGTGCGTCCGGACGTGTCCACCAGGGTCTTGGGAACGAAGGCGATCTCGTCCCACGCGGCCCGGTTCGCGCGCAGCGACGCGTTCGTTTCAGTGCCGCCCGCAACGTACCCGAAAATCGGGCGCGGAATAACCCGGCGCGCGGCGTCCTCGAAGTCGTCCAGCGCCAGGATGCGGCGCAGGATGCGCGGCGCTGGTTGGGGTCGAGCCGCCGTGCCAGCAACATGCGAAGCCACTTGCTCGGAGGAAGCGGCGGAACGACTCAGTTCTTGTTTGCTGGTTGTCATATCCGATATCGGTGATTCCGTCCGGTCGGCTCGACCCCATTTTCTCACGCTCCCGCCTTGGAGCCCGGAGCGTGGGGCGGAAGGACGGTCTAGCGCGCTAAAGCCACCTCTTTGTTCTCGAAAGACCGGCGCTAAGCGCAGCAGGCCCGGTAACAGGACAAGACCCGACCCCTTCAGCAGTCAATTCGCGAGCCTAGATCTCGATCACGAGCGCCGGGTCGAAGCGTGCATTCTCGTAGGTGACCCAGGCGGCCGAGCCGTTCTCCCGGCTTTGCCGCCAGTTCGAGGTCCGATACCCCATCGGGTTGGCGACGATGCGCGTGCCGTTGACCTGGAAGTCGAAGCTGTCATGCGTATGGCCGTGGAACCACAGGTGCGGCTCGCCCAGTAGCGAGGTCAGGTCCGACACGAACGCGGCGCTGGTCAGGTTGCGCTGCCAGCGCGGGTGCACGCTGCCGGGGTGCGGTGCATGGTGGGTGACAACGACCGTCTTGCCGGCAAACGGCGCGGCCAGTCGATCCCTAAGAAATGTCGTCGCATCGCGGTGGAAGGCGATGGTCTGCTCCGGCGTCAGCCGTGCGGCCAGGCCATGGCGGATCGCGCGAAAGTCCACGACGTATTTCAGCGACTCGGTGATGGCGGCGCGGACGTTTTCCGGTCCGAACAGCTCGAAGTCGGTCCACAGCGTGGTGCCAAGAAAGCGAACGTCCCCGAGCACCAGCTCGTCATTGTCGAGCAGGCGCACCGTCGGACTGGCGGCCGCCCGCGCCCTGAGCGCCGAGGCGACCGCGGAAATCTCCCCATCGTAGTATTCGTGGTTGCCTGGCACGTAGAGCACCGGCTTGCCCGCGAAGGTGTGCTCGGCCCAATCGATCGCCTGTGTGCCGTTGTCGATATCGCCCGCCAGCACCACCACGTCGGCGTCGGTCTCCGGCGGTTCGAACGGCGGATGCCAGGCCGAGAACTCCAGGTGTAGGTCGGACAGGATGCGGATCTTCATGGTCGAGCTGGGGTTGTTGCCTCTGCTGCCCCGTGACGACTACACGCCGCGCAGGCGTCGCCACTATTGAGCCTTGCAGAATGAGGTTGCAGACCTCCACACCACCCCGTCACGCTGCGCGCGACACCCCTCCTCGGGCAGGAGGGGAAAAGGCTTTTCTCTCCCCTCCTTACTAAGGAGGGGTGGCGCCGAAGGCGACGGGGTGGTTGGCTTTGGACTACTGCGGCTT
>DAIQQA010000170.1:0-10189 GCA_036787045.1 Burkholderiales bacterium | reverse complement strand
TGCCGAAGCGGTCGAGTCGTTCGACTTCGAAGCGTTCCACACTGGCGACTACTACGGAGCCGTGGACGAGAAGATCTACTCCGAGACGATCTCCAAGGTGCTCTACCCCAACGACGAGCCGGGCGCCGGCAAGCGCCTGCGGCTGGCGCAGCAGTATTTCTTCGTGTCCTGCTCGCTGCAGGACATGATCCGCATCCTGTTTCAGGCCGACACACACATCGAGCACTTCGCAGACAAGTATGCGGCGCAAATGAACGACACTCATCCCGCGCTCGCGGTGGCCGAGCTGATGCGGCTCCTCGTGGACGAACACGGGATGGACTGGCAGCCCGCCTGGGAGGTGACTTGCCGCACGCTCGCGTACACCAACCACACGCTGCTGCCGGAGGCGCTGGAGCAATGGACGGTCGAACTGTTCGGTTCGCTGCTGCCGCGCCACCTGGAGATCGCGTTCGAGATCAACCGCAGGTTCCTGGAAGAGGTGCGGCTGCAGTACCCTGGCGACGATGCGCGCGTCGCGCGGCTGTCGATCATCGACGAGAGCTGGCCGCGGTACGTGCGGATGGCGCATCTGGCATGCGTGGGAAGCCACGCCATCAACGGCGTGGCCGCGCTGCACACCGAGCTTCTAAAGCGCGATACGCTGCGCGATTTCCATGCGCTGTGGCCGCAGAAGCTCAGCAACAAGACCAACGGCGTGACCCCGCGCCGCTTCCTGGCCCTGACTAATCCCGGGCTGGCCGCGCTCATCACGGACGCGATCGGAGACGCATGGCCCAGGCATCTGGAGCAGCTCATGGCGCTCGAGCGCTTTGCCGACGATGCAGCGTTCCGCGCGCAGTGGCGCAGCGTGAAGGCCGGCAACAAGCGTGCGCTGGCGCGGGTGATCGAAGCGCGGACCGGGAGCAGGATCGATCCGGACAACCTGCTCGACGTGCAGATCAAGCGCATCCACGAGTACAAGCGCCAGCATCTGAATGTCCTGCACGTTATCTCTCTGTATCAGAGGCTCAAGGACGGGACCTCGGGTGAGGCGGCGCCTCGCACAGTGCTGTTCGGGGGAAAGGCCGCGCCCGGCTATATCATGGCCAAGCGGATCATCAAGCTGATCAACTCGGTGGCGGAGGTGGTGAACAGCGACCCCGACGTGCGTGGCCGGCTAAAGGTGGTGTTCTTCCCGGACTACAACGTGAAGCACAGTCAGCCGATCCTCTCGGCGGCGGAGCTCTCCGAACAGATCTCCACGGCCGGCAAGGAGGCCTCCGGCACCGGCAACATGAAGCTGGCCATGAACGGCGCGCTCACCATCGGCACTCTGGACGGGGCCAACATCGAGATTCGCGACGAGGTCGGCGCCGAGAACTTCTTCCTATTCGGCCTCACAGCCGAGGAGGTCGTGGCGCTGAAGGCGCGCGGTTACCGGCCGCGCGACCACTACGAAGCCAACCCGCGACTGCGCCGCGCAATCGACCTCATTGCGGAGGGGCGTTTCTCGCGCGGCGACCGAGAGCTCTTTCGCCCTGTCGTCCAGCACCTGCTCGACTACGACGACTATATGCTGCTGGCGGACTTCCAGGCCTACGTCGATGCCCAGGAGGAGGTGGCGCGGGCGTACGCCGACGCCGAGCACTGGACGCGGATGTCCATCCTCAACGTGGCGCGCATGGGCAGGTTTTCCTCGGACCGTGCCATTCTCGAATACTGCCGGGACATCTGGCGCGTCGCGCCGCAGCCTATCGAGCTGCGCTGAGATGCCTCCGAAGAAGAAGCTCGAACCACGGAGGACACGGAGGACATGGAGGAAAACAACAAGAGGAGTTGCCGAAGGTTGACCTGTGCGGCAGGCAGGGCCGCGTGAACGACATTGCGTTTTCTTGCAAGGACGTGCGCGTCAGCGCAAGCCGCCGATGACGCGTTGAGTTAGCGTGGGTGCCCGCCCCGTGCAGGCGCTCATGCATCTGGCCGCCGGGTTCCCGGAGGCTGCCGAGGGACGACGTGTTGACTGTTGTTGGGTTCCTCCGTGTCCACCGTGGTTCTGCTTTGGCCTTCGGTCAAGGGCTACGCACGGCAGGTCTCCAACCCCTTCCAGTCGAACTCGATGCCGTGGCCAGGCCGGTCCGGCGCGATGGCGAATCCATCCTGGATCGCCAGCGGCTGAGCGATGTACCGGTCCAACCCGAAACCGTGCGCTTCAAGGTAGGAGCGGTTGGGCGCGGCGGCAAGCAGATGCACGGTGATGTCGTGCGCACCGTGGGACGTGACCGGCAGGTTGAACGCTTCGGCGAGCCGCGCCACCTTCATGAACACCGTGACGCCCCCGCAGTTGGTGACGTCGGGCTCGGGGAAGGTCACGCCGCCGGCGTGGACCATCTGCGCGAACTCGTACAGGGTGTGCAGGTTCTCGCCGGTGGCCACCGGTAGACCGCCCTCGCGCACGATGCGTGCGTGGCCCAGCACGTCGTCCGGGATGGTCGGCTCCTCGAGCCAGACCAGGTTGAAAGGCTGGAAGGCGCGCGCGGCGCGGATGGCTTCGTCGGGCGTCCAGCGCATGTTCGCATCGACCATCAGGGGGAAGTCGGCACCGAGGTGCTCGCGCATGGCCTTGACCCGCGCCACATCCTCGGAGAGCTTCGGGCGCCCGACCTTCATCTTGATGGCGCGGAAGCCCTTCTTCAGATTCTCGTCGGTCTGGGCGAGCAGCTTGTCCAACGCAAAGTACAGGTCGATGCCGCCGGCGTAGCACGGCACTTTGGGATCGTCGCCGCCCAGCAGGGTCCACAACGGTACCCCGAGCTTGCGCGCCTTGAGATCCCACAGCGCGATGTCCACCGCGGAGATGGCCATCGCCGCCGTGCCGCCGCGGCCGCCATAGTGCAGGGCCCACCACATCTTCTTCCACAACGCCTCGATGAGGTCGGCACGTTCGCCGGTGAGCCGGGGCGCGAGGTCGCGCTGGATAGTGGCGTGCACGGCCGCGCCGTTGGTGCCCACGGTGAAAGTGTAGCCCGAGCCTTCCGCGCCGGCTTTGTCGCGGATGCGCGCTGTCACCAGCTCGAAGTGACTCATCTGTCCGTGCGTGCTGTCGGACAGCGTCACCGGGAGCTTGATCAAGTAGTGGTCTGCCTCGATGTTCGCGATCGTTGTCATGTCTTCTCCCTCACCCTGCTAACGCCCACCGGAAACGTCGTAAAGAGCCCCGTGCACGAACGACGCGTTGTCGGAGAGAAGCCAGAGGATCGTCTTGGCGATCTCGTCGGGTTCGCCCAGCCGGCCGAGCGGCGTGGCGGCCGCCACTTGCGACGCGAGCTTCTCGCCGCCGAGCGGAATGATGATATCGGTGCGCGTGGTGCCCGGCCGCACGCAATTGACGCGGATGCCGTCGCGTCCGACCTCCTTGGCCAGCCCCAGCGTGAAGCCGTCGACTGCGGCTTTGCTTGCAGCATAGGCGACCATGCCGGGCATGCCGCCGTAGCGCCCGGCGATGGAGCCCACGTTCACGATCGCCCCGCCCTTGCCGCCGTGCGCAGTGGACATGCGCTTGACCGCCTCGGCGCAGCACCAGAACAGGCTGTACACGTTCACACCGAACACGTCCTGCAGGCCGGCAGGGTGCATCTGTTCGACCGGTGTGAGCGGTCCCGTGATACCCGCGTTGTTGACCAGCGCGGTGACGGTCCCGAGCTCGCGATCCACCGTCTCGAACAGCCGGTGCGCTTCCCCTGCATCAGCGACGTTCGCCTGCACTGCAATGGCGCGACCTCCCGACTTTTCGATCGCGTCCACTACCGCCTCGGCGGCGGCCCGGTTGGTTGCGTAGTTCACCGCAACCCGGTAGCCCTGGCGTGCGGCGAGCTGCGCGCACGCGGCGCCGATGCCGCGGCTCGCGCCGGTGATGATCAGCACAGGGTCCATGGTCACGTCTCCGGAACACCGGGCGGCGGGGTGGGCCGTGGCCTGCGGGGAGCCAGCCTCTCGGGCGCCGCCTGCTCCTGCATGTCCGGGGCCTGCTGCTGGTCGAACGGGTCTTTGCTGCGCTCGTCCTGCGCTTCAGGCTGTGCGGGTCCGGCAGGGCGCGCGCCGGGATTGCTGCGGATGTCCAGTGGCGCCGGGGTGTCCTCAATGAGCTTCACGCGCTTGACGAAGTGGCGTGTCTCGCCGAAGCAGCTGGTGGGCAGCCAGATGTGCTCCTCGTAGTGCAGCGACACGCGTCGGCCTATCACCCGGTTGATTTCGTCGGCGACCTGATCGTCCCACACCGTGAACTGAAACTTCTCGGGCACCGAGCCGGGCAGCGAGACCATCGCCATCTCGCCTTCCCAGGTCTTGCACAGATAGCCCTTCCTGGAGAGCTTCTGAATCCATCCTGCGCGCTCGCCGGACGAGTAGCTCCAGCTCAGCATGATCCAGAGGTGGAGTGCGAACAGCAGTGCCCCGGCCGCGAGGATACCCACGAGCCACCACACCAGCGCCAGCCCGCGTTGTGTCGATCTGCCTGTCATCGAATGATCCTCGGGGTTGCGGTGATCCGGCCGAAGGCGCGATTATAGGCAGGGCGCAGCAGAAGCGCGCAGTGGATGATGCCTGCCAGGATGCCGGCCACCTTCGCTTCCACCACGACGCGCCCCTTTCCGCGCGTGGCCAGCGTCGCATCGCCGAAGCTGCCGCTCGCGGAGTAGGTGCCCTGCATGCCTGCGCTGCGGGCTAGAATAGCGGTTGACAGGTCATAGTTTTTCCTCCTCATGCGCTACGCCGCAGTCCTGCAGTTGCTTTTCCTGTGTCTTGCCGCCCGGACGGGCCTAGCCGACTACGATGCCGGTGAGGATGCTTACCAGCGCGGAGATTTCCGCCGTGCAGTCGCGGAGCTCACGCCCGTGGCCTCCCAGGACGCGCGTGCCGCCAGGCTCCTGGCGCAGATGCACGCGCGCGGCGAGGGCGTGACGCGCGATGCCCATCAGGCGCTGCTCTGGCTGCGTACGGCGGGCGAGCTGGGCGATCCGACGGCGCAGTTCGAGCTGGGCAACGCCTACGCCAGCGGACGCGATGCGCCTCTCGACCCACGCGAGGCGGTGGTCTGGTACACCCGCGCAGCCGAGCAGGGGCATGCCGGGGCGGAGTTCGAGCTGGGCAAGCGATACGCACGCGGTGATGGCGTGCTGCCCGACGCAAACCAGGCGAACTACTGGATCGGGCGCGCCGCGGCTGCCGATCTGCCGCAGGCGCGCACCTGGCTGGGTTTCGCCCCGACGCAGCCCGAGGCCCAGCCCCCGCAGGACCAGCCGGAAATCTCCTCCGGTGAGCAGCGCCAAGAGGAAGTGCGCGCGCCGCGCCCGCGCGCCGAAGCCTCGCCCTATATCGAGTGGCACTGGGGCCTGTCTTACGGCTGTTGCGGGCCCGGCTGGCCCTACTGGGGCTGGCACCCCTGGCACTGGTACCCCTACTCGGGCTCCGGCGTGCACTTCGGCATAGTCATCCAGAACTGATGCAGCATCCTGCCATTGCCGAGGCTGGCGACGCCCGGCGCTCGGCCGCACCGTCGCGGCGCAACGACTGGGCGGCCATTCGCACGCTGCTGCCCTACCTGTGGGAGTTCAAGGGCCGCGTCATCCTCGCGCTGAGCTTCCTGGTGACCGCCAAGCTCGCCAACGTCGCGGTGCCGCTCACCATGAAGCAGATCGTCGACGCGCTCGATGCCAAACAGGCCGTGCTGGTGCTGCCGCTCGCGCTGCTGGTGGCCTACGGCGTGCTGCGCGCAGCCAACACGCTGTTCGCCGAGCTGCGCGACGTCGTGTTCGTGCGGGTGACCAAGCGCGCGATCCGGCGCGTTGCGCTGCAGGTGTTCCGGCACCTGCACGCGCTCAGCCTGCGCTTCCATCTCGAGCGGCAGACCGGCGGCGTGTCGCGCGACATCGAGCGCGGCACGCGCGGCATCTCCACGCTGCTCAACTACATGCTGTTCTCTATCATTCCGGTAGTGCTGGAGTTCGGCCTGGTTGCAGCGGTGCTGCTGTCCAAGTTCGACTGGCGCTTCGCCGCCATCACCTTCGTCGCAGTGGCGCTGTACCTGGTTTTCACCTTCACGGTGACCGAGTGGCGCATGCATATCCGCCGCCTGGCCAACGAGCTCGATTCTAAAGCCAACACCCGCGCCATCGACAGCCTGCTCAACTACGAGACGGTCAAGTACTTCAACAACGAGGACTTCGAAGCGCGCCGCTACGACGAGAACCTGCGCAAGTTCGAGAATGCCGAAGTCCGCAACGAGGCCTCGCTCGGTCTGCTCAACATCGGCCAGAGCCTGATCATCGCGGTCGCCGTCACGTTGCTCATGATCCTGGCGGCGCAGGGAGTGGTGAAGGGCGCGCTCACGCTGGGCGATCTGGTCCTGGTGAACGGACTGCTGATTCAGCTCTACATCCCGCTGAACTTCCTGGGCATGGTGTACCGCGAGATCAAGCAGGCCCTGACCGACATGGACAAGATGTTCCGGCTGCTGGAGGAGAACCGCGAGGTCCAGGACGCACCCGGCGCGCCCGACCTGCCGCCGGGCGATGCCGGTGTGCGCTTCGAGCACGTGGACTTCGGCTACGACGGGAAGCGCCAGATCCTGTTCGACGTGAGCTTCGAGATCCCCGCGGGGAGCACGGTCGCGGTGGTCGGCCACAGCGGGTCGGGCAAGTCCACCCTGTCGCGGCTGCTGTTCCGCTTCTACGAGGTCAATGGCGGGCGCATCACCATCAACGGGCGCGACATCCGCGCCATCACCCAGTCGAGCCTGCGCGCGGCGCTGGGCATCGTGCCGCAGGACACCGTGCTGTTCAACGACACCATCTTCTACAACATCGCCTACGGGCGGCCGGACGCCAAGCGCGAAGAGGTGATCGGGGCGGCGCGCGCCGCCCACATCCACGACTTCATCGAGTCGCTGCCCGACAAGTACGAGGCCGGGGTGGGCGAGCGCGGGCTGAAGCTGTCCGGCGGCGAGAAGCAGCGCGTGGCCATTGCCCGGGCCATCCTCAAGAACCCCCGCATCTTCGTGTTCGACGAGGCCACCTCGGCGCTGGACTCACGCTCCGAGCAGGCCATCCAGTCCGAGCTCGATCGCATCGCGCGCGACCGGACCACGCTGGTGATCGCGCACCGGCTGTCTACCATTGTCGACGCGGATGAGATTCTGGTGATGGACCACGGCCGTATCGTCGAGCGCGGCACGCATGCCCAGCTGCTGCTGCGCGGCGGGGCCTATGCACAGATGTGGGCGCTGCAGCAGCGCGAGGAGGCCAAGCGCCGCGAGCAGGAAGCGGTCGAGCCGGCCGGCGCGCCGGTGGCTGGGGGCTGATAATATCCTGCCGGTGCGCGGCCGGGTTGCCAGGCCGCGCTGTTTGGGGAGACCGAGATGCGAAGCGTTTGCAAGTCCCTGACCTTGGCCGCGGGCCTGCTACTGACCTGGTCGGCTGGTGCGCAGGGGCTCAGCGCGTACGAGCTGCTGCTGGAGGTCGAGAAGTGCAGCCTGACCCTGGGCGGCCAGGCGCCCAAGTTCGACGCCGAGGCGGACGCGATGATCCTGACCGTCGGCAAGTCCGACGTTGGCAAGGGCATCACCGCCCACCTCTTCTACTATGCCCCGGGTAAGAATGGCGCCCGGGACGACTTCGGCCTGATCCTGGATGCTGCCCCGGAAGCCGTGGCCAGGGCCCTGCCGCACTATGCACAGACCAAGGCCGCGAACGGGTATCGGCGCGAGCTCGCGCCCATTGGCGACCCGGACGGCTCCGGCGGGGGCGGGGACAAATCGCTGCTGGTGTGCCGCGGCGAGCGCACTTGAGGGTCGAATCTTGACTTTGTCTTAACAATATTGCGCTATCCGCTGATTTTTGATAGCTTTCCCCGCAGCCAGCGGGTTGGAACACTGTCTGCTTAAAGTTGCCGGGTCGGCGACCGTTAAATCGGGGACACGATCCTGGACGCATGACGAAGGGATGGGTCATGCTGCGGATAGCCGCTGCCCGGACGTGACCAGAAAGCAAGAAGGAACATCGAGGTCATGATGCAAAGAACAGAAGTGCTCGTGCTGCTTGCGCTTTCGTTGCCGCTGCCCGTCTGGGCACAGGCCGGTATGCCAGCCCCTGCCGAACAGAACAGCGTGCCGGCGATCGCGGCCTTGCCGCAGACGGACCCGCTCCCACAGCCGGTCGAGCTCCAGCCTGAGCTGCCGCAGTTCCGACCGTCCGCGACGGTGGCTGAGGCTTTCGCGGCGTCCCAGGACGAGTTGAAGCTGGGCTCCGCCGTTGCCCTGGTCATCGACCAGGAGGACGGGCAGCTGCTCTACGCCAAGAACACCGACGCGGTCATGCCCATCGCCTCCATCACCAAGCTGATGACCGCCGTGGTGGTGCTGGACGCGAAACTGCCGCTGGACGAGCCGATCACCATCACCCGCGCTGACGTCGACACGCTGAAGGGCACGCGGTCCCGGCTCAAGCTCGGGGTGACTCTGCCGCGCCGCGAGTTGCTGCGGCTCGCGCTCATGGCCTCCGAGAACCGCGCGGCAGCCGCGCTCGCCCGTACCCATCCCGGAGGCACTGCTGCCTTCATCGCCGCAATGAACCAGCGCGCCCGCGAGCTGGGCATGCGCGACACCCGCTTCGTCGATTCGACCGGCCTCGATCCGGACAATGTTTCCACGGCGCTGGACCTTGCGATGCTGGTCAACACCGGCTATCGCTATCCCCTGATCCGCCAGTTCACCACTCAGGATTCGCACCGCGTCGCCGTGGACAGCAGGAAGCGCCGGTATCGCACGGTGGCCTTCCGCAACTCCAACGGGCTGGTGCGCAACGGACAGTGGGACATCGGCCTGTCCAAGACCGGCTACATCAACGAGGCGGGACGCTGTCTAGTCATGCAGGCACGCATCGCGACCAAGCCGGTGATCATCGTGCTGCTCGATTCCTGGGGCAAGTTCACCCGCATCGCGGACGCCAACCGCATCAAGAGGTGGATGGAGAGCCTGGAGACCCAGATGCCCTCACCCGGGCGCAAGCCGCGCATCATGTAATCGCGCTCGCGCTCGTGGCCACGAAGCCCCGCTGCGCGCGGGGCTTTTGCTTTTTCGCTTCGGATCTCCCAACCGGAAGAAGCGGCCGCAGAGCGCAGTAGCGCGCATGGCGTGCAGGCGGAAGGAAGGAAACGCCATGCATACGCGCACCACACCGTCACGCTTGCGCGCGCCATGCTTCCTTGGGCAGGCTCCCACCACCCGTCACGCTTCGCGTGCCACCCCTCGGGCAGGCTCCCACCACCCCGTCACGCTTCGCATGCCACCCCTCCTCGGGCAGGAGGGGAGTATGTTCTCTTCCCGCCTCTCACGAGGCGGGGTGGCGCCCCGGGCTGCTGCCCGGGCAGGCGCCGGGGCGGTGTGGTGTTCGCGGGTGAGGGAGTTGTTTCCTGAGACGTCACAGAGAGCACAGGAGGAATAGCGGGTCCTTGCGGTCCCCGCATGCCCCATGGTGACCCGCCCTCCTTGGGATCTTCCTGCAACGTGGCAGTTAGTTCGCTGTGCTATCATCGCCGCGCTCGCAGCGCATCGCGGCGTCGCAGCAGCTGCGCGCATTCAAGAACACAACTCCCCTCATGCGTGTCGCCCTCTTCGTAACCTGCCTGATCGATCTCGTGCGCCCGCGCATCGGGTTCGCCGCGCTCAAGCTGCTGGAGGAAGCGGGATGTGAAGTGGTCGTACCCGCGACGCAGACCTGCTGTGGCCAGCCGGCCTACAACTCGGGCGACCGGCAGGCCGCGCAGGCGCTGGCCCGCAAGGTCCTGCGCGAGCTCAAGGACTGCGACTACGTCGTGGTGCCCTCCGGCTCCTGCGCCGGCATGATCAAGACGCACTACCCCGAGCTGCTCTCTGAGTTCCCTCAGCAGCAGGCCGACGTGGAGTGGCTGGTCGCGCGCACCTGGGAGCTCACCGATTTCCTCGTCAACGTGCTGAAGCTCGAGAAGGTGTCGGGTAGCTTTCACGGCACGGTGACCTACCACGACTCCTGTTCCGGCCTTCGCGAGATGGGTGTGAAGGCGCAGCCGCGTGCGCTGCTCAGCCGCGTGCCGGGGCTCGGCCTGAAAGAGATGACTGGCCCCGAGCAGTGCTGCGGCTTCGGCGGCACCTTCGCGGTGAAGTACGGCGACATCTCCG
>DAIQQA010000308.1:0-2809 GCA_036787045.1 Burkholderiales bacterium | reverse complement strand
AACGCCAACCACCCCGTCGCCTTCGGCGCCACCCCTCCTTAGTAAGGAGGGGAGACACTCCCCTCCTCTCCGAGGAGGGGTGCCGGCGCAGCCGGCGGGGTGGTGTGGAGGTCTGCAACCTGATTCTGCAAGCTCGGCAGGCGTAGCTCTCGGGTCCAATCTCCGATGCCTGATTTCGTTCTCGCCCGTGTGTTGCACGTCCTTGGCGTGATCCTGTGGATCGGCGGGGTGGCCTTCGTCACGCTCGTGCTGCTGCCCGCGGCCGCGCGACACCCCGATCCAGCCCAAGGCATCGCCGCCTTCGAACAGTCCGAGCACCGCTTCTCTCTTCACGCCAAGGCCTGGACGTTGCTCACCGGCCTTTCTGGGTTCTACATCACCTGGCGCTTCGACTTGTGGTCTCGCTTCGCCGAGGTGCACTTCTGGTGGATGCACGCGATGGTGGCGGTCTGGTTGATCTTCACGCTGGTGCTGTTTGTCCTCGAGCCCCTATCCCTGCACCGCTGGTTCAGCGAGAGCGCCCGACGTGATCCGGCCGGCACGCTGCGACTGGTCAGGCGCCTGCACTGGGTGCTCTTGATCGCCAGCCTGATCACTGCCGCAGGCGCGGTTGCGGGAAGCCACGGGGGCGTGTGACAGTCGGCTCCCTTGAGAAGGCAGCCGTGACGTAGAATGCTTACGAGGCATCGCTCGTTAACGGAGACTTCCAGATCATGGCAAAGAAGACCGCTGCAAGGAACCCTGCAAACCTCAGATCGCGCAAGTGGTTCGACAACCCGGCGAACCCGGACATGACCGCGCTGTATCTCGAGCGCTACATGAACTTCGGACTGAAGCGCGAGGAGCTGCAGGCCGGCAAGCCCATCATCGGCATCGCACAGTCGGGCTCGGACCTGTCTCCCTGCAACCGCCACCATCTGGAGCTCGCCGCGCGCGTGCGCGAAGGCATCCGCGAGGCCGGCGGCATCGCCTTCGAGTTTCCGGTGCACCCGATCCAGGAGACGGGCAAGCGCCCCACCGCCTCGCTCGATCGCAACCTCGCCTATCTCGGGCTGGTGGAGATTCTGTACGGCTATTTCATCGATGGCGTCGTGCTCACCACGGGCTGCGACAAGACCACCCCGTCGCAGCTGATGGCCGCCGCGACCGTGGACATCCCGGCCATCGTGCTCTCGGGCGGGCCGATGCTCAACGGCTGGTTCCGTGGCGAGCGCACCGGCTCGGGCACCATCGTCTGGAAGGCGCGCCAGATGCTGGCGGCGGGGGAGATCAACCGCGAGCAGTTCATCGAGCTGGTCGCCTCCTCCGCACCTTCGCCGGGCCACTGCAACACCATGGGCACCGCTACGACGATGAACTCGCTCGCGGAAGCGCTCGGGATGTCGCTGCCGGGCAGTGCCGCGATTCCCGCTCCGCACAAGGAGCGCGCCCAGAACGCGTACGAAACCGGCAAGCGCATCGTCGAGATGGTGTGGGAGGACCTGCGTCCCTCGAAGATCATGACGCGCGAGGCGTTCGAGAACGTCATCGTCGTCAACTCCGCGATCGGCGGCTCGACCAATGCACCGATCCACATCAACGCGATCGCGCGCCACATCGGTGTAGAGCTCGACAACGACGACTGGGAGAAGATCGGCTACGAAATCCCGCTGCTGGTCAACCTGCAACCGGCGGGCAAGTACCTGGGCGAGGAGTTCCATCGGGCCGGCGGCGTCCCCGCGGTCGTCAACGAGCTGCTCAAGGCCGGCAAGATTCGCAAGAAGGCGCTGACCGTGAATGGCAAGACGCTGGCCGAGAATTGCAGGCGGACGCCGATCCTCGATCAGGATGTGATCCGGCCCTACAAGCAGCCGCTCAAGGACAAGGCCGGCTTCCTCAACATGAAAGGCAATCTGTTCGACAGCGCGATCATGAAAACGAGCGTGATCTCCGACGAGTTCCGCAGCCGTTACCTGTCGAACCCGAAGGATCCGAATGCCTTCGAGGGACGCGCCATCGTGTTCGATGGGCCGGAGGACTACCACAAGCGCATCGACGACCCGAAGCTCAAGATCGACGAGACCTGCCTGCTGTTCATCCGCGGCGCGGGTCCGCGCGGTTATCCCGGTGCAGCCGAAGTGGTGAACATGCAGCCGCCCGCGACCCTGATCAAGCAGGGGATCACCGAGCTGCCGTGTATCGGCGACGGGCGGCAGTCCGGCACTTCCGGTTCGCCCTCCATCTTGAATGCGTCACCCGAAGCTGCGACCGGCGGCGGGCTTTCGGTCTTGAAGACCGGCGACCGCGTGCGCATCGATCTGAACCGGCGCTCGGCCGACATCCTGATCAGCAAAGCGGAGTACGAGCGCCGCCGCGCCGCACTCAAGCGCCAGGGCGGCTATCCGATCCCGGACCACCAGACGCCCTGGCAGGAGATCCAGCGCGGCGTCGTGGACGAGCTGTCCAATGGCATGGTGCTCAAGCCTGCGGTCAAGTACCAGCGGATCTCGACCACCAAGGGCGTGCCGCGGGACAACCACTAGCCCTCATTGCCGAACCGGACTCACAGATCAGGAGGCCCCACCATGAAACTGTCTTGGATCAGTCTGCCTCTGTGGCTGTTGCTCGTCGCCGCCCCTGCGTTCGCTCAGGAAAGCAGCGAGGCGGAGCTCAACCGCCTGGAGGATCTGCGCTATGAAGCGATGAAAAACGCCGATGCCAAGACCATGAGCGAGCTCTTCGCCGACGAGTTCGTCTACCAGACGCTGCAAGGTCTGACCCACACCAAGTCGAGCTACATCGCCCTGTTTGTCTCCGGGGACGTGAAGAT
>DAIQQA010000169.1:0-10224 GCA_036787045.1 Burkholderiales bacterium | reverse complement strand
ACTGGAGGAGGTCAAGCGCATACCCATGCGCCGGCCGGTGGGCAAGTACAACGTGCTCAACAAGATCACCCGCTCGAGCGGTACGAGCCACTAGCCCCTCAGGCCGTAGTAGTCCCGAAACACCTGGAGGCAGTGCGAGGTGGAGCGATACCGGAAGTTGAAGTGCCTGCGCTTCGTATGGATGTCCGCCGCCCGCGCACCGAACAGTTCGACGATGTGCGGCTCGGTTCCGCAAAGCGCCGGGGACCTCAGCTTGGCGGCGGCGCGACGTAGGCGCCGATCACCTTGCTCGCCTGAAAGCCGGCGCGCCGTCCAACGTTGGACACTATCGCTTTCGATCATCCGCGGCTCGGGCCAGTACGGCTTTCGGACGCTTCCAACGACGATGCATCCACCACCACTGCTCCGGGTGCCGCAAAATCAGGCGCTCGAGCATCGCGTTGTAGGCTCGGGTGTTGCGTCGAATCTCCTCATCGTAGTCCGCACATGTAATGGCAGGGAGCGCCTCTTCGAAGCGCAGCACGTGGCGGCCATCGTGTTCGCGCCAAGTCGCCGCCGGCACTACCGGAGCACCCGTGGCGCGCGCGATGAGCGCGAGACTGCGAAAGGTGCCCGCTGGATGGCCGAAGAAGTCGACTTCGATGCCATCGCGACCCAGCGCGTACTGATCGAATGGAAACAGCACGATATCCCCGGCGGCCAGGCGCTCGATGAAAAGGTCGAGCGATCCCTGCTTGGGCAGGGAGCCGAATCCGAGCCGACGCGACCTCCCGTAGACGAACCGTTCCAGCCAGCGCGGCTTGATCGGCCGGCGGACGAAATAGAAGCGGCCGCGCGCCTCGGGGAATTGGGCGATACCCGCGGCCGTGGCGACCTCGAAATTGCCGAAGTGGCCGGTCAGCAGCAGCACGCCCTGTCCTTGCGCGTGCGCCTTGAGCAATGCCTCGAGGTTCTCTACCCTGACGAGGTTGGCGCGTTGCGACGTCGACAGCAGCGGGAACCAGAGGAATTCCAGGATAAGGCGCCAGATGTGTCCGTAGTGCGCCTGCGCGAGCCGCTTGATCTCATCTGCGTCTACGGTCGTACCGAATACGCGCCCGATATTCTCGCGGACCACTTTGCGACGATAAGGCAGCAGGTAGTAGACCAGTTTCCCGGATAAGGGAACCTTAGTTCGGATCGGCTTCGCGAGTGCGACGGCGGAGGCGCTCAAGCGATCGTGCGTGAGCGACAGCAGGATGCTTTCGACTCGATAGCGGGCCAGCACATCGGACGCGGTCGGGGAGCAAACAGCCTGCGGGGCGCCATAGTTATCCCGCGCTACGGAGAAATCGGCAGCCTCGATCGCCCCCAGTGCCGTCTCACGCGGAAACAGCTTGAGGCAGGCCTCCTTGGCAGCGAAGCGAGCGGCCAAACTGGCCGCACGGCGCGGTCCCTGCCCGCTGTCGTGCAACTCCTGCGCAGAAAAGATCTTGAGCAGATCCTCGGACGGAGTCTCGCGCAACAGGCGCTCGATGCGCGCAATCTCCAGCGTGTCGACGCCGCAATGCGATGCCACGTCCGGCCGCTTATTAGCGGTCGCAGCCGGCACGAATGAGAAGCGCGGCATTGGTCCCGCCAAATCCCCGCGATATCACAAGCGCCACGTCGCTGCGTGGCGTGCAGGCTGCAGCCGATACGGGCAGTCCCGCGACGGCAGGGTCCAGCTCACGAAGGCTTGCGATTCCCGGAACCCTCCGCTCGCGTAACGCCCACAGCGCCTGCACTGTCTCGAGGATGCCAGAAGCAGCGATCAGATGGCCGAAAGCCCACTTGAAGCCGGTTACCGGCGGCACGTTGGCGCCGAACACGCGCTGGATTGCTGCAGCCTCGGACGCGTCCGATTGCCGGGTGCCATTGGCATGCGCCACGATAACGCCGACCTCCGCGGGCCGAAGGCGCGCGTCGTCCAGCGCCAAGCGGATCGCGTCGGACAGCGCACTCCCATCTTCGGAGATGGCGAGGAGGCCCGCGGCATCCGAGGCGCAGCCGCTGCCGAGCACCTCGCCCAACGCGCTCACGTTGCGCTTCGCTGCGGACTCGGGCGTCTCCAGCACGAGCGACGCGGCGCCCTCGCCGAACAGGCTTCCATCGCGGTGAAGGTCGAAGGGGCGGATCATCTCCTGCGCGAGCAGGCCAAGCTGATGGAAGTAGAGGACCGTTTGCGGCTCGATCGGCGAGTCGTGGCCAACCGCCACCGCCCGGTCGGCCTCGCCC
The DNA here is from genome assembly GCA_036787045.1 of Burkholderiales bacterium. Lineage (GTDB taxonomy): Bacteria > Pseudomonadota > Gammaproteobacteria > Burkholderiales > SHXO01 > SHXO01. The sequence goes on along the minus strand of DAIQQA010000169.1, from coordinate 7,968 downwards.
TGACGCAGCGCTTCCGTGGCCTCTACGATCGCCAGCATCCCGCTTACGCTGTGGTTGGTGATGCACGCGTTCGGACCCTTCAGACCGTGCCGGATCCCCACGTGGCAGAGCACGTTGTTGGGCAGCGTCCGCAGCAACCACATCGGGTTGACGGTGTCGCTCAGCGCACGCCCGAACGTCGGCAGCTCCCCCTCGGCGGCGGTGAGCAGCGGGAAGTAGTCGTACTGGCTCTGGTAGTTTCCCCCGCCGGACCCGACATATACGCCCGTGCGCTCGCTGTATTCCTCTGCAGCGTGCTCGTCCAACGTGTTGCGATATCCGGTCAAGCCTGATGCATCGATCGCCTGTCCTGCCGCGTACAGTCCGAACGCGTCAGACCGACGGATGAATTTTGGGAGCTTGCGATCCTTGAGCAAGGCGACAGCGTCGAAGTCGGTGATCTCGCCCGCGAACCGGCGCGGCCACCCGCTGGTATCCCATTGCCGGATGGGCGACAAGGCCGATCGGCCGGCACAGATCGATTCCCAGATCTCCGCAGGCTGCGTGCCGGCGGCGCACAGCGCGCCGGCGCCCGTTATGATGACATTACGCACTGGCGTCAGAATTCCCCCGGCCCGTGACCAGCGATCGGATCATCGCGCACGGATGCCTGCGAGCCGGTCAGCCTCCTCAGGATTGCGCAGAGCAAGGCAGTTATTGGAGCCACCGAAGCCCAGCGAGTTGGAGATTGCGACGTTTATCCGGCGCCGGCGTGGCTCGTCGCGCACGATATCGAGGTCGCACTCGGCGTCGAGCTCTTTCAAGTTCGCGTTGACGGGTAGCACATCGTGATGGATTGCCAGCGCGCAGATGGCCGCTTCCACCGCTCCAGCAGCCGCGATCAGGTGGCCCATCACGCTCTTGGTCGAGCTCACGGCGACGCGCTTCGCCTGGGCGGCGAAGACGGCGCGCACCGCAGCCGCTTCGCTGCGATCGTTCATCAGCGTGGAAGTGCCGTGCGCATTGACGTAACCCACGTCCGCAGGCGCAGCGCCCGCGTCCGCCAACGCCTGCCGCATCGACTGGATCGGCCCTTCTCCCGAGGGATGCGAGTCGGTAATGCGGTAACTGCTCAGTGAGTTGCCGTCGCCGGCGAGCTCCGCGTAGATGCGGGCGCCGCGCCGCCGCGCCGCGTTCCATTCTTCGAGCACCAGGAAGCCCGCTCCCTCGCCGAGCACGAAGCCGTTGCGGGTCGCGTCGAATGGGCGGCTCGCCTGTTCCGGTGTGTCGTTGTCCGGTGACAACGCATTGAGCAGGCAAAACCCGGCGAGGCCGATCGGCGTGATCATAGAGTCGAAGCCGCCAGCCAAGACCCAGTCCACCGTACCACGGCGAATCAACTTCATTGCGGTCCCGACGGCCTGTCCTCCCGACGCGCATGCGGTGTGAACCGAGGTCGCGTAGCCGCCAATGCCGAACTTGCGCAATAGCAGCGCCAGGCCAGCCGGCGCTTGACTGCGACAGAATATCATTGGATCGAGTGCGACTTCATCGTCGAGCAGGCGGCGTGCATCGAGCTCGCCCGCAGCGGCGCTGTGGCGATGCAGACGGATCAGATCCGCGAACTCCATCCCCATCATGCCGGTCCCCACCGCGCAGCCCCACCGCCGGCGAGTCTGCTGGGACGGGCGAATTCCCGCATCGCGCATCGCTTCCTCAGCGGCGGCAAGCGCGAAAAGGTGCGATCGATTCGCGAACTTGAGCAGCTTGCGGTCCGCCACCGCCGCGGCCTCGTCAAAACCCCTGACCTCCGCCGCGATACGGACCGGGAACCCGCTCGCATCGAAGCGGCTGACGGTCGAAATCCGGCTGCGTCCTTCGAGCAGCGTAATCCAAGTTTCCGACGCGCTGTTGCCGGCCGGAGTGACCAGCCCCAGTCCTGTAATGGCTACCCGCCGCTTGTCCGTCACGCGTCGGCTCCTGCGGCTGCGATCTCGAGCTGACCCATCGCGACTTGTTTGCCGTCCACACGCGTGCCGGTCTTGATCAGCATGACGTTGCCCTCGCCGGGCGGCGAGAAATCCGCGAGCAACTCGACGGTATCGCCGGGGGAGATGAATGTGCGCAACTTCATGCTCGGAACGCGCGTCACCGCTACTCGGACGCCGGGCGACCAGTACCCCGACCGCGCTGCTGCGGCGAGCGATACTCGAATGTGCGCATCCAACAGCATTGTGCCCGGGAACACGGGACGCCGCGGGAAGTGGTCGGAGAAGAACGGCGCCTGCCGTGGCACCCGCAGCAGCGCGCGCACGCTCGAGCCGTGAACCTCCTGGACGATCTCGATGTCGTGGTCGGGCACACCGTTGAACTGCCCGCCCGGCGCACCGGCCCCGCACAGCAGCTCGAAGCGCTCCCGCATCGCGTCCGGTGCATCGAAGCCCTCCATCGGCAGCATCGGCCCGAGGCTGTGCTCCAGCTCGATCACCTTCAGCCCATCCGCGCACACGCATGCGCTGTAGCTCACCGCTTCCTCATCGCAGCTGTCGATGTCGATCGCCAGGTCCAGCGTCTGGCCGGGACGTACCTCGGCGCCGAAGCGCAAGTCGGCCGCCACGCCGGCGACCGGGCGCAGTCGGAAACCCAGGTCGGCCATCGCCGCCCACGCGGCTAGCTGCCCCGCCGCTTCGAGTGCGAGGCAAGGTGAGAAGCCGGAAAGGTGCGCGGGCACCCCAAAGCGCCCGGCTGCGCGCTTTCCCGCCTCGAGCTGCGTGATCCGATCGACGAACGAGAATGCGCCGAAGTGGCCGCTCATCTGGAGGAGTCGCGGCGGCGCCTCGCGCTGGACAGTTACGCGACGAGAGCGGCGGCGTGTCGCGCGCGCACCACCAGCTTGCAGAACGTCTCCGCCGTGAACAGACGCGGAATGTCTGCCACCTTCAGCGGTGCGGCCAAGCGGGCCGCTGGAACTTCGCTCAGGAAAAGTCGCAGGCGTTCCATTCCGACCTCGGTCACGACCCCCTTCTGCTCGAACTCCGTCTCGGTCAGGTCTCCTCTGGCGCTCTCGATGATCTTGCCGCGCGGGATCTTGACGCCGAAGGCGCGCTCCAAACGGAACACAAGATCGAGGAAGTCTATCGATTCGGCGTCGAGACCTTCGATCAGCGAGACGTCCAGTCGCACTTGATCGACGTCGCAACCCAGCGCATCGGCGATGGTCTTAGCCACCGTGGGGTAAACCGCGAGAATCTCCTCCTTGCTGATTTCCGCTTGATTCATGTTCGCTCACTCCATCTTGAAACCACCATCAACGTGAAGCACTTGCCCCGTAATGTAATCGGCCAGCTTCGAAGCCAGGAACCACACGGCGAATGCAACCTCCTGCGCCGACCCGAACCGCCGCAGCAGGATCCGCGATTGCACCTGCTCTCCTGCAACGTCACGGACCATCTGCGACATCTCCGTCTCGATCACTCCCGGGGCGACCGCATTCACCGTAATCTTGCGCGGGGCGAGCTCGACGGCCAAGGCGCGGGTGAGTGCGTTGATCGCTCCCTTGCTCGCCGCGTAGTTGGTTTGACCGCGCCCCCCTTTGTCCCCGGCCACCGAGCTGACATTGATGATTCGACCGGAGCGGCGGGCGATCATATGCGGCACCACCGCACGGGTAACGTTGAAGACCCCGGTTACGTTCGTGTCGAGCACTGTCTGCACATCCTCGGGCGTGAGCAGCCCCAAAAGGTTATCACGGATGACCCCCGCATTGTTGACCAGTATGTCGATGTGCCCGCAGCGCTCGATGATCCGTTCCACCACAGCGGCGCACGCATCGCCGTCGCGGACATCGGCCTGCTCGGCCGTGACCCCGTGGCCGGCATGGCGCGCGGCTTCCAGGACTTCGCGAGCGGCCTCGCCGTTACCGCGAAACACGAATGTGACGTCCGCGCCCTCCGCTGCGAACAGCTCAACGATCGCGCGGCCGATGCCGCGGCTGCCACCCGTTACCAGTACGCATTTGCCGCTAATCCCCGGATCCAGCACCGTTGCCCTCGCTAACCTGAGTAGTCGATGGACGAGTTGGCGTCGTGCAGCGACACGCTACCGCCTAAGGCCGTTTGTGGGAGCAGCGCCGCCGCCGGTCCCGCCTCCAGAGCAACACGCCCGCCAACCGCCAGGGGGCATGGCGCCTTCGCCCCAGCGCACGCCGCTATATTGCCATTCAAGGCGGTTTTCATCCCGTAACCGCGCTATCCCGAGATGCTAAAGCCGCCGTCCACCACCAGCGTATGCCCGGTGATCATCCTGGCCTCGGGAAGGCACAGCAAGTACACCGCACCTGCCACATCCTCGGGCGTGAGCGTCGCTCCAAGCGGCGTCCTGCGTGCGGCATTGCTCAGCAGCTCTTCCCGGTTTGGGAAGGCGCTGAGGGCGTCAGTCTCGACCACGCCCGCGCTGACCGTGTTCACCCGGATACCGAGCGGGCCCAGCTCCTGGGCCAGCGTGCGCACGAGCGACTCCAGCGCGGCCTTGGAGGCACCGATGAAACCATACCCGGGGATGGCGCGCGCGGCACCGAGACTGGACAAGGCAATGATGCGTCCACCGGCTGGCATCATCGGCACGGCGCGCTGCGCCAGCAGGTTGAGTGCGAGTGCATTGGTCTCCAGACACCAACGCCAGTGCTTGAGCGACATATCGAGGGCAGGCTTGAGCACGCCGCTCGCTGCGTTGCTCACCACGATGTCGAGGCGCTGGAAGTGCTTGCGAAGCTCCTCGAACAGCTCATCCACACTGTCAGGCATGGCGACGCTCGCCTTGATTGCGCAGGCGCGCGGCCCCAGGCTGCGAATTTCGGCGCACAATGCGGCGGCCTCCGCGTGGCTATTGTAGTAGTTCACGACCACGTCGCAGCCGGCGGCAGCGAGCTTAAGAGCAATGGCGCGGCCGATGCCGCGCGCGGCGCCGGTTACAAGGGCAACGCTTTGCGCGAGCGGTTCGGGCATGATTGCACAGGTCTCCTAGGCTCTATTTTGCATTGATGGACGTTGGCTGCGCGGCGATCCGCACGGCCGGCGACCGCCGCGCGCGTATCATATAAGGGAGCGACCCCGGGGCCTGCCTTTTCATGGTACGTCATGCCTTCCTGCGCCCCTCCCGAGGCGCCGATCCGACCGCCACAGCGGCGGGGCTCGCGCCAACTGGAACCAGTGAGCCATGAAGGGACAGCTCGGGAGGCGCCAGCTGATTGGGAAGCGTGCCAAGCTGGGAGCAGTTTACATGCAGATGTTGGTCAAGCGGGCGAGTGGCCCGGCGAAGGCGTTTCTCAAGGCGGCGCCAAGCGACTATCGCTACAGGCCAAGACAGACCGTGCGCACCCATTGGATCAGGGGCCTGGCGCTCGCCCTTCTCGCACTGTGCTCTCTGGCAGCACTGGCTCACGAAACTGATCAGTACACGCTGCCCGTTGGCAGACAATTCGCTGATCTAGGGCCTCATTTCTCGCGCATCGTGCACGATGCCATCGTCGAGGCAGTAGCACAGACCAATGCGGCAATCAAGCAGGCGTTGCGGGGTTACCCCCCGGCACGGGATGCACATCTCACCGATGCAACGGCGGGCTTGCAGTCCGCGGATTTCGTTGCCGGCAAAGTATGGCTCCAGCTCTTCGCCGCATTCCCGACCGTCGAAATCCTGGACGGCCGCTTGGCGGCGGAACGCATGCGGGCCCGCTATCCTGGCCTGATCACCTGCTACCGGCCAGAGCAATCGATCTACGACGATCCATTGCTGCTGCTGGACGTCACGAAGGTCGTCAGGGCGTTCTTCCGCGCGTGCACCGTCAGCGCGGATGGCACGCTGTTCGGTACCGACAAGATCATCCATTTCATCCATGTGGGGCGTATCCACCATTCCAGCTACGTTGCCGCGCGGCAGCGCGGTATAGGGGAGTGGGAGGCGGTCGCGCGAGGCATCCAGCTTTCCACCGGCAACAATGTGGTTGTCTCCGAAGGCTGGCTGCTGGGCATGGGCACCACTGGCGTGTGGTCCAATGCAGACCTCGCGGCCGACTATGCCGGGTTCAAGTTCTACCGCAATCTAACCGAGGAAGTGCGCATCGGTGACAGAGTGATGGCTCCCATGTTGACTCGGCAGGGACCCTATTGGCGGGTCAATGATCAGGTGCACGCGGACTCGGATTTTTTCACGGCGTTCATCACTCCGCACTGGAATGAGGCGCTCAATCCCAATGTCTATGCCGCTTTGTTCAACGCCAAGATGAGAGCTATTCTGCGCGATCGCTGCGCGGACGCGCTGGACTGGTACCGGGATGAGCGCGGCCGGCCACGAAGCTGGCGGCAGTTCGCGGACATCGAGGCGGAGCTGTCCACTTATTACGGAGAAGACTATGGATACCAAGGCGCGGGCAAGGATACCGTGAGCATCGCAGCCATCTGTTTCCAGCCGGAACAAGCCGCTGGCACGGGCACGCGTTCCGCAAGCGAGCTCGAGAAGGATCTGCACTTGCAGGACCGATCCGGCGTACGCAGCGGATCGGTTCAGCATGCCTTTGCGCAGGCTTCCTCGGCACTCCGACCACAGCACACGGCCGTGGATCCGTTTGGGCGCACGCGACTGTGGTGGGCGGCGAAGCATGGGCGGCTCGAGGAAGTCGGCCTTCTCCTTGCGGGAGGAGAGAATCCTAATGCGGCGGATTTCGACGGAGAAGCGCCGCTGCATGCGGCGGCCCGTTCGGGACAGGTCGCCGTCGTTGAGCTCCTGCTTTCGCGTGGAGCTGATCCCGGCGTGAAGTCGCTTTACGGGGCGACGCCCTTGCAGGTCTCGGTCATGCACACACAGGTGGGTGTCACTCGGGCGCTGTTGAGATATGGAGCGGACGCCAACGCCCGCGACCTGTTTGGCAAATCGTCACTGCATGACGCCGCGTTGCGTGGTAACCGAGAGCTGGTCGCCCTGTTGTTGGAGCACGGTGCCGATGCCGGGGCTGCCGACGACAGCGGGACAACCCCGCTGCACCTGGCGCTACGCGCCGGCAGCGAGGCGCTGGTCAAGGCGCTGTCGCCCTCCGTGCCGAACCCGAGGGCGGGGCGTCCGGTCGGCGCGACACCGTACAACGAAGTGAAGCCGCAGGGCCACGAGCCCATGCCGCCACGGCCGACTGGTGGGGCTTCCGGAGGTCTTTGTGAGCCAGCTTGCTAGACAGCTCGCTTTATTGGCGCTCAGCGTTCTGGCGGGTTGTGCCGCGCGCTCGCCGCACATGGGCGTCATGGCGCCCCGGCCTGCTCTTCCTGACGCCCGAGCGCAGCGGCTGATTGCAGTCTGGCAGGAGCAGCTCGGTCGCTACATCAGCGAGGAAGGGGCCGGAGATCCGGCGGTGTTGTCGAGAATGCCGCTTCTGCGATCCCAAGATCTCGTGCGGCCAGCGCGGATCACGTTCGACGTTCTGGATGTCGAGTCCTATGTCCCGGGACGGGACGGATGGGACATCCAAGGCGTGTTGATCGGCAAACAGACCAGCGGCGCTCACAACTGGCACGTTTTCCTGGTAGGGGTTGTGGCACGCAGCGGCTATCGTCCAACGTCGATTGCGGATATACGGCTGGTCGCGTTGTCAGTGCAGGGCGCAAGACTCGACTGGCGGACGAGCCCGGCAGACCCGCAGGCCGTGCAGCGCTATCTGGATACCTTCCGCACGTCGGTGCCGGTTCGATTTCCGGGAGACACGGATCGGTTCAGCCTGAAGGCCGCTGGAGACCACGTGTCGGTACAGGAACTACGATCCCGGGCCGAGTGGTCACTCCGGCTCTTCGGCAAGGTGGCGCATGCTGCTCGAATCCACGACCGATTGGTCGCGTCCCTGCCCCCAGGGCACAGCGACCGCGCGACTGCGAGCCTGAGCAGTACTGTCGCCGGACAGCGCCTCTTATGAGACGGGCGCGCGGGATTCCCGGGCGACTGGCGTGGGAGACG
>DAIQQA010000307.1:0-2821 GCA_036787045.1 Burkholderiales bacterium | reverse complement strand
TACTGCAAGGGCGCGCTCGAGGCGGTGCTGCCCCTGTGCCAGCAAGTGCAGGAAGCAGACGGTGTCGTGCCGCTCACAGGCGAACATCGCGAGCAATACCTCGAAGCCGAGGACGCCTTGGCCGAGCGCGGGATGCGCGTCCTGGCCTTCGCGTGGCGCGTGGTTCCGGCGGACTGTCCGCGCGAGCGCTGGGAGGAGCAACTCGTGCTGGCGGGACTGGTCGGCATGGAGGATCCGCCGCGTCCGGAGGTCCCGGCCGCGATCCGGACCTGCCGCGGGGCGGGGATTCGGGTGATCATGGTGACCGGCGATCATGCGCACACCGCGCGGTCCGTGGCACGTCGCATTGGGCTGATCGAATCGGACACCCCTCGCGTTGTGACCGGCGCCGAGCTCGCCCGCCTGTCGCCAGAGCAACTCCAGCTCGTGCTGGACGAGCCGGAGATTCTGTTCGCACGCGTGGCTCCGGAACAAAAGATGGCCATCGTGCAAGCGCTCCAGCGCAAGCGCGAGATCGTCGCAGTCACGGGCGACGGCGTGAACGACGCGCCGGCGCTGCGGCAGGCGGATATCGGTGTCGCCATGGGGCTAAGCGGCACCGATGTGGCCAAGGAAGCCGCCGACATGGTGCTGCTGGACGATAACTTCGCCAGCATCGTCGCCGCCGTCGAAGAGGGGCGCGCGGTATTCGAGAACATCCGCAAATTCCTTACCTACATCCTGACCTCGAACATTCCGGAGCTGATCCCCTACCTGGCGTTCGCGCTGTTTCGCATCCCCCTGCCGTTGACCATCATCCAGATCCTGGCCGTCGATCTCGGCACGGACCTGCTGCCGGCGCTGGGGCTGGGCGCGGAGAAGCCGCATCCCGAACTCATGCGCCAGCCCCCAAGGCGAAACCGGCGCGCACTGCTGGATTGGCGGCTGGTGGCGCGCGCTTATCTGTGGCTGGGGCCGCTGGAGGCAGCCGGCGCAATGGCGGCTTTCCTGTTCGTGCTGAACGCGGGCGGCTGGGCCTATGGCGAACCGCTCGGCAAGCTTGATCCGCTGTACCTGCAGGCGACCACGGCCTGCCTCGCGGCCATCGTCGTCATGCAGGTCGCCAACGTGTTCGTCTGCCGCCATCCGAGTGCACCGGCATGGGCAGGGCGATCGCTCATCAGCCCCCTGCTGCTCTGGGGCGTGGCGGCGGAGCTGGCGCTGATCATCGCCATCGTCTACGCGTCGTGGGGCAATCTGATCTTCGGCACGGCACCGCTCGCGCTCGACGCCTGGCTGCTCATGCTGCCCTTCGCTGCGGGCCTGTTCTTGCTGGAAGAGGGGCGCAAGTACGCCGTGCGGCAGCGCCTGCGGGCATCCGGATGTTGATGCCTGCGACCGGTTCGCGGGGCTTCCGCTGGGCGGACGGATCTGCAGCAGCTCTGGCATGACGTGAGCCGCGGGCAAGCCCGCAGAAGATGCGCCGTCCCCCGGTTGGATGATAGGCTAGGCCGCCTGCATCAAATGCCCGAGAGGAACCGATGCACCCTATTTCGAGAAGGGAGGCCCTAAAAGCGGCGGCTGCAGCGGCCGTAGCCGCGAGCGGGTTGGTGCCCTCGCGCGGCCGCGCGGCAGCCGCACCTCGAGCGCCAATCGAGAAGGGCGCGCAGCTCAGGCTGCTGCGCTGGAAGCGGTACGTGCAAGGAGACGAAGACCTGTGGATGAAGAGCACCGCCAAGTTCACCCAGCGCACGGGCGTCAAGATTCAGGTGGAAAGCATCGTCGGCGAGGAGCTGCGCGCCAAAGGTGCGATGGTCGCCAGCGTCGGAGCCGGGCCCGATATCGTCGTCGGGTCGCCCGAAATGCCGCATCAGTACTCCGACAAGTGCGTCGACCTGACGGACGTGGCCAACGATCTGGGGCAGAAGTACGGCGGCTGGTACGACGTCTGCCAGCGTTCCTGCATCCTCGACGGACGTTGGATCGCGATGAGCATCGCGGTGGTGAGCTTCTGCGTCGTGTATCGGCAGAGCATGGTAAAGGCCGCGGGCTTCGACGAGATTCCGCGCGATCTTGATGGCTTTCTCCGGCTGTGCCAGGCACTCAAGGCACGCGGCACGCCGGTGGGGCTGCCACTGGGCAACGGACTGGGCGACCATTCATGGTGCCAGTGGCTGCTGTGGAGTCACGGCGCGAGCCTGGTAGACGAGAGCGATCGCGTGGCGATCGACTCGAAGGAGACCGTGGCGGCACTCGAATATGCGAAGGCGCTATACGCCACATTCGTACCCGGCACGCTCTCCTGGCTGGATCCCAGCAACAACAAGGCGTTCCTCGCCGGAGAAATCAGCCTGACCTGGAATCCGATTTCGATCTACTACGTAGCCAAGACATCGACCGACCCCGCGATGAAAGCGATGGCGGTCGACATTCAGCATGCGCACCTGCCGCTCGGGCCGGTCGGGCGGCCGATGGAGTTGCATGGGCTGCTGACCGGTTTCGTATTCAAGCACACGAGGTATCCCAACGCTGCGCGCGAGTACCTGCGTTTCATGCTCGAGCGGGAACAATACGAGGCATGGCAGCAGGCTTCACTGGGTTACATGTGCCAGACGCTTCGCGCGTACGAGTCCAACCCGATCTGGACGAGCGATCCGAAGATCACGCCGTTTCGAGACGGCCCGCGTCTCACGCAGTATTCTGCTTACCCAGGGAAGGTCGGACCCGCGTCCGCAGCGCTCGCGGCCGACCTGATCATCCCGCAGATGTTCGCGGAGGCCGCGTCGGGACGGGCGACGATCAAAGACGCCATCGCCCGCGCGGAGCAGAGGGCGAAGCGCTA
>DAIQQA010000048.1:0-28601 GCA_036787045.1 Burkholderiales bacterium | reverse complement strand
AGTGGTCCCGGTTGATCATGTCCGGCGCGAGCTGGTTGCCGGTGGAGATCAGCTTGAGCATGACGCGGCTGAAGGGCCGCAGCACGTTCTTCGCCGATTGCATGCCGTGCTTGATCGCAGTCTCGCGCATCAGCATGACCAGACCGCCGGGCGAGTTGCCGAACGGACAGCGCGCGGCACAGGTGTAGCACTGGGCACAGGCCCAGATCTTCTCCTGCATCGCGTCGTAGATCCCCTCGAGATTCTCTGTCCACAGCAGCTGAACGATCTCGCGCGGGCTGAAGTCGTAGTAGTGGGCGGCCGGACAGGTCGCGGTGCAAATGCCGCAGTTGAGGCAGCCGTTCAGCTCGTGATCGAAGCGCAGGTCCGACTGGATGTCCTGGAAGATCTCCTCCAGGTCGGCACGCGCTACTGCCGGCTTCTCCGAGACCGGGTCGCCGATGTGGGTCTGGACCCGGCTGCTCGTCGCGTGCGTCATGGCCGCCCTCGGCTCCGCTGGCTCAGTAGGTCAGGACCTTGCAGTCCTCTTCCATCACCTGCTCGATGAGGCGCGCACCGCCGATGATGCCTTCGCACTCGGGGATCAAGTCCTCTTTCTTCATGTCGAACAGATCGAGGTTCGGTGAGCAGCAGTAGAACTTGGCGCCCGCTTCGTGCGCGTCCTTGATGAAATCGTAGACCGACTTGGGCGAGCCGGGTTTCACGAAAAGCTGCTCCGCCACACCCTTTTTCATCAGCCGTCCGGCGGTGGCGGTGCAGATGACGTCGACTTCGAACTCCATGGACGCGGCCACGGTCGCTTGGAAGATTGGCGCGCCGAGCTCCTCCCCGTTGCGGGGATCGGTATTGGCCATCACGATGACGAGCTTCTTGGACATGGGGCTCCACCGCTTCGCAGGGTTGCGGGTCGCTGCGCGCTCATGCGGCTGTGCAGCACGGCCAGTCTGCAGCGATACATGCGTACCAAACTAGTATATTAGACTTTTCTAAAATAGCAAGCCTCCAGAGCGGCGCTGCGCTCAATGCTCCGCCGGATCCATCCATCCGGTCAACTGGACCAGCCCGGTCATGATGGGAACCAGTGCGTCCTCGAGAGCACGCTGCGCCCGCGCGAGCTTGGCCAGCTCGACGGCCGGCTCGGCGGGTGCCTCCTCGAACTCCATGATCAGGTCCTCGACCATGGCCACCTTGAGCCCCGGGTGGCCGCTGAACCCCAGCGCGCGCGAACCGATCTGCCACAACGCGGGCCGTTGTCGAGTGTCTACTGCCAGCACCGTCGCATAGTCGGGAGGCACCGCCCAGTCCCGCATGTAGACAGCGAGCGGGTACGTCTCTGGCAGATAACCATTCAGTGCGCGGGGATTTCTGCGCTGCGCACTGGTCACTTCGAAAGTCAGCGGCACAGGCTCCGAACCTCCACCGGCCGCCAGGGCGAGAATCTGGCTCCCCAGGCCGATCCCCAGCACCGGCCACTCGCGCATGAGGCAGGCGCGCGCAAGCCGAACTTCCTCCTTCAGAGTCGGCAGATCGCGCGCACCGGCCGAGCCCCACGGCCCGCCTCCGAGCAGGATCAGCCCATCGCTCATCCCGTCGATGGGCGGGAGCGCCTTGCTCTCCGTGAACGGCCGGTAGTACTTGAAGCGCACGCCTCGCCCCTCGAGGTGGTCCTCGATCAGGCCCAGGTACTCGGCCGAGGTGTGCTGGACGACGTGGATCAGCTTCATGGCTCAGACGAACCTCTCACCACGAAGACACGAAGACACGAAGGAACCCCAAGGAGCATGTGCGGGGGCCGAGGGAATGGGGATCGACCGGTCTTCGCAAATGTTGGCTGCCTTCCGATGGCTTCTGCGGGGTGTCGTGATTTTCCGATTTGATTTTCTTCGTGTCTTCGTGTCTTCGTGGTGAGAGGTAAGGCAGTAGCTGCCCTAGCGGGAGCCAATGGCTGCTTCGATAGCAGCGCGAAAATCAGCCGGCGCGACCGTGAGCAACCCGACCTTCGCTTCCGCGAAGAACGCCTCCACCGCCGCTCCGATCTGGGGAACAGGCACGCCGCGCAAACGCGCTTCGAGATCGAGGACTGTGCGCGGCGGGGTGACGAAAAAGTCGCCCGTGATCAGCACCTCGCGGATCCGGTCGCGCGCTGGTCCCTCGAGCCGCACGTAGGCCGAGACCGTGCCGCCCGGACCGGTATGGCTGCCCGTGAGCACCCCCGCGTCCGCGCCCGGGTCATCGATCTCCGCCACGAACGCGTCCGTCCCAATCTCTTCGTCGTAGTACTTCGCGGCGAGAGCCTCCTCCTTGACCGTAATCGTCCCCTGCACGGGCTGGATGCCGAGGCGCTCCGCGAACCCGGCAAGCAGTGCGTTCTTGATGGTCTCGATGTGCGGCGCCGCGCCGAGCAGCTCCCGCAGCGTCACCACGCGCTGCGCAGCCGAGTCCAGAGCGCGCTTGGCCAGCTTGGCCTCCGGAACATTGAGCGCGGCAACCATGTCCGCCGGGTTCAGGTCGACGAGCACCGTGCCCTGGTAGAACAGCGTGTCGTCGTCGAAGAAGCCGCCGGTGCCGCTGATCTTGCGCCCCTCGACCTCGATGTCGTTGCGCGGGCGGTACTTCGCATTCACCCCGAGCCGGCTCAAGCCCGCTGCGGCAGCCTCGCAGATCTCGCGAGCAAGGTCTGCCAGAGAGGCGATGCCCAAGCTTGCACGGTTGAAGACGAGCTCCCAGCCGAGTTGGCCTTCATCGAAGTAGATAGTGCCGCCTCCGGTGATGCGACGCGCCACGCCGATGCTCCGGCTGCGGCAGTAGTCCAGCTTCACCTCCTGCGACAGGGCCTGGTGGCGCCCGATGAGCACAGTCGGGGGAAAGCGCAGAAACCGGATCGAGTCGGGGATCGTACCGACCTTGCGCGCGTCGATCATGGCCTGATCGAATGCGATCTGCCGGCGGCCTTCGCGAATGCCCGTGTCGATCACTCGGAATACTTTCTTCACCTTAACCTCTCACCACGAGGACCTCACCCTTACCTCTCACCACGAAGACACGAAGACACGAAGAAAAGCACAAGAGGATCGTCAACGTGCTCCTTAGTTCGGCGTCCTCGGCAATGTGACCGTGGGAGGCACTGAAAGCCAGATCCGTCCTCCTTCGCCATGGAAACCCATGCTGGTCGCTTTCATTGGTCTTTCTTCGTGTCTTGTGCCTTCGTCGTGAGCGGTTGCAGTAGTGGTGTCCCCAGTCAGTGCTTCCCCTCGACGATCCGCAGCTGCCGCCTGATCTTGCCGATGTCGCGCTTGTTCGGCTGGAACGGAAAGCTGGCGATATTCGATGGCGGCGAGTCGCCGTAGGGGCGGTCGCACGCGGAAATGTCCTCGGCGAACTTACCGGGGCAGCCCGAAGTGCGGAAGGCGACACCGGCATCGATCACCTCGTCCAGCTCGCCTCGCGCGATGCCGAAGTCGGTCACCCGCCCTTCCCCGTCGAAAGTCATCTGCTCGACACGTGCGCCGCCGTAGTCGATGAGGTAGCGGCCGAGCTGCACCCTGCGCCACTGGTCTCGCGGCGTGGCCGGCAAGTGGTCCATCAGCGAGCCCTTCTCGGGGAAGAAGCAGAACATGTGACTGTGGCCGCCCAGATCCACCAGCCTCTGCACCAGCGACAGCACGTCGTGCTCCGTCTCGCCCATGCCGACGATGATGTGCGCGCCGAACTTCTGCGGCCCGAAGATCTCGCGCGCGTCCATCAGGATCTCCCAGTACTTCTTCCAGGAGTGCGGCGACTGCACGCCCTTGCCGCGCGTGCGGTCGAAGATCTCGGGTGTAGCTGCATCCAGTGCAACCGTGAAGATGTCCGCACCCAGGTCGCGCAACCGTTTGACGTCGTCCCGCGTCATGCTAGTAGGGTTGGACAGGATCGAGACCGGGATGGTGGAAGGGTCGATACGGTCGGTCCATTTCTTCAGCACGCTGACCGTGTCGGCGTCGGAGCGCGGGTGCGTGATCATCGAGATGCACATGCGATGGAACGTGCTCTTCGCAGCGTCTCGCGCGACGATGTCGATGGTCGTATCCAGCGGCACCGCGGGCCAGTCGACCCGGATGAAGTTGCGGTCCGCGTAATCGCGCTCCGCTTCGCGATGCCGCGCCAGGCCGCAGTAGGCACAGTTGGCGCGGCACCCTTCCGGATAGGTGAGCAACAGGTTGAGGCAGCGCGTGCAAGAGCAGCGGTACATCTGCCCTCTCATGATGCCCAGCGTGATCGCCGCCGCGGTGGACATCTGCACGTACTCGGGCGAGCGCATGTGCGGCGTCAGCCGGTTGTAGTTCGGCAGATAGACGCCCTGCGGGGCGACGTTGTTGGTCTTCACGCGCGCGCCGTTCTTCAGGTCCGCCGGCGTGCTGGCCGGCGCCCGCGGCTGCATGGCAGCGAACGGGTTGTGATCGCGTCCGTCGGTGGCGTTGCCCGCGATGGTCGCAGCTTCTGGTCTATGGCAGCTCATGCTCTCAACGTCCTGTCATGTTACGCAGCCCAATACTCGGGATAGGCGATCCAACCACGCCGCAGCGCAGCCTTCCCGGGTTGCATTCCAGCTGCGAAGGTCTCGCTCAGCTCCCGCCTGCGGCGCAGCGCACGGTCGAGTGCCGCCTTGAACACGCTTTCCAGCTCGTCCTGATACTCCGTGCCAGCCGAGCGGGACCCGGTGATCCACTCGCACGCAGCGCGCCCGGCCAGCCGGCCGGAATGGACCGCCGGGGCGATGCCCGCGCCCGTGACCGGATGGGTCAGCCCGGCGGCATCTCCCGCCAGCAGGACCAGCGTGTTCTCGAGCGCCCCCCAGGGCGTCAGCATGCCGCCGACGGGGATGAGTCCTCCGGTCATGCCCAGCACCTCGGCGCCTACCCGGCCGCTCCCCCTCAGCGCCGCATGCAATTGCGCGACGATGTCCTTGAGCGCGGCCTTGTGCGCAATATCGACCCCCGCGCCGAGATTGGCCACTCGGCCTTTGGGGAACAGCCAGCCGTAGCCGCCCGGAATCTCCGCGGAGAGGAAGATGTCGGTGGCCTGATGCGGCACCAGGAGCGGCACCGTGATCTGCCGCGTTTCGACCAGCGCGGTGTTGCACTGGCCGATAGCGCAGCCGGCCAGGGAGCGCGGGCCATCCGCACCGACGATGACCGCTGCTTCGACGACACTCCCATCGGACAGATCGACACGCCCGTCGGCCCTGATGCTGCGCACTCTCACTCCGAGCCGGCACTGCGCGCCTGCCTGCCTCGCCTCGTCCACCAGCCCTGCGTCGAAGACGGCGCGATCGAGCATCTGACCCGGGAAGTTCGCCTTGACGTCCGCAGCCTCGTCCTCGACGAAGGTTCTCATTGCACGGATCGGCTGTCGGGCGGACGTGGCCAGGTGGCCCACGTCCATCCCGACCATCCCCGGAACGAACTCTGCGCATTGAACCGGTCGGCCCGCCTCGCGTTTGCGGTCCACCGCGAGCACGCTGCGGCCTCGCCTGGCGGCCTCGGCCGCCGCGCTGGCGCCAGCCGGCCCCAGGCCGAGCACCAGGACTTCCGTGTGCATCACGCCGCCACCGCGCTGCGCGGGTGAAGCTTGATGGTGCGCCCGGTCTTCATGGAGCAGCATGCGTGCTCCTGGACCGCAGGCCGGCCGATCGTGTTGGCCACCGCCAGGGTGCCCTCGGCTGGGAAAGCGATGCCGTCCAGCCCTGCCATGACCGCGTAGGCGTCGGTCGCGCGGCGATGCAGTCCCGGCGGGCGCGCGCAGCCGAGCAGCACCTCGCGCTCCGGGATGCGCCTTCGTGCCTCGAGGAAGATGCGGCCGACCTCGCTCGCATCGGGCGTCTCGAACGTCCCCGGCTTGGCGTAGAAGGGCATGATGACCACCAGCACCAGAGAATGGATCCGATGCCGGCTGACGATGTCCAGGGCGTTGGCCTCCCCGAGGATCCTGCCGTAGTGCAGCCCGATCACGATGTGGGGCACCACCTCCATCCGCGTGGCGCACAGTGCGGCGAGCGTCGCCTCGAAGTCCGCGACCGGACGATCGAGGTGGTAGACATCGCGGATGGTCTCCCCGGCCCCGATGACGTCCATCATCGCCGTATCGACGCCTGCGGCCTCCATGCTCCTGGCGCGCGCCTCGTCGAGCAACGCGGAGTGGATCGCAATCTTGAGGTACGGAAAGTCCCGCTTCAGCCTCTCGACCACCGGGTAGTAGCGCTCGTAGCGGATCTCGTTGCGGCGCGTCGACCCACCCGACAGCAGGAATCCGCGCAGATCCTGGGAGGCGATCAGCTCGCGCACCTTGACGTCGAGCATGTCCGGGTTCGTGGCCGGGATCATCGGCTCGAGAATCCGCGCCTGGCAATGGTCGCAATTGAGCGCGCAACCGGCCGCCGTAATGGAGAAGGCCGGGAAGCTGTTCTTCCCGCAGCCGTTCATCTCGCAGCTCGAGTAGGACTTGAAAGTGGGCGTCGAGAAACGGATCTCACGCCCGTGCACGTCGCCTCCCGCATGCTCGCACTGCGCAACAAGGGTAGCGTCGAACGGCACGTCCTCCAGCTCCTCGATCGCAGCCAGGCGGTCGATCCAGGGCACTGTCTGCTCCATTACGTTGTCCCTTCGCTGACCAGGCCTTGCGCCGCATCGGCCCGTCGCCACGCCCGGTCTCGCATGGTCTCGATCTCCTCGCGCACCGAACCCTCGTTCGCCGGGTCGGCCAGCGTTGTCAGCCAGTGCACCAGAATGTCCTCGTCGTCGATGAGATCGCAGTGCAGCCCCGCCAGCACGCCACGCGCGGCCTCGGGCAGCAGCGCGGGCACGGTCCGTCCCGACAGCGTGCCCCACAGCCCGGTCCAGTAGCGCGTGACCGTCCAGGGATTGTAGCCGCCGCCGCCGAGCACCACTGCGGCGGGTGCCAGCGCCGCGATACGTCTAGCGGCCGACCACAAGGCGACATTGGACAGCGCCATCGACGAGAGCGGATCCCCAGCCAACGCGTCGGCGCCACACACCAGCACCACCGCCTGGGGCGAAACCTGCTCACCCAGCGGCAGGATCACCTGCTCGAGCAGCACGCGAAGCTCGCTGTCGTTGAACCGCGCCGGTACGGCTAGGTTGCAGGCTCGGCCGCATCCTGTGTCTTCGATCCCGCCGGTGTAGGGCCAGCGCCCGCGCTCATGCAGCGAGATCGTCCACACGCGGGGATCCTGCTCGAACGCGTCCTGCACCGCGTCGCCGTGGTGCGCATCGAGGTCCACATACAGCAGCCGCTCCACCCCGGCCTCGAGCAGGGTCAGGATGGCAAACGCGGGATCGTTGAAGTAACAGAACCCGCTCGCACGCCCGGGGCGCCCATGGTGGGTTCCGCCCGCAGGATGGAAGGCGACCCGGCCCTCGAGCGCGAGCTGGGCGGCCCGAATCGAGCCGCCGACACTGGTGGCCGCCCGCTCGTACACCCCGGGGAACAACGGGTTCTCCATCGTCCCGATGGAGAACCGCTCCCGCGTGTGGCGATCGACCTTTCCGGACTCGGTCGCATGGCGCAGCGCGGTCACGTACTCCGGGGTGTGGAACTTCGTGAGCTGCGCCTGGCTCGCTTGCGGGCTGTTGCACAGCTCCTCCGCGCTCAACCAGCCCAGCGCGCGGCACAAGTCCATGACCAGCTCGACGCGCGGTATCGCCAGCGGGTGGTTGCCACCGTAGGCCGCCTGCCGGTAGAGCTCATGACTGACGAATACCGCTGGATACCGACGCGCCGTCATGCCTTCGTCCGAGCATGGCTGTGTGCACCCCGCGACGGGCAGGACGGCCGAATGTGCTTGACAGGAAGCAAGAGGGTAGTATTCAATTTTTCAAATATACGAAAAGCCCCGGTCCGCGCAGCCACCGCTTGCCGGCAAGTGGCCGGAACACTTCCACCCACCACCCGAGGTGAAACGCATGGCCGACATGGTTCTCGACGCAAAGGGGCTCAACTGCCCGCTGCCGATTCTGCGCACCAAGAAAGCGTTGCAGGGCATCCCCACCGGGGGAACCCTGGAAGTCCTCGCCACTGATCCCGGCGCCGTCGCCGACTTCAAGTCCTTCTGCCGGCAAACCGGCAACGAGCTGGTGGAGTCGAGCGAAGAAAGCGGCGTGTACAAGTTCCTCATCAAGCGCCTCAAGTAACCTGCGTCTCGCGTGGATAGCCCGAGCGGGCCGCCGATCCTGGATTGTCGTTCCCGCGGAAGCGGGAACCCAGGCTGCTCAAGCACCTCTGGATACCCACCTGCGCGGGGATGACGATAATCGGATGTGCCCTAGATGAACAGGCTCACGTCCGCATCGCGGGCCATCGGCAGGAACGTGGCCGCCCCCACATACTCCTTGACCTCCGGGATGAAGTCGTCAGGCGTGAAGCCGAACAGGTCGACGGTCATCTGACAGCCGATCAAGTTCACCCCCGCCTCGACCGCCATCTCGCGCAGCTCCTTGATCGTTGCCACACCCTTGTTCTTGATCGTCTTCTTCATCAGAGCCGTCGCCAGCGACTCGAAGCCCGGGATGACCGACTGGACGGCATTCGGGATGTTCCAGTTGATGTGCCGGAACCACTGGGGGCCGAAGGGCATTTTCATCGGCATCCCGGGATTGCCCAGTGGGCTGACCTTCAGGTCGTCGATGTCCTTGCGCAGCAGCTGCAGGCCATAGAAGGTAAAGAACACTGAGACGTTCCAGCCCAGGGCGGCGGCCGTGGACGCCAGGATGAAAGGCGGATAGGCCCAGTCCAACGTCCCCTTCGTGGCGATGATCGTCATCGAGCCGGGCGTTTCCTCGCGCCGCCGCGCCAGAGCCTCCTCGAGCTTCTGCGGCAGGATCTCGTCGAGCCGGCGCTTGATCAGCTCGTCGATGAGTGCATCGTTGGGTTGCATGTCCATCGCTGGTCCTCCTCAAGACAGTACAAAGGGGAATGCGCTCCAGGCCCGCGCAGGTTTCCTGAACCGCGGATACTACAACTTCCACGCATAGGCGACGCCGATCGCGTCCTGCTGCATTTTGATCGTCTCGCTGCCGGCCGGGACACCGAAGTTGTTGAAGAACGAAGCGCCAGTGACCGAGTTCTCGAATGCGTGCATATACGACACGGTCAGCTCTCCGCTCTTGCCCACGGCATAGCTGAGCCCGAGCGTCACGTGATCCTGCACCACACCTGGCGCGAGAATGTTGATCGTGACGTCCTTGGCGTCGATCGGGTTGTCGCTGTGGTTGTAGCCGCCGCGCAGCGCCAGTCGGTCGTTCATCTGGTATTGCACCCCGAGCTTCCAGACGTTCACGTCGGCCCAGCCGAACCCGGCACCGTTGCTGCCGCCCAGGCAGGCGGCAGCGTTGCCCCCGGCGCAGGCGAGCAAGTTCGAGCTGGGATTGCCCACGGCCTTGACCCCGCTGTAATTGATGCGCTGGTAGTCGGCGGCGACCAGGATCTTCGGCGTGATTCTGAACGCGAGACCGACGTTGAAGTTCTCCGGCATGTCGAAGTCGCCTTCGTCGGCGAACAGGCCCTTCTCATCTTCCCTTCCCCCTCTATTGGCCGTTCGCGATCAGACCGGCACGCTGAGCCCGCGCCTGTGTACTTGGCCCGCTCTGCAAGAGGCGCTCCCTTGGAGGGCGATGACGGGGACCGTGTGCCGCGCCGGCGCACTGCCCATCCGTTGTTGTTGTACTAGTATATTAGTCTAGTCTTATATTAGAATTCTCTGCAATACCCCGGCGCCATTGGTTTTCTTGCCGCAACGCACCATCAGGACCCCATGTCTGGCTTGTCGAAGCACCTGCGCAAACCCGGTTTGATCGAGGAAGGGGGCGGCGACGGGGCGGCTTCGCCGCAGTGCGGCAGCTCGTCCTCCGACCTCCGCCTGATGCCGGACAGCGGCGCGAGCGTTCCGGGGATCCCGCGCGTTGATCGCCCGCTGAAGTCCGAGGATGTATCCGCGCAGACGACGCACTACAGCACCTGCTACATGTGCGCGTGCCGCTGCGGGATCAAGGTCACGCTCGAGAACGGGCGCGTACGCTTCATCCAAGGCAACCCGGACCACCCCGTCAACGGCGGTGTGCTGTGCGCGAAGGGGTCGGCCGGAATCCAGAAGCAGTACTCGCGCGCCAAGCTGCGTCAGCCATTGCTGCGCAAGCCCGGTGCGGAGCGTGGCAGCGGCGACTTCGAGCCGATCTCCTGGGACCGTGCGCTCGACATCCTGACCGAGCGGCTGCGGCGCATCCGTGCAAACGACCCGAAGCAGCTCGCGTTCTTCACCGGGCGCGACCAGATGCAGGCCCTGACCGGGTTGTGGGCGCAGCAGTTCGGCACCCCCAATTGGGCAGCGCACGGCGGGTTTTGCTCGGTGAACATGGCAGCGGCGGGCCTCTACACAATCGGCTACTCGTTCTGGGAGTTCGGTGCCCCTGACTGGGACCGCACGCGCTATTTCGTCCTGTGGGGCGTGGCCGAGGATCACGCTTCCAACCCGATCAAGATCGGCATCGACAAGCTCAAGACCCGCGGCGCGAAGTTCGTTTCGATCAACCCGGTTCGCACCGGATACTCTGCGGTCGCCGACGAGTGGATTCCGATCCGGCCGGGAACGGACGGCCTGCTGGCCTTCGCGATCCTGCATGTACTGCTGGCTCGCGGCCTGGTCGACTGGGAGTTCCTCGTGCGTTACACCAATGCGCCGTGGCTGGTGGTGCAGACCCCGGGCAGAGCGGGCGACGGCCTGTTCCTGCGCGACAGCGCAGGCAACCCGCTGGTGTGGGACCAGGAAGTCGGCGCCGTGACGAGCGGACTCGAGCCCGGTATCGCCCCTGCACTCTTCGGCGACTACACCGCTCCGGACGGCCGGCCCGTGAAGACCGTCATGAGTCTGCTCGCCGAGCGTTACCTGGATCCGCGCTACTCGCCGGCTGCAGTCGCGCGACAGTGCGGGGTACCCGCGGAGACGATCGAGCGTCTCGCGCTGGAGATGGCGCACATCGCGTTCCAGGAAACGATCGAGCTGCCGATCGCCTGGACCGACGTCTACGGTCGCACACACGATAAGGTCATCGGGCGTCCGGTCTCAATGTATGCGATGCGCGGCGTGTCCGCCCATTCCAACGGCTTCCACACCTGCCGGGCCCTGCACCTGATCCAGTTGCTGCTGGGGGCCCTGGAGGGTCCCGGCAACTTCCGCGCACGCGCGCCCTACCCGCGGCCCATCCCGCCGGCACAGTTGCCCGAAAACGATCCTGCGCTGATTGACGCACCGGACACCCCGCTGTCCAGGCCACCACTCGGCTTCCCGACGCGCCCGGAGGATCTGTGCATCGACGCGGCCGGCCGGCCCCTGCGCATCGATCACGCCCACTCGTGGGAGTCGCCTCTGGCGGCGCACGGCGCGATGCACATGGTCATCACCAATGCGGTGAACCGCAACCCCTACCCCATCGACACGCTGATCCTGTTCATGGCGAACATGGCCTGGAACTCGTCGATGAACACGCAGCAGGCGCAGGACATGCTGCGTGCGAAGGACGAATCGGGCGAATACAGGATTCCCTTCCTCGTCGTTGCCGACGCCTTCCACTCGGAGACGGTCAACTTCGCCGACCTGGTCCTGCCCGACACCACTTACCTGGAGCGCTTCGACGCCATCTCGCTACTCGACCGGCCGATCTCGGAGCCCGATACGGTGGCCGACGCGATCCGCCATCCGATCCTCCAGCCCGACCGCGACGTGCGGCCGTGGCAGAACGTGCTGGTGGAGCTTGCGGGGCGGCTGAAGTTTCCCGCTTTCACCCACAAGGATGGATCGCGCAAGTTCTCCGGCTACCGCGACTTCATCACCGGCTACGAGCGTGCGCCCGGCATCGGCTTCCTGGCTGGCTGGCGCGGGAAGGACGGGGAGAAGAGCCTGCGCGGGGAGCCGAACCCGCAGCAGTGGGAGCGCTACATCGAGAACCAGGCGTTCTTCACGCACCACTGGGCGGACAACGAAAAGTACTATCGCTTCGCCAACCGCGACTATCTGACGCGCGCCGTGGAAGCGGGTTTTATCGGCAAGGCCGAGCCGATCATCCTGCAGCTGTATTCGGAGCCGCTGCAGAAGTTCCGGCTCGCCGGGCAGGGGCTCTACGATGGTCCGCAGCCGACCGATCCGGCCGACCGCGCACGCCTTGCACGCTTCTTCGACCCGCTGCCGATCTGGTATCCGCCGCTCGAAGAGTCCGGGACAAGCGGTGACAGCGCGATCGCCGATGCGTTTCCGCTGCACGCACTGACCCAGCGCCCGATGGTCATGTATCACTCCTGGGATTCGCAGAACGTGTGGCTGCGGCAGATCCTGGGCCGCAACTTCCTTTACATGAACGCCAGCCGCGCGCGCGAAATGGGACTGGCCGACCTCGATTGGGTTTGGGTCGAATCCCATCACGGCCGCATCCGCTGCGAGCTCAAGACCATGGAGGGGGTGGAGTACAACACCGTGTGGACCTGGAATGCCATCGGCAAACAGCCCGGCGCGTGGGGGCTGTCCCCAGACGCGTCCGAGGCCACCCATGGGTTCCTGCTCAATCATCTCATCTCGGAGCATCTGCCGCACGCCATCGGAGAGCGCCCCCTGACGAACTCGGACCCGGTAACCGGGCAGGCCGCATGGTACGACCTGCGCGTTCGGATCAGTAAAGCCGCACCGGGCGAAACGGGGATCTGGCCCGTGTTTCCCCCTGTCAAGGCGCTGCCTTGAGTCTGTGACCTAATGAACCACAGAGACACAGAAGCACAGAGGTTTGTTTCAATGAGGATGGTTGCCGGGTTGATGGAAGTGGATGCCTCTCACACTGCTGCGGACTTGGTCTGCGACAGTTTGCTGCTTGCTCTGTGCCTCTGTGCCTCTGTGGTGAAGGTTTCGAGATGAAGTTGGGATTGGTCATCGATCTGGACACCTGTGTCGGCTGCCACGCCTGCGCTGTGGCATGCAAGGAATGGAACGACGGCTCCAGAGTTGCCGGGCCGCTGCCCGACTACGACGCCCGCGGCGCCGAGCCCAGCGGGGTGTGGCTCAACCGCATCCGTCATTACGAGGTCGGCGAATATCCCGAATCGAAGACGCTGAACGTGCCGATGTCCTGCATGCACTGCGAGGATGCCGCATGCGTCACCGTCTGCCCGACCGGCGCCTCATACAAGCGCACCGACGGCATCGTCATGGTCGACCCCGACAAGTGCATGGGCTGCAACTACTGCTCCTGGGCTTGCCCGTACGGCGCGCGCGAGCTTGACCAGAACGCTGGCACCATGAAGAAGTGCACGTTGTGCGTCGACCGCATCTACAGCGAAGACCTCCCGCTGGCGGAGCGGCAGCCCGCGTGCGTGCTGGCGTGCCCAGCGCACGCGCGGATGTTCGGCGATTTCGATGATCCCGGGTCGGCAGTCTCGCGGAAGGTACGCGAGCGGGCCGGCTTCGGCATGCTGCCGGAGCTGGGCTACAGTCCGGTGAATCGCTATCTGCCGCCGCGTAAGCCGCCCGCCATCGAGATCGATGCGCAGGCCGCACCGCAGACCGGATTGCTCGAGCGGCTGCAATCGCTCGCAGCTCAGCTGATACGTCGCTGACCTGACCGCCAGACTCACCGATGCGTCCCGCCTTCTCCGTCATTTTCTTCACCGTGCTCTCCGGCGCCGGCTTGGGCCTGTTCGCGCTGCTGGCGATCGTGTACCTCACCGGCTGGAGCTCGGCTCCCGGACCGGCGATGCATCTGGTCGGTGGAGTACTCGCGCTCGCACTGGTAGCGGGCGGGCTCCTGTCATCGACCTTGCATCTGGCCAACCCCAGGAACGCCTGGCGGGCTGTGACGCGGTTTCGGACCTCGTGGTTGTCGCGCGAAGGCGTGCTGGCGCTGCTGTTCTTTCCGGTCGCGCTGGGTTATCTGGCGTCGGTCCATCTCGCGTGGCCGAGCGCATGGCAGACAGCTCTGGGACTCGCCGGTATCGCACTCGCCTGGGCCGTGCTTTTCAGCACCGGGATGATCTACGCGTGTCTCAAGACCATTCCCCAATGGCATAACCGGCTGGTGCCTGCCGCCTATCTGGTAAACGGGCACCTGTCCGGAGGCTTGATCCTCCTGGCGCTGGCCGCTGCTGATGGAAAGGCGACCGGCGGGTACGTGGCGTTGGCCGCAATCGCGCTCACCGTCGCCGGCGCGATCAAGTGGCGTTACTACCGCAGGTTCAGCGCCACGCGCGCGGGAACGCACTCGCTCGCATCGGCCGTCGGCATGACGGCTGTGCAGGCGAAACTCCTGGACGTCGGCCATACGCACGGGACCTTCCTGACCCAGGAGTTCGTTTTCCGGCTCGGCCGCGAGCGTGCGCGGCTGCTGCGATGGCTCTTCTTTCTTCTGAGCGTTCTGATCCCGGCCATCGTCCTCGTTGCGGGAACCGGAAACGCTTGGATCCTCGGCATCGCGGCGCTGCTATGCCTCATGGGACTGCTGATCGAGCGTTGGCTGTTCTTCGCCGAGGCCCAGCACGTCGTGCGGCTGTTCCACGGCCAGCAGACCGTCTAGGCGCTGCCGCTTCCAGACCCCTACCCCTCAAAGCGAGGAACGCAGAGGACGCGGAGGAAGAAAGGCGAGGACGCAGAAGAATGGGGCTGCGAAGCCGCGGAGGTAGGCCAGCACCCATATCCACTACACCGCCGTTGCGTCAGCCGTGACCGGCAACAATCCCGTTTTCCTCCGCGTCCTCTCTGTTCTCCTCTGCGTCCCCCGCTTCAGGCCGTAGGCTGTAGGCGCCAGTAACCGTGCAGTCACTGCTGCTGCTGTTGCTGCCCTTGATGAACCACCGTCGCCGGCAGCACGCCCGCTCCCTCATAGTCCGGCGCGCGGCGCAGATCCAGTGTCAATGGGAAGCTGGGGCTGGGCCGCTCGGCGCGCAACAGCATGGCGTCGGGCGTGTGGCCATGAGGGGTGAAACGCGCCATGCGCCTCGCCTCGGCCTCGTTGGCGTTGACCGGGAAGCGCTCGTAGCTGCGCCCGCCGGGATGGGAGACGTGATACGTGCAGCCGCCCAGGGAACGCCCGCTCCACAGGTCGACGATGTCGAACACCAGCGGCGTGTGGACGGGAATGGTGGGGTGCAGCGCAGAAGGTGGCTGCCAGGCCCGGTAGCGCACACCCGCCACGTACTCTCCGTGCGTGCCGGTCGGCGCGAGCGACAGCGTCCGGCCATTGCAGGCGACAGCGAAGCGGTTGCCGGTCATGTGGTTGATCTTCACCTGCATGCGCTCGACGGAGGAATCGACGTAGCGCGCGGTAGCGCCCGCCTGCACCTCCTCGCCCAGCACGTGCCACGGTTCGAGCGCCTGACGCAGCTCGAGCGAGATGCTTTGATACACGACCGTGCCGTAGCGGGGGAAGCGGAACTCGAAGAACGGGGCGAATCACTCGAACCTGAACGGATAGCCATCGGCCTGCAGGTCGAGGACGACGTCGCGCATGTCCTCGGCGACGAAATGCGGCAGCATGAAGCGGTCGTGCAGGCTGGTGCCCCAGGGGATCAGCCGGCCCTTGTACGGCTGTTTCCAGAAGCGCGCGATCAGCGTGCGCAGGAGCAGGAGCTGCACGCAGCTCATCTGCCAGTGCGGCGGCATCTCGAAGGCGCGGAACTCCAGCAGGCCGAGGCGGCCGTTGGCCGAATCCGGTGAGTAGAGCTTGTCGATAGAGAACTCGGCCCGGTGCGTGTTTCCGGTCAGATCCACCAGCAGGTTGCGCAACAACCGGTCGACCAGCCACGGCTTGAGCGTCTCCTCACCCGCCTTCTGCTGCCGGTCCATCTCCTGGAACGCGATCTCCAGCTCGTAGAGGCTGTCGTCGCGCGCCTCGTCCACGCGCGGCGCCTGGCTGGTAGGACCGATGAACATTCCTGCGTCACCAGCTTGGGGTCCTGGGGCATCAGCGACATCCGGTAGGTCACGTCCAGGATGCGCGCCGTGTTCTCCGCCCGCTCGACGTAACGGGCCATCCAGTAGAGGTTGTTGGCGGTGCGGGAAAGCATCAGGCGCGAGTCTCGAGGCCCGAGGCACGAGGGTCGAGGCGTAGGTCCCGCAACGCAAGGTGTATGGCGCGCACCTCGAGGTTCGGGAGATCGGTCGCACATCCCGAATCGCCATAGCGCATCTCGTGCCTCGCGGCTCGCGCCTCGCGCCCGTGGGTGATCGGCATCAGCCGACCACCCACGTATCCTTGGTCCCCCCGCCCTGCGAGGAGTTGACCACCAGGCTCCCCTCTTTCAACGCCACGCGCGTCAGACCGCCCGGCACCATCACCACGTCTTTCCCGCCGGACAGCACGAAGGGGCGAAGGTCGATGTGGCGCGGCGCGACACCCTGGTCGACGAAGGTCGGGCAGGTGGACAACGAGAGCGTCGGCTGGGCGATGAACTTGTGCGGAGCTTCGAGGATGCGCTCGCGGTAGGTCTCGCGCTCGCGCGGGCTTGCGGTCGGCCCGATCAGCATGCCGTAGCCGCCGGAGCCCTGCGCCTCCTTGACCACCAGCTCGTCGAGGTGCTCGAGGACATAGGCGCAATCCTCGGGCTTCTCCAGCAGCCAGGTCGGCACGTTGGCGATGATCGGCTCTTCCCCCAGATAGAAGCGGATCATCTCCGGGACATAGGGGTAGACCGACTTGTCGTCGGCCACGCCGGTGCCGATGGCGTTGGCCAGTGTCACGCGGCCTTTGCGGTAGGCCGACACCAGGCCGGGCACTCCGAGCATCGAGTCGGGACGAAACGCCAGCGGATCGAGGAAGTCGTCGTCGATGCGACGGTACACCACATCCACTGGCTGCGGGCCACTGGTCGTGCGCATGTAGACCACGTCGTCCTTGACGAGCAGATCGGCGCCCTCCACCAGCTCGATGCCCATCTGCTGCGCCAGGAAGGCATGCTCGAAGTAGGCCGAGTTGTACTGCCCCGGCGTCAGCAGCACGACGGTAGGGTTGTGCACGCCCTTCGGTGCCACGCTGCGCAGCGTCTCGAGCAGGAGATCGGGATAATGCTCGACCGGCTCGATGTGCTGGCGGCCGAACAGCTCCGGCATCAGGCGCATCATCATCTTGCGGTCTTCCAGCATGTACGACACGCCCGAGGGCGTTCGCAGGTTGTCTTCGAGCACGTAGTACTCGCCCTGCCCTGCGCGCACCAGATCGACCCCGGCGACGTGAGCATAAATGCCGCCTCGGACGTCGATCCCCTGCATCTCGCGGCGGAACAGCACGTTGCCGGTCACCTTCTCCGCCGGGATGCGGCCTGCCTTGAGGATCTCCTGCTCGTGGTAGACGTCGTGCAGGAACATGTTGAGCGCCCGCACGCGTTGCTTGAGCCCGGCATGCAGCTCGCGCCACTCCGCCAGCGGGATGATGTGAGGCAGGATATCGAACGGGATCAGCCGCTCCGCACCGCTCTCGTCGCCGTACACCGCGAAGGTGATACCGACCCGGTGGAACAGGATCTGGGCCGCCTGACGCATCTGGCCGATGCGCTCGCCCGGTGTGCTGGTGAGCCATTCGGCCAGCGGCTGGTAGTGAACGCGCACGTGGCCGTCCGGCGCGTACATTTCGTTGAAGCAGGTGTCGGAGAACATGGTCGGGTCACGGGGCCGTCGCGCACCCCTGTCTATTGCTCTTTATGGGCGGTCTCGTAGCAGGATAATCGCAGAACCTGTGCCATTCCGGCTCCACCCGGAGAAACACAACTGCAATAGGGACTTAACCCACGGGAGCAGCTCCACGCAAGACTGGTTCGCACCAGCACGGCGCGTCCGCGGAAACCGGCGCCCTGCAACGGTGCGCACGGAGAGCTTTTCTTGACGCCGCGCCGTCGCGGCGCAGTCGGCGTGGCACGCGAAGCGTGATGGGGTCCTGCGCGCACACACGACGTTTCTCTCATCCCCCCTCGCGTGCGCGGGTAACTCGCCTCTGCGGCTGCGTTCGCGTCTACCGGTTCAAGCGCCCAATCACGCTCACCAGCTCGCTGGCCACTGTGTCGACGGTCTTCTGCTGGCCGGCATCCTTCAGGCTGCCGTCTTCGGTGAACGCCTCGTTCGCCCTTGCCAGCCCGAACTGGGTCGGGATCACCAGCGTCCCGAGCACCGTGAGGATCTGCCTGACGGCGAACAGGCCCCTGATCCCGCCGAGGTTGCCGGGCGAGGCGGCCAGCAACGCCGCCACCTTCCCGCGGAAGGCCACCGCCGACGGCTCGTTGGGCTGCGGCCGCGAGACCCAGTCGATGGCATTCTTGAGCACCGCTGAGATGGAGCTGTTGTACTCCGGCGCGGAAATCAGAAACCCATGGTGTTCGACCATCAGCCGCTTCAGCTCTCGCGCCCCGGGCGGCAGGCCGTCCTGCGCTTCGAGGTCGCCGTCATAGAGCGGCATGGCGAAATCGCGCAGGTCGATCAGCGTGACCTCACCACCGGCGCGCCGGACCGCGTCGGCGCCTGCGCGAATCAGCTTCTTGTTCCAGGAGTTCGTGCGCGTGGCGCCGGCAAGGGCGAGGATTCTGGGAGTCGTCATCTCGAGTGGGATGTGCTGAGAACACAGGGCCGATGGGCGCTCTATTCTACGGGAGATCCGCTGCGCGCTAGCCCGAATCCGTGTGTGGGATGGATTCCTCGCGAGGCGTGTTGCAGCAGGCACCGACCGCTCGCGCGCACGCATCCAGGACGCAGGGACGCCACTTGACTTTCCGTCCGGGCAACCGCATCTGCTCGGGGCAGTCTGCACAGGAGAAAGCCATGCACGGCAATGCGCGCCGACGCGCCCATCTCACTCTCGTCGAAAACGCCTCTCCCGATCCGCTCGCGCCAATGTCGCGCCGGCCGGCCGACCATGACGATGCAGCGCTGCTGGATGCCTACTCGCAGGCAGTGGTATCAGCGGCCGAGTCGGTCAGTCCGGCCGTCGTGAAGATCGACGTGCGCCGAAGGGTACGCACACCCCGAGGCACACGCGAGGCTGCCGGGAGCGGCTCCGGGTTCATCTTCACCCCGGACGGTCTGATCCTCACCAACAGCCACGTCGCCGGAGATGCGCTGAAGCTGTTGGTCAGCTTCAACGACGGCCAGGCCGCTGAAGCAGACCTCATCGGCGACGACCCGCACACCGACCTTGCGCTGATCCGGGTCTCGGGCGGCAAGCTGCCGGCGGTGCGGCTGGGCAGCTCGCGTGGCCTGCGGGTCGGTCAGCTGGCGATTGCCATCGGCAACCCCTACGGATTCGAGTGTACGGTGACCGCCGGAGTGGTGAGCGCGCTGGGCCGTTCGCTGCGGTCGCAGTCGGGGCGCCTGATCGACGACGTGATCCAGACCGATGCGGCGCTCAACCCCGGCAACTCGGGCGGACCGCTGGTGGACTCGCATGGCGAGGTGATCGGCGTAAACACGGCGATCATCGCAGCAGCCCAGGGCATCTGCTTCGCGACGGCCATCGATACCACCAAGATCGTCGTCGCGCAGCTGCTTCGCCATGGGCGGGTGCGCCGCGGCTACATCGGCGTGGCCGGACAGAACATCTCGCTGCCGCGGCGCCTGGTCCGGCACTTCGAGCTGCCGGTGGAAAGTGGCGTGCGCGTGATGTCGGTGGAAGCCGGGAGCCCGGCGCACGCGGCGGGTGTGGAGGAAGGCGACGTGATCGTGCAGTGGGACGCAGTGCCCGTGGCGGGCATCGACGATCTGCACAGGCTGCTCACCGAGGCCTATCTCGGCCGCAGCGCAGAGGTGACCGTGATACGCCGCGCCCAGAAGCTCGCGCGGCGTATCGCCCCGGTCGAGCTCTTGGCCCGATGACCTTTACCGGCGCCGCATGAGCAGCGCCACGGCAGCACTGGTGAGCGCCACGATCACCGCGATCAGCAACACCTTCCGGGTCACCTCGCCGGCCTGATCGAGGGGCGTGACGTCGAGCACGACGAGCGTGCCGATGATCGCGAGCACCAGAATGAAACCCGCACCGATCAGTCGCATCACGCCGCCCAGGCTGCCGCTCGGTGCATCCACACCTTGAGGTTGCTGGCTCATCGCACTGTCTCCGCTGGAAGGATGCCGTCAGCGGAGCAAGCTGCATGCCCTGTCTGCTGCTGTAAGCGGGAGCGCAAAGCACGCAGGACACGGGAGCACAATGGGCTTTTGGCGTCCTGGGGCCGAATCAGCTTCTGCTTTGCGTCCTTTGCGTGCCCGGTTTGCGCAGTCAATGGTAGGAAGCGATAGGGCTACTTCGCCGGCAACCGGTAGAGTCGGTTCTTCACCGCCTGGCCGTTCACGCCGTCGAAGCGCTCACCCATGGCCTCGGATAGCGCGGACAGCCGCTCGTCGGGATGGGGGTGGGTCTTGAACAGCAGCGCCACGCCGCTGTCGCTCTTGGACACCGCACCGATGTCCTGCAGCACCGACGGCAGGCCCCAGGGATCATAGCCCGCGCGCGTAGCTAGAACCACACCGATGCGATCCGCCTCGAACTCGGCGGACTTGTCCAGGCCGCGCGCCATGATCTCGGCACCGCTGCCGATCAGCCGTTGCACGGCCGCGTCGCCGCCGACTTGCTTGCCCAGCAGCTGGCTGCCCAACCCGATCAGCTGCTGCTGCTGCAGCACCTTCAGATGGTGCTGCTGTTGCACATGGGCGATTTCGTGCGACAGCACGCCGGCCAGCTCGGCCTCATCCTTCAGGCGAACGTAGAGCCCACGCGTCACGAAGACATAGCCGCCGGGTGCAGCGAACGCGTTGATGTCGCCCGACTCGATCACGCCGAACGTCCAGTTCAGATCCGGCCGGCCGCTGCGCAACGCGACCCAGCGTCCGACGCTGTTGACGTATTGCTGCAGCTTCGCATCTGGCACCAACGGTGCCGCACCCAGCAGATTGCCCGCGACCTGCCGTCCGATCTTGACTTCGTCCTGGAGG
This sequence comes from Burkholderiales bacterium, assembly GCA_036787045.1. GTDB lineage: Bacteria > Pseudomonadota > Gammaproteobacteria > Burkholderiales > SHXO01 > SHXO01. Next base: position 7,612 of record DAIQQA010000048.1, on the reverse strand, counting down.
GGCACCGGTCCGAACGGCGGAATGCTGAAGCTCTCTTCCTGTTTCGCCTCCTGCTTGGGCTGCGCCTGCTGCGGCTTCTCCGCTTCCTTGGGCTGCGGCTGCTGGGGCTTGGCCTCTTCCTTTTTGGGCTGCTCGGCCGGAGGGAGCACCTTCTTGAGCGCTTTCTCCAGATCGTCGAACTGCGCCTGCGCCGGCAAAACGCAGGCTCCGAGGACAATTGCGACTGTTGCGGTTATCGCATTACGCATCATTGCCTCCCGCCTTCTGAGCTGCTCGAAGCCGCCCGCTTCGGCTCCGGCAGGAACGCCATCTGCCGGACCGACAGTTGACCGGCTTGACCGAACTTCTGCGCCACCTGTGCCGAGACGCGATAGGACTCGGCCTTCTTCATCTGCTCCTCGCTGTACTTCGCCTGCTTCAGATCCTCCTCGCCCAGCCCGCGAACGCCGGTGGTGGACACCACCTGCCCGGTGCCCGTGCGCCCCGTGGCGAGCCCGACAATACTTCCCGCGTCCTTGGCCGCATCCGCCTTGCCAGCCTCACCGCGCCGCACCGATAGCAGCCGGACCCAGCCCTGCTTACCCTTCACCTTGATCTGCAGCCAGCCGCTCTTCTTGGCCAGTATCTCGACCTTGTCGCCTTTCGCAATGTCGCCTACCTTCTTGGCGTCGCGGAAGGGCTCCGCCTTGACCTCGTCGGCTTTCAGGGCGGTGCCCATTTCGGCCCCTCGAGCGCCGGCCGCGAAGAGCAGGCCGGCAACCAGCAGCATCAGCGTCGTTCGTCGCATCGTTCGATCACCTCTTGACTACGGATTGAAGCTTTGCGCTAACGCGCCGGCTCGATCCGAGCCAGCGTCTCGGCGAACAGATGTCGCCATTCGGCGGCAGTCACCTTACCCTCCGCACCCAACGCCAGCCGGTGCAGCGCGTGTTCCTCCAACGTCTCGCCGCCGATCCGGTTGGCGGCGATCAGTTCCGGTATGGCGGCCATCAGCTCCCGGGCCTCCTTGTCTACGGTCGCCGCCTGGGTCGCGTTGTCACGCGGGTGCACCCAGGACACCACCAGCGTCGTATCGAACAGCCCGAATACCCCGCGCTGCTTGCCGCGCAGGACCTCGACGTCCTTCGGCGCCGTGCCGGTTCGCTCCACCGCCTTCTTCAGCGCACGCATGAACACCGCGTTGGTGGTGTCGTCGCGCCCGCGGATGTGGAACACCGCCATGGTGGCCGCCTGGCTACCCGTACCCTTGAGACTCTCGGCCAGGAGGTTGCGTTCCAAGGCACGTGCGGTGGCGAGCTGGTAGATCTTGGCGATGGAGAAATAGACGAAGCCGATGAACACCGGCCCAGTGAGGTTGAGGTAGAAGTTGGTCAGGTTGATGGTCAGATAGGAGCTCACCAGCAGCCCGACCTGCGACAGCCCGAACACCTTGGCGAAGCGCTCCGCCTCGACATCCTTGAAGAAGCCCAGTGCGGTCGCCCAGAGAATGATCAGGGCCGCCACCAGCGCCGGGATCCGGCTTTGCGGCGCACGGATGAAGTCGTTGTGTTTGACGTTGTCGATCGCCGTGGCCAGGACCTCCGCGCCCGGGAACTGCTTCGCCATCGACGTAGCCTTGATGTCGAACAGGCTCGGCGCGGTCGACCCGATGATGACGATCTTGTCCTTGAACTCGTCCGGCGGTCGCTTCCGGTCGCGCGACAGCAGGTCGAAATACACGTCACTGAACGTGACGTAGCGATACGTGAACGGCTTGCCCCGCCAGTTGAGCAGGATGTCCGGGCGCTGTGGCAGCTTCCAGTCGAGCACTTCGCCGACGCGAAGCGGCAGCGACGGGATGAGCCAGCCCCCCACTTGGTGCACCATGCGATAGGAGCGCACGATGCCGTCCTGGTCGGGATAGATGTTGTGCGTGCCGAGGCGGCCGCTGTCCAAGGCCGCCTTGAAGAAGGGCAGCACCACCGCGACGGTGACGTCCTGCTGCGGCAGATCTGGAGCCGCCCTCACGCCGCCGATCATGTTCGGCTTGACCTGGCTGAGCTTGTCGTTCTCCTCGGGCAGGCGCAGCAGCGGAAAGAACGTGTTCTCGCTGGCGGCGACCACGTCGTTGAAGTAGGTGTCGCTGTCCGGGTTGTAGACGTCGGGGTCGCTGAACAGAATGTCGAACACCACTGCTCTGGGCCCTTGCTCCTGCACCTGCTCGAGGAACTCGCCCAGGACCTGGCGGGGCCAGGGCCAGCGTCCGTACTCGGACGCCATGTCCGCCAGGCTTTTCTCGTTGAGATCGACGATGACGATCTGCGGGTCCGGCTTCGGCTTGATGAAGCGGTTCTTGATCACCAGGTCGTAGGCGCGCTGGCGCATGTCGACGATCTGATGGAACACGAACGCATCCAGCACCACCGCTACGGAGAACAGCGCGGCCAGATACAGATAGAAGTTCCGCCGCAGCTTGTGGGCGAGAAACTCCGAGGCCTTGCGGTAGGCGTTCAGGTAGGCCCGGATCAGGAACAGGCCAGGGCGCATATGCAGCACCTGCAGTATTGTCAGGGGCGGATTCTACGCCAGCATGGCGCCCGCCCTATAATCGGCGTCGGGGCAGACGGACTGAAGCCGTCGGCCCTACAACAGACAAGAGGGGCCGACATGAACATGAAGTGGGTCGAGCGCGTGCTACAGGCCGCGCTTTGCTTCGCGGCAGTGATCGCAGTATCCGGCGCCCAGGCCATGAGCGAGGCCAGCCGCTTCCCTGGTGCCTGGCGGTTGGTGTCCGCCGAGTACCGGTCCGTGGACGGAACGGTACTGGACTCCCCCTGGGGTCCCGAGCCCCAAGGCATGATCATGTACGACGCCCACGGCAACATGTCGGCACAGCTTGGCCGCCGGGAGCGCGCTCGCTTCGCGGTAGGCGACCAACTGCGCGGCAGCTCGGAGGAGATCAAGGCTGCGTTCGAAAGCTACAACGCCTATTGGGGGCGCTACGAGGTGGACGAGCGTGCGCGCACCGTCACCCACCACGTCCAGCAGGCGATGTTCCCGAACTGGACCGGCAGCAAACAGGTGCGCTACTACAAGCTCGAGGACAACAAGCTGATCCTCACCACCCCGCCGATCCGTCGCGGCGGGCAGGAGGTGATCGGTGTGCTGGTGTGGGAGCGGGTGCGGTAGAACGGTGCGCCTCACGGCGCTCGGACGGCAGCCGTTGTCAGGCTGTTCGCGCATCCTCCGGGATCATGTCTGCTGTGCGCTCCCCGAGCCCGCGTTAGGCCTGCGCGGCCGCCCGACCAAGCGCGACCGGCAGATGCTTAAGCGGCCTACCGGCGGCTGATTGCCTGCTCCGCCGCGCGCAGCCCCGCAAGCTCGGCATCGGTGTACATGGGTGGCGGCGGAGGATGCAGGCGATCGAGATCGGGTGCGCCCACCGGCGGTGCGTCGACCACGAGCAGCGGCTCGGCGTCCTGCTCCCGGATGAGCCCTGCACCGAGCAGCGCATCGCGCGCCCGACGGCTCGCGCAGAGCCGGCGGAACCTGAGCACCTTGCCCTCCCGGTTCGGACCATCCGGGGTGAGCGATACGTACGCGAAATCGGCCACGGGCAGGTACGCCCGCGAGTAGCGCGGCACGGAGAGGACCGTCAGGCCAACGAACGCCGCCTCGGACTTCTCGGGCAGGAGGCTCGCGAACCGGGCGAGGAGTGGGTCGGACCGATACGCTTCGTCGCGCACCCATCCGCCGCGGAATGCCTCCGAGACGACGACGTCCGCGAACAGGTGGATCCCATCCGGGATCGCGGCCGACCGGCACGACGGGTAGTCGTCCCAGAGCGAGAATCCGGGATCGCCCTTGAAGAAGCGGTTCTCCAGCGCGAACCACTCGCACGCTTCCAGCTCCTGCCCGGTCAGCGATTCCCGGAGCCGCGCTTCGGCGAGCGCGACCGCGCCGGACTTGACGAGAAGCTCGATCCGGTCGAGCGTGGCGCCGCTCTTCGGCGCGAGCGGATCGATCGTGGCCCAGGTGTCGGTCCCGCGCAGCCCGAGCGAGCGGTAGAAGGACTTGCGAAACGCCGGCGCGGCGGGGTCGTACAGCCAGTTCGGCTGCGCGTCGCGAGGGTCTAGCCGCAGGGCCAAGTGGTAAGCGGGCATCTGGCGAGGCTATCACGCCCCGGCGAGGCGAGCTTCTGGAGCCGCGGAGGGAACGAACGCTCTCGATCGGGCCACCCATGGCGTGGTCATGGTCACGACGCTCGCGCGTCCTCGAGAATCATGTCCGCCCCCTTCTCCGCGATCATGATCGTGGCCGCGTTGGTGTTGCCCGAAACCACATTGGGCATGATCGAGGCATCGACTACGCGTAGCCCCGCGAGTCTACGCACGCGTAGACGCTCGTCGACGACGGCCAGCCCGTCCTGCCCCATCCGGCACGTCGACGTGGGGTGATACACCGTCCCGCCGACCTGACGCGCATAGTCGAGCCATTCGTCGTCCGTGCGAGCGCGATCACCGGGTGCGTGCTCGGCGAGGACGTATGGCTTCATCGCGTTGCCCTGCATGAGCGCGCGAATCGTCTTCAGGCCGTCGATCGCAGTTCGCCGGTCATTCTCCGTCGAGAGGTAGTTGTACTGAATCGCCGGAGCTTCGTGTGGATCGGCCGACCGGATGCGCACGAAACCTCGTGACTCGGGGCGCAATGGCGACATCGACGCCGTGAATCCGGAGAACGGATGCAGCGACGTCCCCATCTTGTCCGTACTGAAGTTGATGAGGTAGAGCTGCACGTCCGGACGAGTGAGCTCGGGACGCGTACGCAGGAAGGCGCCTGCGTAACCCGCGCTGACGGTCAAGGGACCGCGGCGCAAGAACGCATAGCGCAATCCCATTGCGATCCGTCCCGCGAGGCTCGCCATGGTGTCGTTGACCGTGATCGGCTGGGTGCACCTCCAGACCGTGCGGACATAGAAGTGATCCTGGAGGCCGTCGCCGACACCCGGCGCATCGAGCACGGCTGGAATGCCATGGCGCTCGAGCAGGGCCCGTGACCCCACCCCGGAGAGCTGCAGCAATTGCGGCGAGTTGAAGGAGCCACCACACAGCAGCACCTCGCGATGCGCCCGCGCAGTGTGTGAGACGCCCCCCATCTGGTACCCCACGCCGACGGCCCGCAGGGCTTCAAAGCGGATGCGCGTGACGAGCGCCTCGGTCTGCAAGCGCAGATTCGGCCGTTTCCGGGCCGGGCGCAGGTAGGCGACCGCGGAACTCACCCGCCGCCCCTTGCGTGCCGTCGCGTGATAATAGCCGGCGCCTTCCTGCCGCTCACCGTTGAAGTCGTCGTTGCGCGAAATTCCGATCTCGCCAGCCGCCGCGATGAAGGCGTCGCAGAGGGCGTGCCGGTCCGGCAGCGCGCTAACCGAGAGCGGCCCGCCTGCTCCGTGGTATTCGCTTTCTCCGCCCTGCTGATCTTCGGATTTCCGGAAGTAAGGCAGCACGTCCGCGTAGCTCCAACCCGGGTTGCCGAGCCTGGCCCAATCGTCGAAGTCCTCGCGCTGGCCGCGAATGTTGACCAGCCCGTTGATCGAGCTGGAGCCGCCAAGCACCTTGCCGCGCGGCGTGAACACGCTGCGACCGTTCAGCTCGGGCTCGGGCTCCGACTGGTACATCCAGTTCACGCTCGGGGTAGCGAACAGCTTCCCATAGCCGAGCGGAACGTGGATCCAGGGATTGGTGTCGCGTGGCCCGGCCTCGAGGAGCAGCACCCTGTAGCGGCCGCCCGCGGTCAACCGATTCGCCAGCACGCAGCCCGCCGAGCCGGCGCCGACGATGATGTAGTCGTAGGTCATGGTCGGGCAACTCTGCCATATTTGCCCAGGGGTCTGCCGGGTTTGGTAACGTCTCTGCCGTTGTTCGAACGCGAATCACTCTTCAGAAGGAGGAAACCATGAAGGTCAAGAGCATCGAGACGCTGGCCTGCGATGCCGGATGGCGCAACTACCACTTCGTCAAGCTCACCACCGATACCGGTGTCGTCGGCTGGAGCGAGTTCGATGAGGGGTTCGGCGCGCCCGGCGTGAGCACCGTCATCGAGCGGCTCGCGGCCCGCGTCGTCGGCCAGCCGGTCGGCGCGCACGAACGCATCTACGCCGAGCTCTATTGTGCCACCCGCCCGGCCGCCGGCGGCATCGTCGCACTTGCCATGGGAGCAATAGAGAACGCCCTGCTCGACGCCAAGGCAAAGGGGCTCGGCGTGCCGGTGTACGAGCTACTCGGCGGGAAGATCCGCGACCGTATCCGTGTGTATTGGTCGCACTGCGCTACGTGGCGGATCAATCACCCCACACACTACAAGCCTGCCATCACGGACCTCGATGGGGTCAAGGCGATAGGCCGCGAAGTGCGCGAGAAGGGTTTGCGTGCGCTGAAGACCAACATCTTCACCTACGACACGGACCAGCAGAATCCCCGCGGCTGGCGGCCGGGCTTCGGTGTCCCGTTCTCGCCGGAGTTGAACGTCGAGCGGGACGTCCTGCGCAATCTCGTCATGCACCTCGAGGCACTCCGCGACGGCGCCGGTCCGGACGTCGACATTCTGCTCGACCTGAACTTCAACGCCAAAACCGAGGGCTATCTCAAGATCCTCCGAGCCATCGCCCATCTTGAAATGTTCTGGGTCGAGATCGACAGTTACAGTCCCGAGGCGCTGGGGCTCATCCGTCGGCACAGCCCGCATCCGATCAGCTCGTGCGAGACGCTGCTCGGTTTGCGCGAGTTCCTCCCCTATTTCCGCGAGCAGGCGATGGACGTCGCCATCATCGACACCCCCTGGAACGGGGTATGGCAGTCGATGAAGATCGCAGCAGCAGCCGAGGCGCACGAGGTCAACGTCGCCCCGCACAACTTCTACGGCCACCTGTGCACGATGATGAATGCGCACTTCGCGGCGGTCGTGCCGAACCTGCGCATCCTAGAGACCGACATCGACCGGATCGCCTGGGACCATGAGCTGTTCAGCCACCTCCCCGAGATCGTCGACGGTCATCTGGTCATGCCCGATCGGCCCGGCTGGGGTACCGAGCCGGACGAGGCTGCGATCCGCGCTCACCCGCCGAAGGGGCCGGCGGGGCTCTTGAACTATGGGCGCAAGGTCTGACCGGCGAAGTGGTGGCGCGCAAGGTGTGGTACGGTTCGCCGTCTCTGGCGGAACCATGCACGCCAGCTCTCAAACGAGGCTATCCATGACGAAACCCTTCAGAGTGCTCTACGTTGGCCCGGCGAAGACTGCGACCTCCGAGCCGCCCTCGCTGGAGCAGCAGAGCCGTGCCGTGCAGTTCGCCGGCGGGACGGTTGTGCGCTACGAAGGTCACGACACGGCGGAGTTGATCCAGGCGCTGCGTGACGTGGACGTTGCGATGCTCCAGGGTCACGGGTTCGACCGGGCGGCCTTCGCGCAGATGGGCCTGAACGGCCGCTGCAAGGGCCTCGTCTCGTTCGGTCACGGCTATGACCACCTGGATCTGGAGGAGGCAACCAGGAACGGCGTCCTCCTGGCGAACACCGCCTCCTTCGGAACCGAGGAAGTGTCGAACCACACGATGATGCACTTCCTCGTCTGCGCCCGGAAG